>CAZWDK010000129.1:0-9168 GCA_964633095.1 uncultured Polaromonas sp. | reverse complement strand
GACGAGCTCACCACCCGCACTATGGACCGAGTGGAAGACACCACCGAGCTCGTCCACGAGACCGTCATCGCCCCGATCAAGCAGGTATCGGCCCTGGTGGCTGGATTGACTGCAGGGTTCAGCACATTCTTCGGTGGACGCACCCGCCAGCCCGAACGCACTCCCGAAGACGAAGAGATGTTCATCTGAGCTGGGTTCCCTTTGAAAATAGAAACCGGCGGGCCAAGGCCCGCCGGCAACAGGGCCGGGCGTGCCGGCAGGCCGGGCAACGCCGCCGGCGCCGGCAGCGCGGGCGAGGTGTCCAGCACCGCCTCGACGGTGGCGCCCGCCTTCAGGTACTGCGCGGCGACCAGGTACAGCAGGGGGCCGGTGCCTGCGAACACCACGCGCGAACCGATCGCGCAGGCCTGTGATTTGAGTGCAATCTGTGCCGCCCCCAGGCTGTAGCAGCCCGCGAGGTTCCAGCCCTGCACGGGCATGAGCCGGTCCGTCGCGCCGGCGCAGATGACGATGGCGTCAAAGGGCACCGTGTCGGCCTGGCCGTCCCGCAGCGTGTGCAGCACGCCGTGCGTCAGGTTCCAGGCCAGGGTCTCGCTGCGGTAGTCGATCTGCGGGCGCAGTGCGTCAAAATCGGCGTGCAGTGCCTGGGCCTTGGCGGCTTCGCTGCCGTAGAGCGTGCCGTAGCTGCGCGTGAAGCCCTCGGGCTGGCGCCGGTAGATCTGGCCGCCGTCGCGCCGGCCTTCGTCGATGACGATGGGGCGTACCCCGGCCTGCACCAGCGCCTGCGCGGCGCGCACACCGGCCGGGCCCGCGCCGACGACGACGATGCGCGGGTTCATTGTTGCTGGGGCCATGCCGCCTCCGGTGCCCGCGTGACGATGGCCATGCCCTCCCGCGCCGGGGTGGAACAGGCGCGCAGGCGCCGCCCGCCCTCGTCCCACACCCAGCAGTCCTGGCAGGCGCCCATCAGGCAGAAGCCGGCACGCATGCCGTCGCCGAACTCGGAGTCGCGCAGCCGGCGGCCATGGCTGAGCAGGGCCACGAGCAGCGTGTCGCCTTCGAGCGCCAAAGCCGGCGTGCCGTCGATGGTCAGGTGGATGGGGTCGCGGCCGGTCTCGGCCAGGCGCACAAAGCGCGCAGGGGTAGGAGCGGGAAAAGGCATGTCGTCTTGAAAGCGTGAACGGTGTCAGGCCGGCGGCGTGATCATCCGCTCGATGGGGTAGTGGGGTTTGATGAAGGGCGATTTGATGACGATGTAGCTGAAGTACTTCTCGATGCCGATGTTGCGCTCCAGCAGGCCCTCGATGATGCTCTGGTAATGGTTGACGCCGCGCGTGATGAACTTCAGCAGGTAGTCGTAGCCGCCGCTGACCAGGTGGCATTCGAGGATCTCGTCAATCTCGCGGATGGCCAGCTCGAAGCGCACGAAGTCCTCGCGCCGGTGGTCGGCGAGCGTCACTTCGGTGAACACGGTGAGCATGTCGGCGAGCTTTTCCAGCCGAAGCTGCGCGCCATAGCCCGCGATGTAGCCGGCCTTCTCGAGCCGTTTGACGCGAATCAGGCAGGGGCTGGGCGACAGGCCGACCGTGTCGGCCAGGTCGACGTTGGAGATGCGGCCGTTCTGTTGCAGCTGGCACAGGATGCGAATGTCCAGACGGTCGAGTTTGAAGTTGTCGGTCATGAGGGTGTCTGAATCGTATCGGGAGAGAGAGAGTATTGTGCGCCCGTTCCCCCGACGGCTCTAGCGCATCGCGCGCCGCACGTCCGGTGCCTGCAGCACCTCGTCGAGCGTCTTTTTCAGGCGCTCGAACAACTGCCCGAATTCGTCCTCGGTGTAGCACAGCGCCGGCGCAAAGCCGAGGATGTGATCGCCAAAGGAGCGGAACACCAGACCATGGCGGTAGCCGCTCTCGAACAGCCGGTCGGCCAGGCCCAGCGCGGGGTCGAAGCCGCGCTTGCTGGCCTTGTCGCTCACCAGTTCCAGGGCGCCGAGCAGGCCCCGGTGCCGCGCGTCGCCCACCAGCGGGTGATCCAGCAGTGCGTCCAGCCCGCTTGCGAAATGGGGCGCCACGTCGTGTGCGTGGGCCAGCATGCCGCCTTCTTCGTAGATGCGCAGCACTTCGAGCGCGATGGCCGCGCTGACCGGGTGCGCGGAGTACGTGGCGCCGTGGCCGATCGGCGCGCCGGCCGGTGCACCGTCGGCGATGCCTGCATACACCGCCTCCGACATCAGCAGCGCACCCATGGGCGCGTAGCCGGCCGTGAGACCTTTGGCGACGGTCATCAGGTCGGGCTCCACGCCTTCGGCCTGGCAGGCGAACATGGGGCCGGTGCGGCCGAAGCCGGTGATGACTTCATCGACGACGAACAGGATGTCCAGCTCCTTGCAGGCCTGCGCCATCGCCTTGAGCCAACCCTTGGGCGGCACGATCACGCCGCCCGAACCCTGGATCGGTTCGCAGAAAAATGCGGCGACGGTGTCTGCCCCCAGGGCCGCCACCTTGGTTCGCAGGGCCGCCACCGAGGCGTCGATCACCGACTGGGCCGTGCTGCCTGCCGGGGCGCGATACAGGTAGGGCGAGGCAATGTAGTGCTGGTCCGGCCGTGGCAGGTCGAAACCGCGATGGAATACCGGCAGTGCCGTGAGGCCGGCGCCGGTGGAGGACGAGCCGTGGTAGCCGCGCTCCAGCGAGATGAACTGTTTTTTTGCGGGCCGGCCGGTGCAGTTGTAGTACTGCACGATCAGCCGCACGGCCGCGTCCACGGCCTCGGAGCCGCCGAGCGTCAGGTAGACGTGCTTGAGCGACTGCGGCGCGATCTGGGTGAGCTTGGCCGCGAGACGGATGGCCGGCTCGCTGCCGAAATGAAAGTAGCCCGTGGCATAGGGCAGCTTGCGCATTTGCTCGGCCGCTGCCTGCACCACGCTTTCCTGGCCATAGCCGACGTTCACGCACCACAGGCCGGCAAAGGCGTCAAGCAGTTTATTGCCGGCAGCGTCTTTGAGCCAGGCGCCGTGGCCTGATTCGAGCACGGTGACGCCGCGCTCTTCGTGCCTGCGCCAGGGCGCAACGGGGTGGATCAGGTGAGCCCGGTCGAGGGCGATCAGGGAGTCGGTGTGGGTCATGGTGCTACAGCGGGTCTTGTGGACGGATGCAGCCATCGTAGTTTCGGATGCGAGGTGATAGCTGCTGCTTTCGCCGCTCCTGGCGCAGCAGCCTGCCGTTGTCGGTTCGTGTTCAGCAGAACATGCGGCGTTCAATACCCGCGCGCGCGATCCACCAGGCCCAGCAGCGCTTCGCCCCGCTCGAAGCGGCGCAAGTTCTCCAGCACCACTTCCACCGCCGTCTCGGGCTCGGTCATGCTCGCAATGTGGGGCGTGAGCCAGATGCGCGGGTGCTGCCAGAACGGATGCTCGCGCGGCAGCGGCTCGGGATCGCAGACATCGAGCACGGCATCGCCGATCTGGCCGTTGTCCAGCGCCGCCAGCAGGTCAGCCTCCACCAGGTGCGGGCCGCGGCCGACGTGGACCAGTCCCGCGTTGCGAGGCAACTGCGCGAACAGCCTGGCATTGAGCACACCGCGCGTGGCCGGCGTGAGCGGCAGCAGGCACACCAGGATGTCGGTGCGCGCCAGGAAGGCGGCAAGCTCGGCATCGCCCGCGAAGCACTGCACGCCGTTGACCTCGTGGCGTGAGCGGCTCCAGCCGGCGCAGTCGAAGCCGAAGCCGCGCAAGCTGGCAAGCACGGCCTGGCCGAGCGATCCCAGGCCGAGCACGCCGACGCGGCGGCGCGAGGCCGGCTGCCCCCGCAGCGGGCGCCATTGCGCGAGGCGCTGCTGGCGCTGGTAAGCGGGCATGTCACGGTGCAGGCCGAGCACGGCGAAACTCACGTACTCGACCATGCCGCCAACGATACCGGGTTCGATCATGCGCACCACTGGCAGGTGGGGCGGCAGCGCGTTCAGGTCGAACTGGTCGATGCCGGCACCGGTGGAAAACAGCACCTGCAGATTGGGGAACACACGTTCGATGTCCGCCGGTGGCTCCCAGGCGGCAAGAAAGCGCACCTGCTTCGTGTCGCCGGTGTCGGGCCAGAGGCGAAACACCTGTTGCGGCGCCTTCTGCGCGAAAAGCCGTGCCCACAGCGCACCCCGGACCGGGTCGGCCTTGTAGAGGAAGGTCATGGCCTCAGCCCAAGGCTTGATTGACGATGGCAAACAGGCGCATGTCCCGGCTGCGCTCCAGCGCTGGCCCGCGTACCATGATGGCCGGTCCTCCGGCCCGCAGAAGGCCCAGTGTTTCGAGCCACTCGGTCAGGCCACTGGCGAAGTCCACATCGATGCGCACAAACTTGCGGGCACAGAGGTTGACCCAATGGGATATCAGCGCTTTCGCGCCGGCCGCATCAGGCGCAACCACCGGGCCGATCGCCTGGCCGCGGCCAAAGCGGCGCAGCACGGCAAAGCCTTCGGCCTGGCCGTCGCGGTCGAGGATCACGGCATCACCGGTATCCAGCAGCTGGCGCACCAGCGTGTCGCGCCGCATGCCGCAGGCGGCACTGTCCAGCAAGATCAGGCGCTCGACGTCGTGGCGGCTCGCGGGGCGTAGCCGTGCCCCAGGCGAGAGCGCAACCAACGGCGCGTGCGCGGCCCGGCCCTGGTGCTGACGCACTTCGCCGATGGCGGTGAAGCCCAGCCGCTCATACAGGCCGCGGCCCTCTGGCGTGGCATGCAGCAGAACACTGTGGCCATCCAGCCCATCGAGCAGGCCGAGCATCAGCCGCTGGCCGATGCGTCGTCCCCGGCAACGCTCGTCGACGATCACCAGGCCCACGGTGGCGTGCTGTGCACCCCAGCGCCAGCGCATCGCCGTGCCCACCAGGGCGCCATCACGCTCGGCGACCAGGCCGCCGCCCAAAGAGAACGCGAATTCCCAGTCCACGAGCCGGTGCGGCCAATGAATCTGGGCGGACAGCGCATGCGCTGCCGGCAAGTCGTCGGCGGTCATGGGGCGCAGCAATACGCCGTCGACGGCCGTTTCCGGCGGTTGGGTGGCGAGGGTCAAAACGTTCTCCGAATCATCAAGGACAGGGGCATACTTTTCCCGCATTCTGGCTGCGAGGATTGGACAATCTTGTTGCGCAACGGACCTCACGTCAACTTGCGATGATCGTCTGCGGTGCCCGCCACGTTTGCAACATGCTGCGCAGACGGGGCCTCTTACAGCAGCTAATGCTGCGCCATCCTGTCTAGCATCAGTCAGCTTTCATTTTCTCCAGAACAAGGCCCTGCCATGCAATCTTTTGACCCCGTCCAGATCACGGTCCCCACAGGTCACTTTATCCACGGCGTGCTGACGCCAGCCGCCACCGGATCCCTGATGGAGGTGCGCCGGCCATCCGACGGCCAGGCCTATGCCGACATGCCACTGGGCGACGCCGCGATGGTGGACCGCGCCGTGGACAACGCCTGGACCGCCTGGCGCGGCAGCGACTGGGCTCGCCGCCCCCCGCGCGAGCGCGCCCGCGTGCTGCGTCGCTGGGCCGACCTCGTGGAAGCCGATGGCGCCGTCCTGGGGCCGCTGGAAGCCGTGGGCTCGACCCGGCCGGTGCGCGACGTCATCGCCTGGGATGTGCCGTTCACGGCCGAAGGACTGCGTTTTTTTGCCGAGTACGCCGACAAGATCGGCGGCGAGGTGGCCGCCACGCGCCATGAACAGCTGGGCATGACGCTCGCCGAGCCCTACGGCGTGGTGGGTGCGATCACGCCCTGGAATTTTCCGCTGGTGATGGTGTCGTGGAAAGTCGGCGCGGCGCTGGCTGCCGGCAATGCGGTGGTGCTCAAGCCTTCGGAGCTCACGCCCTTCAGCGCACTGCGGCTGGCCGAACTGGCCGTGCGGGCGGGTGTGCCGCCCGGCATCTTCAATGTGGTGCAGGGCAACGGTCACATCACGGGCGATGCGCTGAGCCGCCACCCGCGCATAGCGAAGATGACCTTCACCGGCTCGACCCGTACCGGCGCGGCCATCATGGCTGCCTGTGCGCTGCACGGGCCAAAACCCGTGACGCTGGAACTGGGCGGCAAGAGCCCGCAGCTCGTGTTCGATGACGCGCCCGACATCGACCGGCTGGCCGGCCTGATCGCCGGTGCCATCGCGGGCAACGCCGGCCAAGTGTGCGTGGCGGGCTCGCGTCTCATCGTGCAGCGCGGCATTGCGGCGTCATTGGTCGAGCGCGTCACGGCCCGTTTTGCGGGCTACCGGCCGGGGCCGACCTGGGACGCCGCCGCGACCCTGCCGCCCATCATCTCCGCTCCCCAGGCGGCGCGCATCGCCGACATCGTGGGCCGCGCCAGGCAGGCCGGTGCCACGGTGCGCTGCGGCGGATCGCTGGCCGACATTGCCGCCGCGCGCCAGGGCGGCGCCTATTACCTGCCCACCCTGCTGGAAGGCGTTGGCAGCGACAACCCCGCCGTGCGCGAGGAAATCTTTGGGCCCGTGCTCACGGTGCAGACCTTCGATGACGAGGAGGAGGGCCTGGCGCTGGCCGGCCACGAAAGCTACGGCTTGGCCGCGGGCGTGCACACGGCGGACATCGGACGGGCCATGCGCGCGATGCGGCGCATGGAGGCCGGCACGGTCTGGATCAACCGCTATGGCCGCAGTGCGGATTTCGTCATCCCCACCGGGGGTTACCACCAATCGGGCATCGGCAAGGATCTGGGTCGCCAGGCCGTGGAGGCCAACCTGCGCTTTAAAAGCGTGCTCATGGACTTTGCGCTGCCGCAATAAGGTGCGGCGGCGCACGGCAAGCGTGCGTACCGCACGCCATGCCGACAGGGCCCGTCAAAACCACAGTTTTCCCCTTTGCATCCCCATCAATACACGGTAAATATTCTTTCGCAACATGGTTCAATGACATTGTTATGACGGCAGCGACGGCGCGGCATCCGCCGGACCTGCAGGCTTTTCTCCAACCCGACTATCAAGGATTTTCTGCCATGGTCTTCCGCCCCAAATACATCACCTTCGACTGCTACGGCACGCTGACCCGGTTCCGCATGGGGGAGATGGCGCGCGACATGTTCGCCGACCGCATTCCCGCCGAGCGCATGGAGCAATTCATCGCCGATTTCAGCGCCTACCGCTTCGACGAGGTGCTCGGCGCCTGGAAGCCCTATGCCGAGGTGCTGAAAAACGCGCTGCACCGCACGTGCAAGAAGTGGAAGATCGCCTGCAGCGACGCCGAAGGCCAGCAGTATTACGACGCCGTTCCCACCTGGGGTCCCCACGCCGATGTGCCCGCCGGCCTGTCGCGCATCGCCGACAAGATTCCGCTGGTGATTCTGTCCAACGCCTCCAACGACCAGATCCACAAGAACGTCGACAAGCTCGGCGCGCCGTTCCACCGTGTCTTCACGGCCCAGCAGGCCCAGGCCTATAAGCCGCGCCTGCAGGCCTTCGAATACATGCTGGATCAGCTCGGCTGCGGCCCCGAAGACATCCTGCATGTCTCGTCCAGCCTGCGCTATGACCTGATGTCGGCCGACGACCTGGGCATCAAGAACAAGGTGTTCGTCAACCGCGGCCACGGCCCCGGCAACCCCGCCTACAACTACGTCGAGATTCCCGACATCGGCGGCCTGCCGGGTGTCGTCGGCCTCTGAACCCGGACCACAGTTACCCATGAAGCTCGACTCTTACTGGATCGACACGGCTCCGGCATTCACGGCGACGCAAAGACCCTTGCCGACACGTGCGGATGTGGTCGTCGTGGGCGGTGGCTTCACCGGCCTGTCGGCGGCGTTGTCCCTGGCCAGGCGCGGCGCGCAGGTGGAGGTGCTCGAGGCCGGTGGGGTCGCGCAGGAAGCTTCAGGGCGCAACGGCGGCCATGTCAACAACGGCCTGGCGGTCGACTATGCCCAGTTGGCCGAGCGCGTGGGCAGCGAACGCGCGAGCGCCTGGTACCGTGCCTACGACGCCGCCGTCGACACCGTGGCCCGCCTGGTGCGGGAGGAAAGCATTGACTGCAACTTCGAGCGCAACGGCAAGCTCAAGCTGGCCTCACGCCCCGCGCATTACGACACGCTGGCGCGTGGTCTCGACCGTTTGCGCCGCGAGGTAGATGCCGATGTGGAACTCCTCGATGCCGCGCAGGTGCGCAGCGAAGTGCAGAGTGACCAGTTCTGCGGCGGCCTCCTGCAAAAACGCAGTGCCCAGATGCACATGGGCCGCTTCGCTGCCGGTCTGGCGCAAGCTGCCGTCCGCCAGGGTGCGCACATCCATGCGCACACGCCCGCGATGCGGCTGGAGCGCGTGAGCCACAACGGTCATGCCCACCGCGTCCACACCGCGCGCGGTGTGATCGAGGCCGACCAGGTGCTGGTGGCCACCGGTGCCACGCGACACGGCAATTACGGCAGTTTTGGTTTCTGGCGCCGGCGCATCGTGCCGATCGGCAGCTTCATCGTCACGACCGAGCCGCTCGGACGCGCCCGCGCGCAGCATCTCCTGTCGGGCCGCCGCACCTACACGACGACGGCCAACCTCCACAACTACTTCCGGCTCACACCGGATGATCGGCTGGTGTTCGGCGGGCGCGCGCGTTTCGCGATCTCCAGCCCGCAGTCCGACGCCAAGAGCGGCAGGGTCCTGCAGCAGGCGCTGGCGCAGATGTTCCCGCAGCTGGGCGCCGTGCGCCTTGACTACTGCTGGGGCGGCCTGGTCGACATGACGCAGGACCGCCTGCCGCATGCGGGCGAGCACAACGGGCTCTACTACTCGATGGGCTACAGCGGCCATGGCACGCAGATGTCGGTGCACATGGGCGATTGCATGGCCCGTGTGATGGCCGGCGATGCGTCGGCCAATCCCTGGCGCGACCGGCGCTGGCCGGCGATTCCCGGGCATTTTGGCCCGCCCTGGTTTCTGCCGGCTATCGGCCTTTATTACCGGCTCAAGGACAAGCTGTCCTGAACCCTCCCGTCACCTTGTTTCACCCTACCACCCCAGGAGATCCGCCATGAACGAGAGCACGAAGCTGCAAGCCCTGATCGGCCCCCAGGAAAGCACCCGCGTGATGAACGCGCTGCAACGCGGCGCCAACCGACGCGACGTGCTCGCGATGCTGATGGCCGGTGGCATGCAGGCCACGCTGGCCGGCAGCATTGCGG
>CAZWDK010000128.1:0-9185 GCA_964633095.1 uncultured Polaromonas sp. | reverse complement strand
GTGCTGGTCTTTCAGTTGGTTCAAACGGATACACACAAATGACTGATTCAAACATCGTTCTCAACGTCAACGGCATCGAGGTCATCTACAACCATGTGATCCTCGTGCTCAAGGGCGTTTCCCTGCAGGTGCCCGAAGGCCGCATCGTGGCCATTCTGGGCGGCAATGGCGCAGGAAAAACCACCACGCTGCGCGCCATCTCCAACCTGCTCAAGGGTGAGCGTGGCGAGGTGACCAAAGGCTCGATCGAACTGCGCGGCGAGCGCATCGAAAACCTGTCGCCGGCCGACCTGGTGCAGCGCGGCGTGGTGCAGGTCATGGAAGGCCGGCACTGCTTTGCCCACCTGACCATCGAGGAAAACCTGCTGACCGGCTCCTATACCCGCAGCAGCAAGGCCGAAGTCGCCGCCAACCTGGAGAAGGTCTACAACTACTTTCCGCGCCTGAAAACCCGGCGCACGTCGCAGGCGGCGTATACCTCGGGCGGCGAGCAGCAGATGTGCGCGATTGGCCGCGCCCTCATGGCCAACCCCAGCATGGTGTTGCTGGACGAGCCCTCCATGGGCTTGGCGCCGCAGATTGTGGAAGAGGTGTTCAACATCGTGCAGGACCTGAACCAGAAAGAAAAAGTCACCTTTTTGCTGGCCGAGCAAAACACCAACATGGCCCTGAAATACGCCGACTACGGCTACATCATGGAAAGCGGCCGGGTGGTGATGGACGGTGCCGCCGGCGAGCTGGCCAGCAACGAGGACGTGAAAGAGTTTTACCTGGGCGTGGGCGGCGGCGAGCGCAAGAGCTTCAAGGATGTGAAAAGCTACAAGCGCCGCAAGCGCTGGCTGGCTTGAAGGTGTCGAGGAACGCAGCCATGAGCGCATTTTTTGACTCCCTGGAAACCCGTTCACCCGCCGAGCGCGAGGCCGCCCTGCTAGCCGCCCTGCCGCGGCAAATTGCCCACGCGCAAGCGCATGCACCCGCCTTCGCCACCCTGCTCAAGGGCGTGGACAGCGGCGCCATCACCTCGCGCGCTGCGCTGGCGCGCCTGCCCGTGACGCGCAAGCATGAGCTGCTGGAGCGCCAGCAGGCACTGCGCCAGTCAGGCGATGCCAAGGACCCGTTTGGTGGCTTCAGCGCACTGCGTTACGGCGCCCAGATGCCCCATGTGTTTGCCAGCCCCGGCACGATTTACGAGCCCGAAGGCACACGCAAGGACTACTGGCGCCTGGCACGCGCCCTGTTTGCCGCCGGCTTTCGCCCCGGCGAGCTGATCCACAACTGCTTTAGCTACCACTTTGTGCCGGCCGGCTCCATGATGGAAAGCGGTGCCCATGCCCTGGGCTGCACGGTGTTTCCGGGCGGCACCGGGCAGACCGAACAACAGGTGCAGGCCATGGCCGAATTGAAACCGGCAGGCTATATCGGCACGCCGAGTTTTCTGAGAATCATCGTCGACAAGGCGGCCGAGATGGGCGTGGCCCTGCCCAGCGTCACCAAGGCCCTGGTCTCGGCCGAGGCTTTTCCGCCCAGCCTGCGCGACTGGCTGGCCGAACGCGGCATAAGCGGCTACCAGTGTTATGCCTCGGCCGACCTGGGCCTGATTGCCTACGAAACCGAAGCGCGTGAAGGCCTGGTGCTGGATGAGGGCGTGATCGTGGAAATCGTGCGCCCCGGCACCGGCGATCCGGTGGCCGACGGCGAGGTCGGCGAGCTGGTGGTGACCACCTTGAACCCGGACTACCCGCTGATCCGTTTTGGCACCGGCGATTTGTCGGCGGTGCTGCCGGGCAGCTGCCCGACCGGACGCAGCAATACGCGCATCAAGGGCTGGATGGGCCGTGCCGACCAGACCGCCAAGGTCCGCGGCATGTTTGTGCATCCGGGCCAGGTGGCCGACATCGCGCGGCGCTTTCCCGAGGTGCTCAAGGCCAGGCTGGTGGTCAGCGGCGAGATGGCCAATGACAGCATGACCTTCCAGGTCGAGACGGCCTCGCTTCAGGCCGGGCTGGCGCAGCGCATCGGCGACGCCATCCGCGATGTCACCAAGCTGCGCGGCACGGTGCAACTGCTGGCCCCCGGCAGCCTGCCCAACGACGGCAAGGTGATTGAAGACGGCAGGAGCTACCAGTAAAACAGGCGACGAAAGGGAATTGTCCTTACGTAGTTCCCGCGATGTGTGGACGCGGTTTGCGCCCGTAAACTTCAGGGCCTAACCACAAGGAGTCACACATGAAACGCCTGCTAGTCTTGGCCGCCGCAGTCACGGCCATCCTTGCCAACGCGCAAACCTTTCCCGGCTCCAAGCCCATCACCTTTGTCGTTCCTTTTGCAGCCGGCGGCCCGACCGACCGCGTCGCCCGCGACCTGGCCGAAGCCATGCGCAAGTCCATGGGCGGCGGCGCCACCTTTGTGGTGGAAAACGTCAATGGCGCCGGCGGCACGATTGGCGCGGCCAAGGTCGCCAAGGCCGCACCCGACGGCCACACCCTGCTGCTGCACCATATCGGCATGGCCGCAGCACCCGGCCTGTACCGCAAGCTGTCGTACAAGCCGCTGGAAGACTTCGAATACCTCGGCATGATCAATGAAGTGCCCATGACCATTATTGGCAAGCCCCAGCTGACCGCCAATAGCTACCGCGATTTTGAAAACTACATCAAGGCCAACGCCGGCAAGCTCAATATCGCCCATGCGGGCCTGGGTTCCGCCTCGCACCTGTGCGGTCTGATGTGGCAATCGGCCATCAAGGCCAACGAAGCCATGACCACCATTCCGTTCGGCGGCACGGCACCGGCCATGAATGCGCTGGTCGGCGGCCAGGTCGACATGATGTGCGACCAGACCACCAACACCACCGGCCAGATCGAGGCCGGCCGGGTCAAGGCCTTTGCCGTGACCACCGCCAAGCCGCTGTCCAACAACAAGCTGCTCAAGGACTACCCCACGCTGCAGGAAATGGGCCTGAAGGGCTTCGAGCTGACGATCTGGCATGGCCTGTATGCGCCCAAGGGCACGCCACCGGCGGCGCTGGCCCAGCTCAACGCGGCACTCAAGGTGGCCTTGAAAGACCCCGACTTCATCAAGAGGCAGGAGGGGCTTGGCGCCGTGGTGGTGACCGACAAGCGGGTTGAGCCCGTCGCCCACAAGGCCTTCGTGACGGCCGAGATCGCCAAACTCAAACCCGTGATCGAAGCCGCCGGCAAGTTCGCCGACTAAACCGCGACCATCTCAGCCCAAGCCGCCCGGCCATCCGCCCGGCGGCTTTTTTCATGCCGGGTTTAACCCTCTTGAGCCCGACGCAGGGGCGCGCTATCTTTGCCGGGACCCGCACAGCCCGCTGCCCGCCAACCCACCGGAGCCCCACTTGAATTACTTCCTCAAGTCAAACAGCATCGCAGCCCATATTGCGCGTGCGCTTGCCGCCACCATTTTGATAGCAGGCACAGCTGCCGCGCAAAGCCCCTGGCCGAGCAAGCCGGTCAGGATCGTGGTGCCCTTTGCCCCCGGCGGCACCACCGACATCCTGGCCCGCGCAATGGCGCCCGAACTCGCCAAGGCCTTTGGCCAGCCCTTTGTGGTCGAGAACCGCGCCGGCGCCGGCGGCAACATTGGCGCCGATGTGGTGGCCAAATCACCTGCCGACGGCTACACGCTGCTGATGGGAACGGTAGGTACGCACAGCATCAACAAGGCGCTTTACAGCAAGATGCCGTTTGACTCGCAAAAGGATTTCGCACCCATCACGCTGGTGGCGGGCGTTCCCAACGTCATGGTCATGAACGCAGACAAGGCAGCCTCACTGAACATCCACAACGTCGCCGATTTCGTCAGGTACGCCAAAGCCAATCCCGGAAAGTTGAGCATGGCATCCAGTGGCAACGGCACGTCGATTCATCTGGCGGGGGAGCTGTTCAAAAGCATGACCGGAACATTCATGCCGCACATTCCTTACCGCGGCTCCGGCCCGGCCATGCTGGACCTGGTAGGCGGCAATGTGGATGTGATGTTTGACAACCTGCCCTCGGCCTTGCCGCAGATCAAGTCCGGCAAGCTCAAGGCCTTCGCCGTGACCAGTGCCCAGCGGTCTGCGGCCCTGCCCGATACGCCCACGGTGGCGGAGGCCGGCGGCCCCGCGCTGAAGGGCTTTGATGCCAGCTCATGGTTTGGCCTGCTGGCCCCGGCGGGCACCGCGCCCGACATCGTCAACCGCATTCAGCAGGAAGTCGCCAAGTCGCTGAACACGCCGGCCATCAAGGAAAAGCTGCAGGCGCAGGGCGCCATTCCCGGTGGCAACAGCCCGCAGCAGTTCACCGCCTTCATCAATGCCGAGCACCGGAAATGGGCCCAGGTGGTCAAGGTGTCGGGCGCCAAGGTGGATTGAACGTCGGGCAGCGCCGGCGTTTTTGGGAGGGCGCCGGGCGAATTCAGACGCCCCAGACCACCTCATGGCCGGACTTGTAGTTCTGCTCCAGCATTTCAACAAAAGGCCTGGCGCGCTGGCGCAGGCTCAGCCCGTCAATCGGGCTTTCGGCTTCTTCATCGGACTCTTCCTGCACCATGGCATCTTGCAGCGCCTTGATGGCGGCCGGCATCTGCTCCGGCAGGATGATGCCTTTGGGCCCGGCATCCTTGCCAATGATTTCAAGCACGCGGCGGCCGTTGACCTCCAGCATGATCAGGTCGCCGGTGTCTTTTGATTTGAATTTGTACAGCATGAAAAGCCCCTCTCCGATTATTGACATGCCATTCATTGTGAGTCGATTTTTGCGAGCTGTCAGCAGGTCTTGCCCAGCTATTTTTTCAGCTCCGGCCGGATCTTGCGCGGGGCGTCCGGCAAAGGACTGGCGGGTCAAGCAAAATAGACAGCATGTTCAATATCGCCACCGTTCAAAAACCGGCCGACCAGGCGCTGCGCCAGGACGGCCTGAGCCTGCTCTTGCCGGCAGACTTTGCCACCAGCCTGCAACTGCCCCCGCAGTGGGCGCAGGGCTGGATGCAGCTGACCGACTCCTGGAACCGGCTGCCGCCCGATGCCCACCTCAAGGACGGCGGGCATTACCGCAAGCGCCGCCATGCCTGTTTTATCCAGGAGCTGGCCGACGGCACGCTCAGCCAGACGCCGCACCGGGCCCACTGGCAGCCGACCGACTACAACGCCCTGCACGGCGGCTTCGAACGCTGGTTTGACCCGGTCGAGCCGGCCGTGGCCCAGGCGCCCGCCTGGACCGAGCTGCTGGCCAGCCTGGGGCGTTTGTTTGCCCAGGTCCAGCCGGTGCCACGCTGGCACATCGAGGCCCACCAGTTCCGCATCGACACCGCCGGCGGCGTGGGCCGGCCCACGCCGGAGGGGGCGCACCGCGATGGCGTGGACTTTGTGGTGGTGCTGATGGTGGCACGGCATGGCGTCAAGGGCGGCGAGACCCGTGTCTTTGACGCCAACGGCCCTCACGGCGTGCGCTTTGTCATGCAGGAGCCGCTGACCGCCCTGCTGCTGGACGACGCCCGCGTGATTCACGAAACCACGCCGATCCTGCCGGCCGATGGCGCGGCCGAGACCGGCTTTCGCGATACGCTGGTGCTCACCTACCGGGCAGCCGGTTTCCAGGCCCCTTGAGGCCGGGGCCGGCAGCCCGTCCGGCCCGCCTTGTCCATTGCCCGCAAAGCGCTGTTTTCGCCCCCCGGTAAATATCCGCTTGACGAATTTAGTTTAAACCTAAACAATTAAGGCCAGATCAATCCACGGAGTACGCATCTCATGCACATCCTTTGCCTGGGCGGTGGCCCCGCCGGTTTGTATTTCGCCCTGCTGATGAAGCTGCAAAACCCGGCTCACCAGGTGACCGTGGTCGAACGCAACCGGCCGTTTGACACCTTTGGCTGGGGCGTGGTGCTGTCGGACCAGACCCTGGGCAATCTGCGCGTGGCCGACCCGGTCAGCGCGCAGCTGATTGGCGATGCCTTCAACCACTGGGACGACGTCGAGGTGTTTTTCAAGGGCCGCAGCGTGCGCTCGGGCGGCCACGGCTTTTGCGGCATTGGCCGCAAGCGCCTGCTCAACATCCTGCAGGAGCGCTGCCTGGCGCTGGGCGTGGAACTGGTGTTTGAAACCGACGTGCAGGACGACCAGGCCATCGCCGCGCAATACCAGGCCGACCTGGTGGTGGCCAGCGACGGCCTGAACAGCCGCGTCCGCAACCGCTACGCGGACACCTTCCAGCCCGATGTCGAGCTGCGCGCCTGCCGTTTTGTCTGGCTGGGCACGCGCAAGACCTTTGACGCCTTCACCTTTGCCTTTGAGCAAACCGAGCATGGCTGGTTTGCCGGCCATGCCTACAAGTTTGACGACAACACCTCGACCTTCATCGTCGAGACCCCCGAGGCCGTCTGGAAGGCGCATGGCCTGGACCAGATGAGCCAGCAGGATGGCATTGCCTTTTGCGAGCGGCTGTTTGCCAAATACCTGGACGGCAATGCCCTGATGAACAATGCCACCCATCTGCGCGGCTCGGCGATCTGGATCCGTTTTCCGCGTGTGGTCTGCCAGCGCTGGGTGCACCACGAAACCATCAACAGTAAACGCGTGCCCATCGTGCTGATGGGCGACGCGGCCCACACCGCGCATTTCTCGATCGGCAGCGGCACCAAGCTGGCGCTGGAAGACGCGATCGACCTGGCCAACGAGTTTGGCAGCGGCCACGCCATGGACCAGGTGCTGCAGGCCTATGAGGCGCGGCGCGGCGTCGAGGTGCTGAAGATCCAGAACGCGGCGCGCAACTCGACCGAGTGGTTCGAGAACGTCAACCGCTACAGCGGCATGCAGATCGAGCAGTTCGTCTACTCGCTGCTGACCCGCTCGCAGCGCATCAGCCACGAAAACCTGCGCCTGCGCGACGCGCAATGGCTGGAAGGCTATGAAGCCTGGCTCTCGGGCGGCCCGGTGGTGCCGCCCATGCTGACGCCGTTCAAGGTGCGCGGCATCGAGCTGAAGAACCGCATTGTCTGCTCGCCGATGGCGACCTACAGCGCCATAGCCGGCGTGCCGCAGGACTTCCACCTGGTGCACCTGGGCGCGCGCGCGCTCGGCGGCGCGGCCATGGTGATGGTGGAGATGACCAGCCCGAATCCCGAGGGCCGCATCACGCCGGCCTGCACCGGACTGTGGAACGACGAGCAAACGGCGGCCTTCAAGCGGATTGTGGATTTCGTGCACGGCCAGAGCACGGCCAAGATCGGCATGCAGCTCGGCCACAGCGGGCCCAAGGGCTCGACCCAGGTGGGCTGGGAAGAGATGGACGAACCGCTGCCCGCCGGCGGGCCGCATGCAAACTGGCCGGTGATGTCGGCCAGCGCCGTGCCCTATGGCGAGCGCAACCAGACGCCGCAGGCCATGACGCACAGCCACATGGAAGCGGTCAAGCAGCAGTTCGTGGACGCCACCCGGCGCGCCGCCGCCGCCGGCTTCGACTGGCTGGAGCTGCACTGCGCGCACGGCTACCTGCTGTCGGCCTTCATCACGCCGCTGACCAATCTGCGCAGCGACGAGTACGGCGGCAGCATCGAGAACCGCTGCCGCTACCCGCTGGAGGTGTTTCGCGCCATGCGCGCGGTCTGGCCCGCACAGCTGCCCATGAGCGTGCGCATTTCCGCGCACGACTGGGCGCCGGGCGGCAACACGCCCGACGACGCGATCGTGGTGGCCCGGCTGTTCAAGGAGGCGGGCTGCGATGTGATCGACGTGTCCTCGGGCCAGACCACGCGCCAGGCCAAACCGGTCTACGGCCGCATGTACCAGACGCCGTTCGCCGACCGCATCCGCAACGAGGTCGGCATCAAGACCATTGCGGTGGGCGCGATTTCCGAAGTCGACCATGTCAACAGCATCATTGCCGCCGGCCGGGCCGACCTGTGCGCCCTGGCCCGGCCGCACCTGGCCGACCCGGCCTGGACGCTGCACGAGGCCGCCAAGCTGCAAAGCCGGACCGTGGACTGGCCCAAACAGTACCTCAGCGGCCGCGACCAGCTTTACCGCGAACTTTCAAAGCAAAAAGAGCTTGCAGCCCAGTCGGCTCGAGCACAATCAGCTATCAAATAAATAGCAAACAGACAGGAGAGAAAGCATGGACCTGGAAGCCAGAGGCCACAGCGAACACCCCGAGGCACTGCGGCTCTGGCTGCGGCTGCTGACCTGCACCCAGCTGGTGGAAAAGCAGGTGCGTAGCCAGCTGCGCGAGCAGTTCGACACCACCTTGCCGCGTTTTGACCTGATGGCGCAGCTGCAGCGCAGTACCGAAGGCCTGAAGATGAACGAGCTGTCGCGCCGCATGATGGTCACCGGCGGCAACGTCACCGGCATCACCGACCAGCTGGTCACCGAAGGGCTGGTGGAGCGCGTGGAGGTGGAAGGCGACCGCCGCGCCTACCGCGTACGCCTGACGCCGCGCGGCCGCAAGCTGTTCGACGAGATGGCGCGCCAGCACGAGGCCTGGATTGTGGCGGCCTTTGAAAGCCTGTCCTCGCGCGAGGTGGAGTCACTGCACAAGCTGCTGGGCAAGGTCAAGCACCACCAAATGCAGCAAAACGACAACAAACTGGAGACCGCATGAAGCACTACATCAGCCCCACCAACCCCATGCACGCGCAATTCAATGCGCTGGCCGGCCACCAAGCCAGGCACTTCGCCTACGCGTTTGACGCCGGCGTGGCCACGCTGACGCTGAACCGCCCCGAGCGCAAGAATCCGCTGACCTTTGACTCCTATGCCGAGTTGCGCGACCTGTTCCGCGCGCTGAACGGCGCCACCGATGTCAAAGCCATCGTGCTCACCGGCGCCGGCGGCAACTTCTGTTCGGGCGGCGATGTGCATGAAATCATCGGCCCGCTGACCAAAATGAGCATGCCCGAGCTGCTGGAGTTCACCCGCATGACCGGCGACCTGATCAAGGCCATGCGCTTGTGCCCGCAGCCCATCGTGGCGGCGATTGACGGCATTTGCGCCGGCGCCGGTGCCATGATGGCGCTGGCCGCCGACCTGCGTCTGGGCACGGCGCAGGCCAAGACCGCCTTTTTGTTCACCCGCGTGGGCCTGGCCGGTGCCGACATGGGCGCCTGCGCGCTGCTGCCGCGCCTGATCGGTCAGGGCCGCGCCTCGGAGCTGCTGTTCACCGGCCGCGCCATGAGCGCCCAGGAGG
>CAZWDK010000127.1:0-9189 GCA_964633095.1 uncultured Polaromonas sp. | reverse complement strand
CGAAAGCGCAGCGGCCCGGCGTCGATCTTGAGATCGATATTGGGCGTGGTCTTTTCGGCCAGGCCCTTGTGCACGGCTTGCAGGATGACGCGGTCTTCCTCGAACGCGGTCCGTACCGAGGTGGCGAACTGGCGCGATACCTCGGCGTCGCCGGGGGCAAAGTTGCGCATCTGGAACCAGTAGTACCTGGTGGTGTTTTCGTCGACGGGTGTCATGAAGTTGTAGCTGTCCATGATGAACACATCCCGGTGCGGCGGCTTGCCCTCACCGCCCATGCCGGCCGGCGTGAAGATGGCCTTGATGAGCGCATGGCTGGGGTAGCGCACCTCGTACTGCTGCTTGCGGTCGCAACGGCCGGAGAACTTCAGGAAGGGGGCATAAAACGGCGCCGGCTCCACGTCATGCATCCAGCGCCATACCGTGACGCCGTTATCGGCCACGGTGGTTTCCAGCGGCGTGTCTTCACAGGCCGAATTGGCGAAGGAACTCTGATGCACCCAGGCGACATGCGTCGGGTCCAGCAGGTTGTCGGTCATGTACTGGTAGTTGCAGTGGATGGCCATGCCATCGCCCTGGTTCAGGCCCCAGGCCGGATCGCCCCAGTGCTCGACCGCGAAGATCTTCGACGGGTCGGCCTGCGCTGCCTCGCCCATCCATATCCACAGCAGGCCATAACGCGCCTCTATCGGATAGGAGCGCACCCGTGCCGTGCTGGGCGGGCGATCGGTGGCGGGCGCGCGCGTGCAGGTGCCCGAGCAATCGAACATCATGCCGTGGTAGCCGCACTCGACCTGATCGCCCTTGATGCGCCCCATGGACAGGGGCAGCTTGCGGTGCGGGCAAGCGTCTTCCAGTGCGGCGACCCGCCCGTCGGTCTTGCGGTAGAGCACGATGTTTTCGCCCAGAATTTTGCTGGGAACAAGCTGCTCGGCAACTTCGTTCTCGGTGGCGGCGACATACCAGGCATTGCGCAGAAACATGCTGTTTTTCCTCTCAAGTGAAGTCGATGGCAATGCTTCACACCATAGCGAAAGGCCATCCGCCAAACAAGCGAATTGATCTGCAATCTTCTTTAGAAAAGCTAAACTCAAGACCCTTCGAACAAGTCCTTGCCGCCATGCCCCACAGCCCCTCCTTTCCACCGCTACAACTGCCGCCCCTGCGCGCCCTGCAAGTCTTCGAGGCCGTGGCGCGCAGCGGAAGCGTGATGGCTGCGGCGCAGGAACTGGGCGTCTCCGCCGGCGCGGTCAGTCAGCAAATTCGCAAGATCGAGGAACTGCTGGAGCTGCAGCTCTTCGAGCGCCGCGGCAAGGGCATGGAGCTGTCCACCTGGGGACGGCTTTACTACAAGGAACTGGCCTCGGCTTTCGATCGCTTGCGCGCCGCGCAGCAAAAGCTGTGGCGGCTGCGCACCGAAAGCGGCCTGGTGGTGAGCTGCCTGTCTTCGGTGGCCAGCAAATGGCTGGGCCCCCTGCTGTTCGACTGGCAGGCGGCGCATGCGGCCTCCAGGCTGCGCCTGATAGGCGCCGAGAGCGAGCCCGACCTGCAGAGCGGCGACACCGACTTCCGGATTTCCTACGGCCAGCAATCGCGCCACCATGCGCACCATGTCGAACTGTTCACCGATTGGGTCGTTCCCGCCTGCTCACCGGACTTGCTGAGGCACAGGCCGGTGCGCACGCCCACGGACATCCTGAAGTTGCCGCTGATTGGCATCGCCTGGGAAACTGTCCATCAGCCGCCACCGGACTGGTCCGACTGGGCGCGCAGCGTCGGGGTTGCCGACCGTGCCGTGAGCAGCTCGCTGACGTTTTCCCTGTCGAGCACGGCCATAGACGCCGCATTGGCCGGCCGGGGCCTGGTGCTGGCGCACATGTCGATGATTGGCGGCGACCTGGCCGAGGGCCGGCTGGTGCTGCCCCTTGACCACCGCCTGCAGCTGTCCCAACCCTATTTTCTGGCCTGGGACCGGGCCGCTCTGACCAAGCCTTTTGGCCATGAGTTCCAGCAGTGGGTGCTGGCCGCCGGGCGAAGGCAGGCCCGGATTTCATCAGGCGCGATTGCGCTGCCCCCACTCAAGGCCGGGGCGGGCCGCCGGCCATCCAGATCCTGAGAAAGGAAAAAATCAAACGGCGCCGCCGCTTCCGCTCAGCGCCGTCGTCGGCGAGAAGCGCGCGACCAGTTCATGGCCTTCGCCGGGATAGGTCAGGCGCACAAACGTGACCGGTTTGCCGCCAGTCCAGGTACGGCGCTCAACCATCAGGCATGGCGTGCCGCGCCGCACTTTGAGCACGGGTCCGGTTTCCGCATCGGCGGCCCCCGCGCGAATGCGGTGTTCGGCCGAAGTCCAGGGCACATGCTTGACCAGCCAGGCACCAGGCGCCTCCTCGGCGAAGCTTTCGCCCGCAGCACCCGGCACCGTCGAGAGGTTGATGAGTCGATGTTCGAGGCAAAACGGCCGTTGGCCGGCGTAATGCAAGGTGCGCAATTCGAGCACAGCCCCGGGCTCATCAAGCTCCAGCATCTCGATGTCGGCGCGTTGACTGCGGCGTTTCTTGCACTCGACGATGTCATAGCGATAAGCCAGCCCGAGCGCCATCACCTCGGCGCGAATGTCCTGGATTTCGAGCACGGCCGAGCGCGATTGCGAGCGCATCACGAAGCTGCCTGCCTTGCGTCGCCGCTCAATCATGCTGGCGCGCGCCAGTTGCGTCAGCACCTTGTTGACCGTCATGCGGGAGCATTGGTACTCATCGGTGAGCTCGTGCTCGGACGGAATGCGGTATCCCGGCGGCCATTTGCCGCTGAGGATGCGCTGCTCGATGTCGGTCAGAATCCGCTGGTGCAGCGAGATGGGCGCTGCAGCCTTGATGGGCGGCACCTTGGCCACGGCCGCAGGAACGCCCGCTGATCGGGTGGGCTTGCTGTTGTTGGGCATCAGCACAGTATCGCCTAGCCGCGGTCCAGGCATGGAGCCAGGCGGTGGTACAGCGCGCTGGAACGCGGCCCAAGATCGATTGACATCCCTGACTCCTGTTAATGACTGATGAAAAGTGCCCGTCCGCTCCCTCGCCTGCTCAGACCAGCATGGCTGCGCCGCGGTCAAGGTAGGTGTCGAGGAACTGGTCCAGGCGTGGGTGGCGCGGCTTGCCGAAGACCTGTTGCGGATTGCCTTCAAGCAAGAGTTTGCCATGGTCGAGGAAGGCGATCTTGCTTCCCACCGATGCGGCAAAACCGATTTCATGCGAGACCACCACCATGGTCATGCCGTCGGCGGCGAGTGCACGCATCACGTTGAGCACCTCGCCGGTGAGTTCCGGGTCCAGCGAGGAGGTCGGCTCATCGAACAGCATGATCTTGGGCTCCAGCGCGAGCGCACGCGCAATCGCGACACGCTGCTGCTGGCCGCCCGAGAGTTGCGACGGGTAATGACCCGCCCGGGCCTCGAGACCGACCTTTTTCAGCTGCACCATGGCGCGTTCCTCGGCCTCGGCGCGTGACAGCTTGCGCACCGTTTTCAGCGCCTCGCTGACATTGCCCAGTGCCGTCATGTGCGGCCACAGGTTGAACTGCTGAAAGCACATGCCAATTTGCGAGCGCACTTCGCGGATGCGCTCCGCGCTCAGGCGCACCCGCTGGCCGCTGGCGTCCTGCGAGAAGCCCAGCGGCTGGCCGTTGATCATGATCGTGCCGGTGGTGGCCTCCTCGAGAAAGGCCATGCAGCGCAGCAGCGTGCTCTTGCCCGAACCCGACGGGCCGATCAGGCAGGTGACCTGGCCCGCCTCGATGTCAAGGTCGATGCCGTGCAGCACCTCGGTCTGGCCGAAGCGCTTGCTGAGTCCTTTCACCGAAATGGCGTGTGTCGTCATGACGTTCTCTTGAATAGCGGCTGCAGGTCGCGAGCGAAGCGTGGTGGCCGACGCCGGGCTTGCGAGAGAAGGAGTGGTGAGTGCGTTGTTCATGTGTTTGCAAATCTGAATCTGGAAAGTCTTGCCTCGGCCGTCCGGCCCAGCCTGCCGCAGAGCTCGACCAGCCCCCAATAAAAGCAGGCCAGCAGGAACATGGCCTCGACGAAGGCATATTTCTCCGAGCCAATCGCACTGATCTGGAAGGTCAGTTCGGGCACGGTGATGATGGACAGCACTGCCGTTTCCTTCAGCAGCACGATCAGCATGTTGACGGTGGGCGGCAGCACCAGCATGGTCATCTCGGGTATCAGGATACGCTTGACGATCTGGGCCCGGTCCAGCCCCAGGCATTCTCCGGCCTCGACATGACCATGTGGCACGGACTCGAAGCCGGCGCGGAAAATCTCGCTGAAGTAGGCCGCGCCATACACCGCGAGCCCGAGCAGGCCGGCCGGCACCGGATCCAGCGACAGGCCGATGAACGGCCCACCGTAGTAAAGCAGGAAGAGCTGGATCAGAAAGGGCGTGCCGCGTATCACCTCGACATAGGCGCGCAGCGCCGAATCAAGCAAGCGGGGCCCGTAGCGCCGGCCGAGGGCGACGGCGAAACCCAGCAGCAGGGCCGCCAGCGCGCCACCCAGCCAGGTCGTCAGCGTCAGGCCGGCGGCCCGCAGCAGTTCGGGGGCCAGCGAGACAATCAGGTCTAGATCGAACTTCATGCCTTGCCTCCCCAGCGGAACGAGCGCTCCAGCGCCTGCGCGCCAGTGGCGACAAGGCCATTGATCACCAGGTAAAGCAGCGCCGCCGCGGCAAACAGCGGCAGCGGCTTGAAGGTGCTGGCAGACAGGTCCTGCGCCATGCGGGTGAGTTCAATCACGCCCACCACCGACACCAGCGAGGAAGCCTTCAGAATCATGATCGCCTCATTCGTGAGCGCGGGCAAGGTCATGCGCAGGGCGATGGGCGCGCGTATGCGCCAGAACTGCTGCAGGGGTGTCAGGCCCAGCATGTCGGCGGCTTCCAGCAGGCCGCGCGGCACACTGGCGAAACCGCCGCGCAGGTTCTCGGCCTGGTAGGCGGCCGTGCACAGCGACAAACCGACAATGGCCGCCACCATGCTGGGCACGTTCAAGCCCAGCGCAGGCAGCAGGTTGTAGATCAGCAGCAGTTGCACCAGCAGCGGCGCGCCGCGGAAAAAGCTGACAAAGGTGCGCCCGGCCTGCGACAGCAGGCGGTGGCCGGACAGCATGGCCGCCGAGACAACGGTGCCCAGCGCCAGGCCGAGCACGATGGAGACAACGCTGATCACGATGGTCCAGCCGCAGGCTTGCACCAGCAACAGGAACAGTTTGATGGACATGATTGGACTCTTGTGGGATGAAATAGGGATCGGCTGCCCACCTTGGTGCGGTGCGCAAGCCGATCACGAGGCCATGAAGCTCAGATATTGGGCGTGGTCACGGCATCGGGCGTTTCGAAGGAATCGCCAAACCATTTTTTCTGCAGCTTGGCCAGTCGGCCATCGGCCTTTATTTTCAGGATCGCGGCGTCGACGGCACTCGCCAGCTTGGCCGAATCAGCATCCTTGCGGCTGATGTAGCCAAAGTAGCTCTTCAGGCCGAAAGCGGGCTTGACCACTTCGAAGGTGTCAGGCCGCTGCTGCGCGACGTAGGCGATGTTGGTGATCGAGTTCGCCACGGCGACGATGCGGCCGGCGGCGAGGTCGGCGTAGGCCTCGTTGTTGCCGGGGTATTCGCGGGCATCGACCTTGGCCGGCAAGGTATCCCCAAAGGACTTGATCTGCGCCAGCTGTGCCGAGGCCTTGCCGGCACCGACCGATTTGCCGGAGACATCGGCCGGCTTCATGATGGAGGCATCGCCCTTGCGCTTGAGCAGGGCCACGGTGGCCTCGGCAATCGGCGGCGAGAAGCGGTAGCGCTCCATGCGGGCCTTGGTGATCGTCGCCGGGCCACCCACCATGTCGAACTTGCCGGCCTCCAGGCCCGGGAGCACGCCTTCCCAGGGCAGCAACACCCATTCGAGCTTGACGCCCAGCTCTTTGGCGACCTCGTTGAACAGATCGACATTGAGGCCTACATGCTCGCCGTCCTTGATAAAGTCAAAGGGGGCGAACGCGGTTTCGGTTCCGACCTTGATCACACCGGCCTGCTTGACGCGCGCCAGCGCATCCTGCGCATTAGCACCGACAGCGGCCAGCACAATGGCGGCGCCGGCAAGGGTCTTGAGGAAAATTCGTTTAGTCATGTTGACTCCAGGGCTGGGTTGGGAATTGGCGTGCGCCTTTGCAATCGCCGGGGACAAAGAACCGTCTGTCTTCAGTCAGTCCGATCTATTTGCCTATACATATTAAATCACCAGATCCGTACCGCGTTATGCGTGTTTACCCGGATTCATTGCTGGCATCCCGGGCAAACCACGGCGCGCCCACCCATGTTGCATTGAGGCCGGGGAGCAAGACCCCCGCCCGACAAAATCCCGGCACAGCGAATGCGGTCGGCATCCTTGGCGCGCTTTCACGATTCATGAAATACCTCCAGTCCTACTGTAGTCAAGTGAAGCAATGTGAGCCAAGCGGCATCGGAATTGTCTATGCAATTGACGTGCCAAGCTGCCTGCCACACGACCTCGCTCACGGCAGGCCTTTGCGCAAGGCCACACCGAACAAGCAGCGCCAATAAGCCCACCCGGGTACACGAGTGCGCGATTTTGAAACCAACGGTAACGCACCCTTCCAAAGCACCACAGGCGCAGGAGCACACCAAAGATGTGCATCGCGGTATTGCATTGCAGGACTTGCATTTCTTTGTTAATGTATATACATTACAAACAAATCAAAAAAATTCAGACCCGAATTTGTCACCATGTCTTCCACAGGAGCGCCCGATGAACCCAAACGCCAGCCGCAGTATTCGCCCTCCATGCAAGGCGGCACCTGCCGCGCAGTTTTTCCCGGCGGGCTCTGCCCGGCAGCAGATTCCGCGCAGATGGCAATCCGGCTCTTTTGACCAGACAACCTACACCGCTCTTTCTTTTTAATCCCTTACCTCCATAGACGGGCACTTATGTCTTCCAACGCTTCCTCATCCATTGCCTCACACGCCACCGAACTGACACTCAAACCCGGCGCCGTTGACCTGGGCATGCTGCGACGCATACAGGCCGGCGGCATTCGCCTGTCGCTTGATCCATCCGTTCGCGATGACATGGCGCAATCGCAGGCGACGGTGCAGCACATCGTGGACAACGACGAGGTCGTCTACGGCATCAACACCGGCTTCGGCAAGCTGGCCACCACCCGCATTCCGGACCACCAACTGGCCGCGCTGCAGCGCAACCTGGTGCTGTCGCACAGCGTCGGCACGGGCGAGCCCCTGGCGGCACCCGTGGTGCGCCTGGTGCTGGCGACCAAGGCGGTGAGCCTGGCACGCGGCCATTCGGGCGTGCGGCCGGCGCTGGTCGATGCACTGCTGGCCTTGTTCAATGCGGGCCTGATGCCCTGCATTCCGGCCAAGGGCTCGGTCGGCGCCTCGGGCGACCTGGCGCCGCTGGCGCACATGGCCTGCGTGCTGATCGGCGAGGGACAAGCCACCACCGCGGAGGGCGAGCTGATTTCCGGCGCCGAGGCCATGCGCCGCATCGGCCTGGCGCCCTTTGTCCTCGGCCCCAAGGAAGGACTTGCGCTGCTCAACGGCACCCAGGTCTCGACCGCGCTGGCCCTGGTGGGCCTGTTCGGCGCCGAAGACGTGTTTGCTTCCGCGCTGATGTCGGGTGCGCTGTCGCTGGAAGCGATCCAGGGCTCCATCAAGCCTTTTGACGAACGCATCCACATCGCGCGCGGCCAGCCCGGCCAGATCGCCGTGGCCGCGGCCGTGCGCACGCTGCTGGACGGCAGCGAGATCGTGCCCTCGCACGCCGACTGCGGCCGCGTGCAAGACCCCTACTCCATCCGCTGCGTGCCGCAGGTGATGGGGGCCTGCCTGGACAACCTGACGCATGCGGCCAAGGTCTTGCGTACCGAGGCCAATGCCGCCTCGGACAATCCGCTGGTGTTCACCGACACCGGCGAGGTCATCTCGGGCGGCAACTTCCATGCCGAACCAGTCGCCTTCGCGGCCGACATCATCGCCCTGGCGGTGAGCGAAATCGGCGCGATTGCCGAGCGCCGCATCGCCTTGCTGCTGGACACCGGGCTGTCGGGCCTGCCGCCCTTCCTGGTGCGTGACGGCGGCCTGAACTCGGGCTTCATGATCGCGCAGGTCACGGCGGCGGCGCTGGCCTCCGAGAACAAGTCACTGGCGCACCCCGCCAGCGTCGACAGCCTGCCGACCTCGGCGAACCAGGAAGACCATGTGTCCATGGCCACCTTCGCGGCACGCCGCCTGGGCGAGATGGTCAACAACACCGCCGTCGTGATCGGCATCGAGGCGATGGCCGCCGCCCAGGGCATCGACCTGAAGCGAAAGCTCAAGAGCTCGCCGCTGGTCGAGGCCGAATTTGCCCGCATCCGCGAAAAGGTGGCCTTTGTTGAGCAGGACCGCTACCTGGCCCCCGACATCGAAGCCATGCGCCAGTGGGCCTTGCGCGCGGCACTGCCCGCCGTCCTGCTGAGCATGCTGCCCAGCCATTCCTAAACCACCGTATTTGTATTTCACAGGAGACTTTGCCATGAATGCCCCCGACAACTTCAGCGCCCTTGCGGCCGACCCCCGCCACGATGCCAGCCGCGTCATTCGCGCGCCGCGCGGCAGCGAACTCAGCTGCAAGAGCTGGCTGACCGAAGCGGCCTTTCGCATGCTGCAGAACAACCTGGATGCCGAGGTCGCCGAACGCCCGCAAGACCTGGTGGTGTACGGCGGCATTGGCCGCGCCGCGCGCAACTGGGAATGCTTCGACCAGATCCTCGCCTCGCTCAAGGAACTGAACGACGACGAGACCCTGCTGGTGCAATCGGGCAAGCCGGTGGGGGTTTTCAAGACCCACGCCAACGCCCCGCGCGTGCTGATCGCCAACTCCAACCTGGTGCCCAAGTGGGCCAACTGGGAACACTTCCATGAGCTGGACCGCCAGGGCTTGTTCATGTACGGCCAGATGACGGCCGGCAGCTGGATTTACATCGGCACCCAGGGCATTGTGCAGGGCACGTTCGAGACCTTTGTCGAGGCCGGCCGCCAGCACTACAACAACGATCTGTCGGGCAAGTGGATTCTGACCGCCGGCCTGGGCGGCATGGGCGGCGCGCAGCCGCTGGCCGCCACGCTGG
>CAZWDK010000126.1:1808-9216 GCA_964633095.1 uncultured Polaromonas sp. | reverse complement strand
GCCCCAAACACCTGCACCCAATAAATCCCTGCATTGCTTTGGTTGTTCACCGCAAAGGCGGCACCCATCTCGGTGTAGGCCGGCGACATGATGTTGGCGCAGTGGCCGGGGCTGTTGAGCCAGCCCTGCACGGCCGCGTCGGCCTGCATCTGGCCTGCGGCGATGTTCTCGCCGATGGCGCGCCAGGGGTAGCCGGCGCGGCTGGCGCGGCCGTCCACGCGGCTGCCGTCGCGGCCGCTGTGGCTGAAGTAGCTGTGGCGCGCCATGTCGGTGGCATGGGCGTCGGCCACGCCGTGCAGGGTGGCGTTGAGCCGCAGCGGTCGGGCCGCCGCGAAAGCCTGGTTGCCGCAGCGGCGAGGCCGGGCGCGTGCCTCGTTCACCAGGGCCAGCAGCCGCGCCTGCACGTCACCGGCCTGCACCGCAGCGGGCGGCGAGAAGGGCGCGGCCAGCACCATCCAGCTTTGTGTGCCGCGCTGGTGAAAGCCGGCCTCGGCCAGCTCGCCCTGGGTGACCGTGCTGCAGGAACTGCTCATCGCGCCCTGCGCCAGCGCGGCGGCCCCGCTATAACCTTGCAGCGTGATCTGCGCCGCCCGCACGGCGCGGTAGCCGGCTGCCTGCAGCGCTTCGCCGAGCTGGCTGCCGTTTGCGATGAGCGCGGCCGCGCCCGACAGGCGGGTGTTTTCGCGCAGCGGGGTGGCCGGGCCGGGGCGCCCGTCGCAGCCTTGCTGCCGCGCCGCGTTCAGTGCGCGCAGCAGCGGCTGGTGGTCGGGCGCGCTCGCCTGGGCCTGCGCCTGTCCGCCGGCGGCCAGCAGGACCAGCGCCAGACAGCCCGTGGCGCTGTGCCATGCGGCGTGGGCTTTCATCAGCGTGCCGAAAAATTTCATTGGGCCATGATAGCGGCGCATTGCTGCTGCGCTTGTTTGCTCTTGTTTGCTCCTGTTTTAATAGCTGCTGGCGTCCGTGGTTATTGCGCTGGTGCCTATTTTTTCTCTGAAGGTGGCAGGGCGGCCGTCCCGCCAGGGTGGCGGGTCTTCTAGAATGGCGCCCCCGCCATTGCCTATTTGCCTGCTTACCCATGAACATCACGGTCAACGAAGAACTGCTTGCCTACATCGATCCGCTGACCCCCGAAGAACACAGCGCCCTGGAGCGCAGCCTGCTGGCCGAGGGCTGCCGCGACGCCCTGGTGCTGTGGGGCGATGTGCTGGTGGACGGGCATAACCGCTACGGCATTTGCAGCAAGCACGGCATTCCCTTCAATACCGTGCAAAACAGCCGCTTCAAGTCCATCGACGACGTTCACCTGTGGATGATTGACCAGCATCTGGGGCGGCGCAGCGTGTCTGATTTCCAGCGCGGCGTGCTGGCCTTGCGCAAGAAGGACATCCTGGCCGCGCGCCTGCTGCCGCCGGCCGACGAGTCGTCCGCGTCGGTGGCAGAGCCCGTTCCGGGACCTTTGGCGCCAGAAGCCTTGCCCACCCGCGAGGCCATCGCCAAGGCGGCGCGCATCAGCAGCAACACCATCAGCCAGATTGAAAAGATCCAGAAGTCGGCGGCGCCCGAACTGGTGGCGGCGGTGAAGTCGGGCACCATTTCGATCAATGCGGCCGCCACCGTGGCCTCGCTGCCCGTTGAAGAGCAGGTGGCGGCCGTGGCCGGTGGCAAGAAGGAACTGCAGCAAGCCGCCCGGCAGGTGCGTGAAACCCGCGCCGTGGCGCGCACCGAGCCCGAATCGCCGGAGGGGGTGATTGCCCGGCTCAAGCAAACCATCACGGAGCTCAGCGCGGAGAATGTGGCGCTCAAGGCGAAGCTGGCTGAGCTGACTTCCTGAGCATCAAAGAACGCTTTTTGCCGGATCGGCCTCTGCCCGGCGTGATGCCCGGGGTTGCCAGTGGTCGCTGTCCAGATCCAGGGCCTGTTTACCCTAAAACAGCCAGGGTAAAAAGCGTTTGCTGCGAAGGATGTAGGCGGCATAGCCGGGATGCTGCTGGCGCATGCCTTGCTCCTCCAGGCTTGATTTCAGGAACAGGACAATGGCCAGCACGGACCATATCGCCCAGCCGGTGAAGGTGCTGCAGGTCCACGCCAGCGCGCCCGCGCCCAGCAGCAGCGAGGTGTACATGGGATGGCGAATCCACCGGTATGGACCGGTGGTCACCATGACGCCCCGAAGCTTGGGGCTGGGGTGGATGTTGAAGTTGCCCGGCCTGTTGTGAAGAAGCGCCCACGCGATGAGGGCAACAGAGATTCCTGCCATCATCAGCGCGCCTGCGGGAATGTCGCCTTGCAAGACATTCCGGGCCGCCAACGCTGCCAGCATGAGAAGCAGGCCGAATTGCAGAGCCACCAACAAATTACCCATCGGATGTCGATTCAAAGTGCATAACAGCCTCATGTTCGCACTCTTTGGGTGAAAGGCGCAACGACGCATGCCGGCTGGCGCAGGCAAGGCCCGGCGCCATCGCGAACACCCGCATCTCCCTAAAATCCTTCCATGACATCGGCATCCTCTCCCAGGCGTTTGCGCTGCGCGATCTGCCTGCGCGCGCAAAGCGCCTGCATTTGCCGGTGGATCACGCCGCTTGCGCATCGGGTGGAGGTGCTGATCCTGCAGCATCCGCTGGAGGTGGCCAACGCCAAGGGCAGCGCGCGGCTGTTGCACCTGAGCCTGCAGCACAGCCGCATGCTGACGGGTGAAGTGTTTGGCGAGCAGGCCTTGCTGGGCGCGCCGCTGGAGGCCCAAAGCGCGGAGCAAGCCGGGCTGCCGGGCGACAGGCACAGCCTTCTTTTGTATCCGGACAGTCCCGAAGACCGGGCGCTGAATCTGCCGGCCCCGCCTGTCCTCGCGCCCGGGCTGCTGCGTGATCCATCGCGCTTGCGCCTGATCGTGCTGGATGGCACCTGGCGCAAGAGCCGCAAGATGCTTTACCTCAACCCGCTGCTGCAACAGCTGCCGCGACTGTCGCTGCAGGACATGCCGGCCTCAAATTACCGGATCCGCAAAGCCCATAGGGCCGATCAGCTTTCCACGCTGGAGGCGACTTGCGCCGCGTTGATGCAGCTGGAGCGCAGTGTTGAACCGTTTCAGGCCTTGCTGAAGGCTTTTGACGGCTTTGTGGAACAGCAACTGGGGTATCGGCACAGGGCGCCTTGACTGCCAGACCGCTTTGGCGGGGATCCGCCTGAAGCCGGCCGGATGATGCTGCACGCTATGGTTTCAATAGCTGGATGCGCCCGTCGTAAAAGGACTGCAGCCCGTTTTTGTTTTGAAAGTGGCTGGGCGGCTGGCCCATGGCGGCCTTGAACATGGCGGTAAAAGCGCTGTCGCTGGCGTAGCCGCTGGCGGCGGCCACCCGGCTGACCGACTGGCCGCGTGCCAGCAGGGGCAGGGCATGCGCCAGAATCGCCTGCTGGCGCCACTGCTGGTAGCTCAAGTTCAGCTCGTCGCGAAACAGCCGCGCCATGGTGCGCTCGCTGGCGCCCATGTCGGCGGCCCATTCGGCCAGCGTGGCGCGCTCAGCCGGGGCGCGCAGCACCGCTTCGCACAGGGCGCGCAGCCGCTTGTCGCCGGTGTGCGGGTGTGGCAGCGGCACGCCCAGCGCCTGGGTGTCGGCGTGGGTGATCTCGTCAAGCACCAGTGCGCACAGGAGTTGCTCGCGCGCAGTGTGGGGGTCATGGTCCAGCGCATGGATGGCCTCGCGCAGCAGCGGCGACACCACCAGCACACGGCAGCCTTGCCAGCCTGCTGGCGTGGCGCTGGCATCGATATAGAGGGTGCGAAGCTCGGCGGCCTCCAGCACCGTAATGTGGTGGCGCGCGCCGGGCGCAATCCACACCGCGCGCGAGGGCGGCACGATGTAGGTGATGTCGCCCCCGGCCTGTTCGCTGGGCGCCGCAGTGACCTGCACGACGCTGGTGGTGCAATAGCACAGCTGTGCCCAGGCGCGCGAGTGTGGCTCCAGGTGCGTGTCGGCGGCCAGGCTGCGGGCGCGCACGCGCACCGGACGCTCGCGGCTGGGTGTGAAGCCGTCGGTGTCACCCAGCGGAATGGAGCGGAGTCGGGCGTTGCGGGCCATGGGGCAGGAGAAGGGGCGCTTGGGGTGTTTTGTCTGAAATTCGCCGAATTATGGCTTTTTGTCGCATTTCAGCAGACGGAGCCAATACTACGATAGCGGCATGAATACCTCAAATGCCCTGAATCTGCCCGCCGCAACCCTTTCCCTGCGCCGCGACGCCGGCGTCATTGGCCTGGTCGGCTCGGCCCACCTGATCAGCCATTTCAACCAGTTGCTGCTGGCGCCGCTGTTTCCGTGGCTCAAGGAGGCATTCAGCGTGAGCTACGCGGAGCTGGGGTTCCTGATGACGATTTTTTTCGTCGTCTCGTGCGCGGTGCAGGCCTTGTCGGGCTTTGTGGTCGACCGTTTTGGCCCGCGTCCGATTCTGTTTGGCGGGATCGCGCTGTTGGGCCTTGCCGCCCTGGGTTATGCGGGCAGCACCAGCTACTGGATGCTGGCGGCATTTGCCGTGCTGGGCGGTGTCGGCAACGGCGTGTTTCACCCGGTGGACTACACGCTGCTCAACCGCAAGGTCAGCGCGCCGCGCCTGGGCCATGCCTACAGCGTGCATGGCATCACCGGCAGCCTGGGCTGGGCCCTGGCGCCGGCCATGCTGGTGCCGATCGCGCTGGCTTTTTCGTGGCGCACGGCGCTGCTGTGCGCCGGTGTGCTGGCCTTTGCCGTGCTGGCGCTGCTGCTGCTGAACCGCGGCCAGCTGGCGCTTGAGCCGTCGCCGTCGCAGGCGCTGCCCGGCCAGGCGGCCACCGGCGGCAGTCTGTCGTTCCTGAAAATCCCCGCGGTGTGGATGTGTTTTGCGTTTTTCTTCTGGTACGCCATCGTGCTGAGCGTGGTGCAGGCGTTTGCCCCGGAGGCGGCGCGCCAACTGCACGGCGTGCCGGTGCCGCTGGTGGCCATGTGCCTGACGATTTTCATGGTGTGCAGCGCTGGCGGCATGGTGCTGGGTGGTTTTCTGGCGGCCGACGCGTCGCGCTGCGAGCGCATTGTCGGCGCCGGTTTTGGCGTGGCGGCGGCGGTGGCGCTGCTGCTGGCGCTGGGCAGCCTGGCCAGCTGGATGGTGCCCGTGCTGTTTGGCGTGATGGGGTTTGCCTCGGGCATTGCCGGGCCTTCGCGCGACCTGCTGGTCAAGCGCTCGACCCCGCCCAATTCGACCGGCCGCGTCTACGGCGTGGTCTATGCCGGGCTGGACATTGGCCAGGCGGTGTCGCCGCTGATTTTTGGCATGCTGATGGACCACGGCCAGTTCCGCGGCGTGCTGCTGGGGCTGGCGCTGATGCAGGGCGTGCTGATTGCCAGCGCCTTCAATGTGCGGCGGGTGCGGCGCACGGCTCTCGTACCGGCCTGACTGGTTGGCTTGCGTGGCGCGCAGCCAACGCGGCGCGTTTTATTCAAAGCGCCGCACGGCCGCGGTGCTGTATCCTTGGTGTCCATGTACGCGCCATTTTTCGGCCTGACGCAGGCACCGTTCTCGATCGCTCCGGATCCGCGCATGCTGTTCATGAGTGACCGGCATCGCGAAGCGCTGGCGCACCTGCTGTACGGGCTGGGCGGTGGCGGCGGCTTTGTGCTGCTGACCGGCGAGATCGGCACCGGCAAGACCACGGTCTGCCGCTGCTTTCTGGAGCAGATCCCGGCCAACTGCAACGTCGCCTACATCTTCAATCCCAAGCTCACGGTGGTCGAGCTGCTGCAGTCGATCTGCGACGAGTTTCATGTCGCGGTGCCGCAAAAAGACCGGCTGCCGCCCACGGTCAAGGACTACCTCGACCCGATCAACGCTTTCCTGCTGCAGGCCCATGCGGCCGGGCAGAACAATGTGCTGATCATCGACGAGGCGCAAAACCTGGCGGCCGAGGTGCTGGAGCAGCTGCGCCTGCTCACCAACCTGGAAACCAGCGAGCGCAAGCTGCTGCAAATCATCCTGATCGGCCAGCCCGAGCTGCGCACCATGCTGCAGCGGCCGGAACTGGAGCAACTGGCCCAGCGCGTGATTGCGCGTTTTCACCTTGACGCGCTGACCCAGGCCGAGACGGCGCAGTACATCCAGCACCGTCTTGAGGTGTCGGGCCTGAAACATGCGTTGCCCTTTGATCGCAGGGCGCTCAAGCGCATTCACCAGCTGGCGCGCGGCGTGCCCCGCCGCATCAACCTGTTGTGCGACCGTGCCTTGCTGGGCGCCTTTGCGGGCGGCCAGGCCGCGGTCAGCCGCACCATCGTCGACAAGGCGGCGGACGAGGTGTTCGGCCCGCCGGCAAACGCCGCATCTTCAGCGTCGCGCTGGCGGCGTGGCCTGGCCCTGGTCGGCTTGAGTGCTGTCGCCGGCGCCGGGCTGGTCGCCATGGCCCGTCTCGTGACGCCGCCGTCGCCGCCGCGCCCGCCCGAGATCGCAGCCGTTGCCGCGCCAAAGCTGGCCGCTGCACCCGCAGCGGCGGTGGCCTCCATGCCGGTGGCGGTGGTGTCCTCCAAGCCGGTGGCGTCCGCAGCAGCCGGCACAACCACCGCCGCAAGCGTCACTCAGTCTGTGCCGCCACCGCCAGCACCGCCCACTTTGCTGCGCGACGCAGAGCAGGCCTGGCGCGAACTGGCGCAGGCCTGGAAATTGAGCCCCGGTGAGGGCGATCCCTGTCAGGCGCTGTCTCGCGAACATGTGCGGTGCTTTAGCAGCAACACCAGTCTGGCGCTGATCCGCCAGCTGGGCCGCCCCGGCATCGTCACGCTAGACCGCCAGAGTGGCTTGCCCTCCTATGCCTTGCTGACCGCCCTGAGCGGCGACAGCGCGACCTTGCGCGCCGGGGGCACGGAGCAGACCGTCACACGGGCGGCGCTGGCCGCGCGCTGGCAGGGCGACTTTGCCACGCTCTGGCGTGTGCCGGCGGGCTACGGCGGCCGCCTCGCTGATGGCCAGGGCGGCCCGGTCGTCGAATGGGCCGCGGCCCGGCTGGCCGCGGCGAACGGCACGGCGCCGCTGGCCGGCCGGCCCGTGCTCGATGCCCCACTCAAGGCGCGGCTGCGCGCTTTTCAATTGGCCCAGGGGCTGCCTGCCGATGGCCAGCTGGGGCCCTTGACCTTCATGCAACTCAATCGCACGGCCGGCGTGGACGAGCCGCGCCTTCGCACCGAGCCCTGATCCTATGTCCTACATTCTTGATGCACTCCGCAAGGCCGACGCCCAGCGCGAGCGTGACCCGGCCCGGGGCATTCATGCCCAGCCCGTGCAAACGTCGCCGCTTGCGCGGTCCGCAGGCCCGCAGAGCCGGCTTTGGTGGTGGATCGCAGCAGTTGTTGGCGCCGGCATGCTGGCCGTGGCGGCATGGCAGCTGGCCGGGCCGGCCACG
>CAZWDK010000126.1:0-1708 GCA_964633095.1 uncultured Polaromonas sp. | reverse complement strand
GTACCCATCGCAGCGCCGGCCGCGCCTGCGACCGAGGTGCTGCCCGCGGCACCGCCAACACCACCAGCCCTAACCGCGCCTGTGGCCCCGGTCGCGGCGCCTTTGCGTGAGGTGCGCAAGCCGGTTCCGGCGCAGGCGGCCTTGTCGCCGGCGTCCGCAACGGCAGCCCCTGGTCGCGTGCCGTCCGTCGCCGAGCTGCCGGCCGATGTCCAGCGCGAGTTGCCCAAGCTGGCCATCAGCGGCGGCGTCTATTCCGACAATGCGGCGCAGCGCATGCTGATCGTCAATGGCCAGGTGCTGGGTGAGGGCGCAGAGCCAGCGCCGGGCGTGCTGCTGGAACAGATTCGTGCCAAGACGGCGGTGCTGAAGTACCGCGGCTATCGCTACGCGGTAGCGTACTGACTGACTGACTGACTGACGGAGTGAGTCAATCAGTCTGCCATCAGCCACAAGGTCGCCGCGCCGAGTAGCAAGGACAGTGTCGGGATGAGGGCCAGCATGCAGCGGCGCGCGCGCGATGGCGGGTAGCCGCTGGCCAGCAGCAGGCCCAGGCTGGCCAGCGCCGTCGGCTCAGGCGCGATACCGAAGACCTCGGCCTGGGCCCACGGACGGCCGGCGAGCAGCCCGGCCAGCGGGTAAAACACCACGCCGGTGACGGCCAGCAGCCAGCCGAGGTTTCGCATCAGAGAACCTGCAGGCGTCGCGTACGTGTTGCGGTGAAAGCTGCCCAGGCCAAGCAGCAGTCCGGCCTGAATGGCGAACGCCATGGCGAAGTAGGGCGCCGCCCAGTTGATCGTGGCGTAGCGCTGCCAGTGAAAGGCCCAGCCGACCCAGAGCCAGGCCGCGGCGAGCAGGGCCGCGAGCACGCGGCCGGCACCGGCGCGCCGGGATGCGGCCAGCCAGATCGCCCAGAGACCGACGGCGAGCGCGGCCAGCTGCGCCGGCCAGACATCGTGGTTGTAGAGCTCGACCAGGCGCCAGTAAGTCCTGGGTGAAAACATCAGGAAGTCCGAGAGCCGGTAAGTCCACCACTCGGACATGGCTCACAGCCCGTCTACAAGGGCGGCCATGCGCCTGCGAAACGCTTCGTCGGGCATGCGGCCCAAGGCGGCGCCCATGTTTTCGCGCACATGGGCGACATTGCCGGTGGCCGGAATTGCGCAGGTCACCGCGGGGTGAGCGACGATGAACTTCAGCGCGAACTGGGCCCAGTTGGCGCAGTCGATCTCGCCGGCCCAGGCCGGCAGCGGGTGGTGCTGCAGTTGCCGTAGCAGGGCGCCCTGGCGGAACGGCCGATTCACCAGCACCGCGATGCCGCGCTCGCGCGCCAGCGGCAGCAGCCGCCGCTCGGCCTCGCGGTCAAGCAGGTTATAGCTGAGCTGGACGAAGTCGATACGGTGGCCGCGCATGATTTGCTCCATCTCGCGGTGGCGGCGGCCCTCCGAGGTGGTGATTCCCACATAGCGCAGCCGGCCCGCCGCTTTCATGGCCTGCAGCAGCGGCAGTTGCTCCTGCCAGGCCAGCAGGTTGTGGACCTGCAACAGGTCAAAACGGGGCACCCGCCAGAGCTGGCGCGAGGCCTCGATTTGCGCCGCCCCGGCCGAGGCGGTCCAGACCTTGTCGGCGGAAAAAACGCGCCGCTGTGCCGAGAGCTGTTGCAACCCGTCGCCGATCACACCCTGGGAGGAGCCGTACATTGGCGAGGAAT
>CAZWDK010000125.1:0-9268 GCA_964633095.1 uncultured Polaromonas sp. | reverse complement strand
CTTGTACGCGCCTTGCATCCATGCGCAGTCGCCTTGTCAAGGTGCGCCATGTTGCGGGTAGCCGAAAAACTACTAACTTTGATTGTATATCAGGCCCAAAGCCCCTAATGCGGCCTGCAGATCCGCAGGCGGCTGCGCCTTGAACTCCATCGCAGCGCCCGTGGCGGGATGTTCAAACGCCAGCCTGCAGGCGTGCAAGGCCTGGCGTTGTAGGCCAGCCGCAACCGCCCCGCCATACAGCTCATCAGACACCAGGGGATGGCCCAGCAAGGCCATGTGAACCCTGATTTGGTGCGTGCGGCCGGTATGCAGCTTGCACCTCACCAGGCAATGCCGCGCTCCGCCCTGGAGCAGCGAAACCACCGTCAGGGCCAGCTTGCCGGCATTTTTCTCCAGATCCACAACGGCCATGCGCAGGCGGTTGCGGGGATCGCGGCCAATCGCGGCATCCACCTCGCGGGTTCTCGCTCCTTGCCAGGCGCCGTGGGCCAGCGCAATGTATTCCCGGCTGACGCTGCGCGCGGCAATCATGGCGACCAGCTGGTCCATGGTCTGCCGCTGGCGGGCCACCACCATCAGCCCGCTGGTGTCTTTGTCCAGTCGGTGCACGATGCCCGCACGCGGCAACAGGGCGGCCTGCGGGTCGTAGGCCAACAGCCCATTGAGCAAGGTGCCGCTCCAGTTGCCGGGCGCGGGATGCACCACCAGCCCGGCGGGCTTGTTGATGACCAGCAAATACGGGTCTTCAAACACAATGTCCAGCGCCATGGCCTCGGGCTTGAAGGCCTGGCTTTGCGGCGTGGGCCGCAACTCAATGACAAGCTCGTCCCCCGCCTTGACCTTGGTGGAGGTTTTGGTCACGGCACGGCCATTGAGCTGCACCATCCCGGCCTCGATCAATTGCTGCAGATAGCTGCGCGAGAACTCGGGCACAATGCCCGCCAAAGCACGGTCAATACGGCTGGCGTGACTCTCCACGGGCACGATGACCCGCCGCAGTTCCAGCTCGGCACCGCCATCCGCCTCGTCCTGCGCCTCATCCAGCGGGGCATTGGGGGCAACAGCGCCCGATATAATCAGCTTGCTTTGTTCAGAATCAGTCATCAAGAAGGTCAATTGCAATGTTTTCCACCAAATTATCGGTTGTTCCCAATGCATTGCCGCTTGTTGCAGCCATTTGCGCATTGTCTTTTGTAGTCGCAGGCTGCTCCATCACCCCGCCGGTGGATAAAACCGCCTCCTGGAGTCCCAACAAGATCTACGCGGAAGCCAAGGACGAGGCGAGTTCTGGCGCCTACGACAAGGCCATCCCGCTGTTTGAAAAGCTCGAAGGCCGTGCAGCCGGAACGCCGCTGTCGCAACAAGCCCAGATCGAGAAGGCTTACGCCCAGTACAAGGGCGGCGAGCAAGCCCAGGCCATCGCCACGCTGGACCGGTTCATGAAGCTGCACCCGGCCAGCCCCGCCATGGACTACGCGCTCTACCTGAAAGGCTTGGTGAACTTCAACGACAACCTGGGCATTTTCAGCTTCATCTCACGCCAGGACCTGGCTGAGCGGGACCAGAAGGCCGCCAAAGAGTCATTTGAATCGTTCAAGGAACTGGTCACCCGCTTTCCGGATTCAAAGTACACCCCGGACGCGACCTTGCGGATGGGCTACATCGTCAACTCGCTGGCCCAATCGGAAGTGCATGTGGCGCGCTACTACTACTCCCGCGGTGCCTACATCGCCGCCATCAATCGCGCCCAGGCGGCAATTTCCGACTACCGCGACGTTCCCGCGCTCGAGGAAGCCACCTACATTCTTTACAAATCCTACGATGCCCTGGGCATGGCCGAATTGCGCGATGACACCCGCCGCATCATGGAAAAGACTTATCCGCAAGGCCAATACCTGAGCCGAGGCTTCAAGGCTGCGGACACGCCTTGGTACAAGTTCTGGTAAGACTCGCGAGCCTGTCCATCAATTCCGGCTCCGATGCCAGGCGCTGCATGGGAGGCAGTGCTCTCAGCAAACGCCGTCCATAGCCCATGGAAACCAGCCGGCTGTCGCACACCACCAGCACACCCTGATCAGTCTCGCGGCGTATCAGGCGGCCCGCGCCCTGCTTGAGTGCGACCGCAGCCTCGGGCAGGAAATAGTCGTTGAAGGCACTGCGCCCCTGCGATTCCAGCATTTTCGAGCGGGCTTCGGCAAGGGGGTCATTCAGCGGGGGAAAGGGCAGCTTGTCGATGATGACCAGCTGGAGCGCATCGCCGGGCACATCAATGCCTTCCCAGAACGATGCCGAGGCCACCAGCACGCAGCCCCTGCCGCCATGGCTATCGCCTTCCCTGAAGCGCTCGATCAGCACCCGTTTGGGCATGGCCCCCTGCACCAGCACCTCGATCTCGGTCGAATGCTCGAAAGCCGCCTGGAGCGCTTCACCAATCTGGCGCAGGGCGCGCAGGGTGGTGGTCAACACCAGGGTGCGGCCGCCCAATTCCCGCGCCCATGCCGCCGCGGATTCAGCCACTTTCAGCGTGTGTGATGGATCGCCGGGTTTGGGGAAATTCTGCGGAATGTACACGGCCGCCTGGCGTGCATAGTCGAAGGGACTGCCAATCCGCAGCACCGCGGCATCTTCCAGCCCGCAAGGCCGGGTAAACCAGCTCAGCTTGTCATCGTCCCCCAGCGTCGCGGAGGTGAACACCCAGGACTTCGCGGATTTCTCGACTTCCCCGCCTGCGCCCAGCATCTTGCTCTTCACCGCCTCGGCGATATCCAGCGGCGACTCGACCAGCCGCAACTGCGTGCCCACATCGACCCAGCGCACACGGCCCGGTTCGCAAGCATGGCAAAAGCTCTCGGCCCGCCGGGCCAGTTCGCTGGCCCGCTCATGCAGCCGGACAAAGTCTGGCGCGATCTCGCTGACCGTATCGAGTGCTGCGCAGGCCTGCAGGCAGGACGCATGAACCTCTTGCAGCGCCTGCCCCCAGTCGCTGGCAGCCAGGCCTTCTGGCGCCTCTTCGGTCCAGCGCAGCTTGGTGCCGGGGTATTGCCTGCCTGCTGACAGGCGCAGTTCACGGGCGGCCCTCTCCGTTGCACCTACCACCTCCTGCCAGTCGACCAGGCCGCGCGCGAACTGCAGCCCGGCAGCCAGCATGTCACGGGAAAAGTCCAGCAGTTGGCCGGTGGTCAGGTTGTTTCCCAGAAACTGCACGCCCGTCTCATTCAGCTGGTGCGCTTCATCAAAAATCGCTATGCGCACCGACGGCAGCAACTCCGCCACGCCCGACTCGCGAACGGCCAGGTCGGCAAAAAAGAGATGGTGATTGATGACCACCACATCCGCCGCCATCGCTTCCCTGCGGGCCAGGTTCACATGACAGGCCCGAAAACGCGGGCATTGCGCACCCAGGCAGTTCTCGCGGGTAGAGGTCACCAGGGGTATCAGCGGTGAACGCTCATCCAGCCCCGGGAGTTCCGCCAGGTCGCCGCTTCGCGTCGCCTGGGACCACTCTTCAATTCTGGCCAGCGCACGCACCGAGACGCCATTGGGCAGAGGTGTCGCCTGACGTGCCATTTCCATGCGGTGCAGGCACAAATAGCTGGCACGCCCCTTGAGCAGCGCTGGGCGCACCGGCAACCCGAGCGCCTCCACCAGTTTGGGCAAATCACGGCCAAACAGCTGATCCTGCAAGGCCTTGGTCGCCGTCGACAGCAAAATCCGCTCGCCGCTGAGCAATGCGGGGACGAGGTAAGAAAATGTTTTTCCCACGCCCGTGCTGGCTTCCACCACGAGGGGATAGGCCCCTTCGATGGCGCGCGCCACCGCCAGCGCCATCTCGGTTTGACCGCTACGCGGTACAAAATGCTCTGCCGCGCGCGACAAGACGCCGCCCGCGGCAAATGCCTCTTCCACTTCGAACGCTAGATTCATCAGGCGGGCTCGGGAGGATCCAGGGAGGCTGTGAGCAGCGAGATTTGATCGCGGAGCTGCAAACGGCGCTTTTTAAGCCGCCTGAGCCGCAGTTCGTCAAGGGGCAAGGCCTGCGCCGCCATGTCGACCAGCGCATTCAGGTCCGCATGTTCGATTTTGAGTTCGATCAGCTGCCGCTCCGGAGAATGTAAATTGATGTCCAAGGTTTTTATCCGTACGTGCTGCTTCATCTGATAATACGTCGATTGCGACCACAAATCGAGTCCTCGCGGCTTGAACGACCAGACGATGTCCAAAGGCTATCGAATCACAGCGTCCACGGGTCTCCACAAAGGTGACCGGGACTACCAACAAGACCAGGTCAGCCTGTTCACGCACTCCCGTAGTCCTGGCTGCATGCTGGGCATCGTGGCCGATGGCATGGGTGGGCGCAGTGGCGGCCGCAAGGCCTCGGACCAGGTCATGCTGACGGCCAAGCAGCTGTTTGAACGCTACGCCCCGCAAACCGATGACGCACCGTCAATGCTCAAGCAGATCATTGAAGAGGCCCATCTCGTCATCAAGCTGACCGCGCTCTCGGCGGAACAGGAGCCGCACAGCACGCTGGCAGCGTTTCTCATCAACCCGGGCGGTGAATGCCACTGGGTGCATACCGGTGACTCACGGATTTACCACTACCAGGGCAGCAAGCTGGTCCACAGAACGCTGGATCATTCGTATGTGCAAACCCTGGTCGAGAAAGGCGAGATCACCGAAGAAGAGGCCAATGTCCACCCCCAGTCCAACATTCTGATGGGCTGCCTGGGCACCGAGGAAATGCCGCCCATCACACAGCATTTCATCCCCCAACTGCGGCCCGATGATGTGCTGCTGGCCTGCAGCGACGGCGTCTGGCACTACTTCAGCGCCAGCGAAATGGGGTCTGCGCTGACCATGCTGTCACCGCGCGAGGCGACCGAGTTCCTGATTCAAAAAGCCAGATCGCGCGCGCGTGGCGGCGGCGACAACCTGTCGCTGGTGATCGTCAAGCTCGAGCCCTTGAGCTAAAAACCGCTCATTCCGGCAAAGGCAGTGACCTGGCTGGCGGCTTGGTCCGCTTGAGCCGTTCACTTTCATGCTGGGCGCGCCGCGCCTGGGCTTCTTTCTGGCGTTCATCGAATTTGCGGGCCGCTTCGGCGGCAGCCCCCTGCTGCTCGCTTCGCGCCCGGGCTTTATCCTGGTTACCCCTGAGCCTGTCAGCGCTGCCCTCACGCTTGGCCTGTTCATTCGACTGCGCCGTGGCCCGGTTTTGCTGTTTTTCCTTGTCCCTGTCCAGTCGCTGCTGGTGCTCTTTCAGGGCCTGCGCGCGGCGATCGGCCTCCTCCTGCAGCTTTTCAGGCGATGATTTTTCTTCGGTTTTCCGGATTTGTTCCGCGCCCTTGATTTTTCGCTCCTCATCATTGAGCAAAATCTCCTGCCGCCTGAGGCCTGCCATCGCCTCACGCCGCCTGGCATTGACCTCGCCAAGACAGCGGTTGACGGCAAAGCGCTGGTAGCAAGCGGCGTCTTCGGCCAAAAAGCCCGCCTCCAGCCTGGCCCGATCGGCACTGATTCTTGCGCGTTCCGCGTCCAGGTTGGCCGGCTGTTCCGCCGGGGCCGCCGTTTGCGCGCCCGCCAGCATGGCCTGCGTACTGAAAAAAAAGGCAAGGGCGGTGTGTTTCATGTCAGTGTCGTGTCCACATCTCTGCGCTCCAGGGCCAGATACTCCATCGACTGCATTTCGTTCAACCGCGAAACGGTGCGCGGAAACTCATGCGCCAGCGGCCCTTCCGTGTACAAGGCCTCGGGCGCCACCGCCGCCGACATGACCAGCTTGACGCGCCTGTCATACAGCACATCCACCAGCCAGGTAAAGCGCCTGGCTTCCGATGCCATCCTGACCGGCATGTAGGGTACATCGCTGAGCAGCACGGTATGGAACTGTGTGGCGATCTCCAGGTAATCGTTTTGGGAACGCGGCCCGCCGCACAGGCTCTTGAAATCAAACCACACCACGCCCCCGGCCTTGCGCCTGGCCTGGATCAGCCTGGACTCGATATGCAACACCGGGTTTTCATCCTGGGACTCCGCCAGCGACTCAAAAGTTTCCGTCATGTCGGCGTCGGCCTGCGGGCCCAGCGGCGTGTGGTAAAGCCGGGCATGCTCCAGGGTGCGCCGCCGGTAATCCGTTCCGTTGTCGACGCTGATGACCTCCAGCCTGGCCTTCAGCAAGGCCATCGCGGGGACAATGCGGTCACGGTGCAGGCCGTGCGGGTACAAGTCATCCGGGTGAAAGTTCGACGTGGTGACAAGGCCCACGCCGTTGTCAAACAGCGCCGCCAGCAGCCGGTGCAGAATCATGGCATCGGTGATGTCGGCGACATGAAACTCGTCAAAGCAGATCAGCCGGTAACGTTTGGCGATGCGTTTGCCCAGCGCATCCAACGGGTTCACCGTGCCCTGCAGGTCTTGCAGCTCCCGGTGCACCTCGCGCATGAACTCATGAAAATGCAGCCGGACTTTTCGCTTGAGCGGCACGGCGCCGTAAAAGCAATCCATCAAAAAGCTCTTGCCGCGCCCTACCCCCCCATGCATGTACACGCCGCGGGGAATGTCGGGCCGGTTGATGAGTTTTTTGAAGGCGTTGGAACGCTGTCCCTTGAACGCCGTCCACTCGCTGGCACAGCGCTCGAGTGCCTGCACCGCGCGCAGTTGTGCAGGGTCGCTCCGGAAACCGCGTGCCGCGAGTTCGGCTTCGTAGGCTTGCTTGACGCTCAAGGGGACGGCCTCTTTCTGGATGCTATCAAGTTGATAGCTGCTTGCGCCCGATGGACGGACACAAGCAGCCTATTTCGCTTATGAATCTCAGAAATTCAGGGTGCGCTTGTCAACCGCCAGCGCGGCTTCCTTGGTCGCCTCGCTCAAGGACGGATGGGCATGGCAAATGCGTGCGATGTCTTCGCTGCTGGCACGGAACTCCATGGCCACCACGCATTCGGCAATCAGCTCGCTGGCAAACGGCCCCACGATGTGCACGCCGAGAATTTCATCGGTCGCCGCATCGGCCAGCATCTTCACCATGCCGGTGGTGTCGCCCAGCGCGCGCGCGCGGCCGTTGGCCATGAAGGGGAAGCTACCAGCCTTGTAGGCACGGCCTGCCGCCTTGAGCTGCTCTTCGGTTTGGCCCACCCATGCAATCTCGGGGTTGGTGTAAATCACCCAGGGAACGGTGTTGAAGTTGACATGGCCGTGCTGGCCGGCGATGCGCTCGGCCACGGCAACGCCCTCTTCCTCGGCCTTGTGCGCCAGCATGGGGCCGCGCACCACGTCGCCAACCGCCCAGACATTGGGCAGGTTGGTTTTGCACTCCTCGTCCACCACGATGGCGCCACGCTCGTCGAGCTTCAGGCCCACGGCTTCAGGCGCCAGGCCTATGGTGTTGGCCACCCGGCCGATCGAGACAATCAGCTTGTCAACGTCCAATGCCTGTGCCTGGCCCATGGCGTCGACATAAGCGACGGACACGCCCGACTTGCCGGACTTGACCTCACCCACCGTCACGCCGAGCTCAATTTTCAGACCCTGCTTAACGAAGGCCTTGTGCGCTTCCTTGGCGATCTGCTGGTCGACGGCGCCGAGGAAGGTCGGCAAACCTTCCAGCACGGTGACTTCGGCGCCCAGGCGACGCCAGACCGAGCCCATCTCCAGGCCGATCACGCCGGAGCCAATCAGGCCCAGCTTCTTGGGCACGGCGCCCATGCGCAGCGCGCCGTCGTTGGACAAGATGTTCTCTTCATCGAACGGTGCGCCTGGCAGCGCGCGCGCGTTCGAGCCGGTGGCCACGATGATGTGCTTGCCGGAAATCACTTCCTCGGCAGCGCCGGCGACCTTGATCTCGTAAGCGCCATCCTTGGCCGCCGCAAAAGAGCCGCGGCCATGGAAAAAGGTGACCTTGTTCTTCTTGAACAGGTAGACGATGCCGTCGTTGTTTTGTTTGACGACCGTGTCCTTGCGGCCCACCATCTTGGCCAGATCCAGGCTCAGGCCCTTGACCTCGATGCCGTGGTCGGCAAAGTGGTGACCGGCCTGCTCGTAGTGCTCGGAAGATTGCAGCAGGGCTTTGGAAGGAATGCAGCCGACATTGGTGCAGGTGCCGCCCAGGGCCGGGCCGCCCTTGGCGTTTTTCCACTCGTCGATACAGGCGACGTTAAAACCCAGTTGGGCCGCGCGAATGGCCGCAATATAGCCGCCAGGACCGCCACCGATGACGATCACGTCGAATTGTTTGGACATGTTTTTATTCCAGTGAATGACGGGCAGGGCCGGCAGTCAGGCTGCCACGGCCCGCCCTGAGAGTTTTTAGATGTCGAACAGCAGGCGGGCCGGGTCTTCCAGCGCCTCTTTCATGGCCACCAGGCCCAGCACGGCTTCGCGGCCGTCGATGATGCGGTGGTCGTAACTCATGGCGAAGTAGTTCATCGGACGCACCACGATCTGGCCGTTTTCGACCACGGCGCGGTCCTTGGTGGCGTGCACGCCGAGGATGGCGGACTGCGGTGGGTTGATGATGGGGGTGGACAGCATGGAGCCAAAGGTGCCGCCGTTGCTGATGGAGAAGGTGCCGCCCGTCATTTCCTCAATGCCCAGCTTGCCGTCGCGTGCCTTGGCGCCGTATTCGGCGATCTTTTTCTCGATATCGGCAAAACTCATCTGATCGGCATTGCGCAGAATCGGCACGACCAGGCCGCGCGGTGAGCCGACGGCGATACCGATGTCGAAATAGCCGTGGTAGACGATGTCATTGCCATCGACCGATGCATTGAGCACCGGGAATTTCTTCAGCGCATGCACGGCCGCCTTGACAAAAAAGCTCATGAAGCCGAGCTTGACGCCATACTCTTTTTCAAATTTTTCCTGGAAGCGCTTGCGCATCTCCATGACCGGCGCCATGTTGACCTCGTTGAAGGTGGTCAGGATGGCATTGGTCGATTGCGACTGCAGCAGGCGCTCGGCCACGCGCGCGCGCAGGCGGCTCATGGGCACGCGCTGCTCGGGACGCTCGCCCAGCTCGGCAGGTTTCGCCTTTGCCACCACTTGAGGCAACGAAGTGACTGGTGCACCCGTGGGTATTGCGCTGGCAACCAATTTGAGAGCGCCTGCTGCCGTTGCGCCCAGCACGTCGCCCTTGGTGACGCGGCCGTCCTTGCCGGTACCGGGCACGGAGCCGGCGGCCAGGTTGTGGTCGGCCATCAGCTTGGCGGCGGCCGGCATGGGCACACCGGCCATGGAGCCGCCTGCGGCCGGCGCTGGCGCCGAGGCGGTGGCA
>CAZWDK010000124.1:0-9446 GCA_964633095.1 uncultured Polaromonas sp. | reverse complement strand
CGTCCTGCCAGCGCTTGGCATGGCGCGAGCCTTCCACATTGCTGTGCGCCAGTTCGTCGACCAGCAGCACCTGCGGCGTGCGCTGCAGCGCCGCGTCCAGGTCGAACTCCTTCAGGGTGCGGCCCCGGTAGGGAACATCGCGCAGCGGCAACTGCTCCAGGCCCGCCAGCAGCTCTTCGGTTTCGCCGCGCCCATGGGTCTCGACAATCCCGACCAGCAGCTGGCGCCCGGCCTGGCACTCGCGCCGGGCCGCGCTGAGCATGGCGAAGGTCTTGCCGACGCCGGCGCTGGCGCCAAAGTAAATGCGCAGCCTGCCGCGGCGTGCGCGCTCCTCCTCGCTCCGGAGCTGCTCAAGGAGCTGGTCCGGGTCGGGCCGGGAGTCTGGATAGCTAGCCATGCAGTGCCATCTTCATCGGGTCTTTCAAATGCCGCTTGGCGCAGCGTACCACCGGGCCCACGGCGTTAACGAAGCGCCTCCAGGGCCAGATTGAGCTTGAGCACATTGACCTGCGACTCACCCAGCCAGCCGGCCAGCGGTTTTTCGGTCTGCTGGTCGACCAGGGCCTGAACCTTCGGGGCGGCCAGGCCGCGCGCCCTGGCCACGCGGGCGACCTGGTAGCGTGCAGCGGCCGGGCTGATGTGCGGGTCCAGCCCGCTGGCGGAGGCCGTGACCAGGTCCACCGGCACAGCGGCCGTGTTGCCCGGGTCGGCCGCCCGCAAGGCCTCGATGCGGCCCTTGACGGCGTCAAGCAGCGCCGGGTTCAGCGGCCCCTGGTTGGAGCCGCCGGAGGCCGCGGCGTTGTAAGGCATGGGCCCGGTGGCCGAAGGCCGGCCCCAGAAATGTTTCGCGTCGCTGAAATTCTGGCCGATCAGCGCCGAACCGACCGCTTTGCCGTCACGCAGGATCAGGCTGCCACCGGCCTCAGCCGGGAACAGCGACTGCGCCACGCCGGTCACCACCAGAGGGTAGGCCACACCGGTCACCAGCGTGAGCACGAGGAACAGGACGAGTGCAGGACGAAGAATGGTTTTCATGATGATTCCTTTAAAGCCTGAGCCACAGTGCTCAGGCCAGATGCAGGGCGACCAGCAACAGGTCAATCGCCTTGATGCCGATGAAGGGCACGACCAGGCCGCCCAGGCCGTAAATCAGCAGGTTGCGACGCAGCAGCGCGGCAGCGCCCACGGCACGGTACTTCACGCCCTTGAGCGCCAGCGGGATCAGGAACATGATGATCAGCGCGTTGAAAATCACGGCCGACAAGATGGCCGACGCGGGGCTGCCCAGCCGCATCACGTTGAGGGCGGCCAGCTGCGGGTAGGTGGTCACGAAAATCGCCGGAATGATGGCGAAATACTTGGCCACATCGTTGGCAATCGAGAAGGTCGTGAGCGAGCCGCGCGTCATCAGCAGCGCCTTGCCTGTTTCCACAACTTCCAGCAGCTTGGTCGGGTTCGAATCCAGGTCCACCATGTTGCCGGCTTCCTTGGCCGCCTGGGTGCCGCTGCTCATGACCACCGCCACGTCGGCCTGCGCCAGGGCCGGTGCGTCGTTGGTGCCGTCGCCCGTCATGGCCACCAGACGGCCTTCGGCCTGGTACCGGCGAATCAGCTTGAGCTTTTCTTCCGGCGTGGCTTCCGCCAGAAAATCATCGACCCCGGCTTCCGCCGCAATGGCCGCCGCCGTGAGCTTGTTGTCGCCGGTGATCATCACCGTCCTGATGCCCATGCGGCGCAGTTCGCCGAAGCGTTCCTTGATGCCGGACTTGACGATGTCCTTGAGCTCCACCACGCCCAGCACGGTGTGGTCATTCGCCACCGCCAGCGGCGTGCTGCCGCGGCGCGCCACCTCATCGGACGCCCGCAGGACCTCCGCGGGAAAGCTGCCGCCATGGGCCTCAATGTGCTTGCGGATGGCATCCACCGCCCCCTTGCGCAGCTGGCGCGTGCTGCCGTCATTGTTTTTCACATTGACACCGCTCATGCGGGTCTGCGCCGTGAATGGCACCTCATGACATTCACCGACCAGCGGCTCCCCGCTACCCAAGCGCTGGGCCAGCGCAACAATGCTGCGGCCTTCGGGCGTTTCATCGGCCATGGAGGCCTGCATGGCACAGGTCGCCAGCTTGGCCTGCGGCACCCCCGGTGCGGGCAGGAAGCTGGAGGCCTGGCGGTTGCCGTGGGTGATGGTGCCGGTCTTGTCGAGCAGCAGCACATCCACGTCGCCGGCCGCCTCCACCGCGCGGCCCGAGGTGGCAATCACATTGGCCTGCATCATGCGGCTCATGCCCGCCACGCCCACGGCCGACAGCAGGCCGCCTATGGTGGTGGGAATCAGGCACACCAGCAGGGCGACCAGCGCCGTGAGGCTCACCACCGTGCCGGCCTTGACGGCGCCGACGCTGAAAACGGAATATGGCAGCAGCGTGACGGTCACGGCCAGGAACACGATGGTCAGCGCCACCAGCAAGATGGTCAGCGCAACCTCATTCGGCGTCTTCTGGCGTTTGGCACCTTCGACCATGCTGATCATGCGGTCGAGAAACGACTCGCCCGGATTGACCGCAATGCGCACCACCAGCCAGTCGGACAGCACGCGCGTGCCGCCCGTCACCGCCGAGAAGTCGCCGCCCGACTCGCGCACGACGGGGGCCGATTCGCCGGTGATGGCGCTTTCATCGACCGAGGCGACGCCTTCGATGACTTCGCCGTCCAGCGGAACCATGTCGCCGGCTTCGATCAGCACCACATCGCCCTTGCGCAAGTTCTCCGCCGGCTCAGGCAGCCAGGCGGCCCCATGTTTGGGCTCCTTCAGCTTCTTGGCCCAGGTGCTCTTTTTCAAGCCGCGCAGCGAGGCGGCCTGCGCCTTGCTGCGGCCCTCGGCCAGGGCTTCGGCAAAGTTGGCAAACAGCACGGTGAACCAGAGCCATACGGCCACGGCAAAGATGAAGCCGGCTGGCGCCTCGCCCTGCCCCTGCAGCGCCTGCAGACCGAGCAAGGTCGTGAAGATGCTGCCGATGTAGACGACGAACATGACCGGGTTGCGCCACTGCACGCGCGGGTTCAGCTTGACCACGGCGCCCCACAGGGCGGGCTTGAGCAGCGCGGCGTCGAGCAGCCGCAGATGATGCTGCGCGGGGGTTGGGTGTTTACTCATGTCAGTTTCCTCATTGCCACAGCATCAGGTGCTCGACCATGGGCCCGAGCGCCAGCGCCGGCACGTAGTTGAGCAGGCCCACCAGCAGCACCGTGCCGATCAGCAGCGTGACGAACAGCGGGCCGTGGGTCGGCATGGTTCCCGCCGTCACCGGCAGGCGTTTTTTGGCGGCCAGTGCGCCGGCAATCGCCAGCACCGGCACGATCACGCCAAACCGGCCCAGCCACACGGCCAGCCCCAGCAGCGTGTTGTAGAACGGCGTGTTGGCGGACAGGCCGGCAAAGGCACTGCCGTTGTTGTTGGCCGCGGAAGTCAAGGCATAGAGGATTTCGGAAAAGCCGTGCGCACCGGGGTTGGCGATGCCGGCCTGGCCGGCGCCGGCCAATACCGCGACCGCCGTGCCGGCCAGCACCACGATGGGCGTCACCAGAATGGCGATCGAGGTCAGCTTCATCTCGTGTGCCTCGATCTTTTTGCCCAGGTACTCCGGCGTGCGGCCAATCATCAGGCCGGCAATGAACACCGCCAGGATGGCAAAAACCAGCATGCCGTAGAGGCCGGAGCCGACACCGCCAAACACCACTTCGCCGAGCTGCATCATCACCATGGGCACCATGCCGCCCAGCGGCGTGAAGGAGTCGTGCATGGCGTTCACCGCGCCGCACGAGGCGGCCGTGGTGATCACCGCAAACAGGCTGGAGGCGTTGATGCCGTAGCGCAGCTCCTTGCCTTCCATGTTGCCGCCGGCCTGCATGGCACTCGCGGCCTGGTCCACGCCCAGCGGCGGCAGCAGCGGGTTGCCGGCCTGCTCGGCGGGCGTGATGGCGACCACGGCAATGACAAACACCACGGTCATGGCCGCCAGCACGGCCCAGCCCTGGCGCAGGTCGCCGACTTCGCGGCCGAAGGCGAAGCACAGCGCCGCCGGAATCAGGAAGATCGCCAGCATCTGGAAGAAATTGCTGAGCGCGGTCGGGTTTTCATAGGGATGGGCCGAGTTCGCATTGAAGAAACCGCCGCCGTTGGTGCCGACCATCTTGATCGCCTCCTGTGAGGCCACCGGGCCCATGGCCAGCGTCTGGGTACGGGTGCTGGCGTCTTCCGTGACGGGGTTGCCCTTCTCGTCTTTCAGGGGCTGGCCATCGGGGCCGTTCTTCGGGTTCTGGTAGCGGGTGGTTTCCAGCGTCGTGACGTCCTTGTAGCCGTCAAAGTTCTGGATCACGCCCTGCCCCACCAGGAACACGGCGAGCACCAGCGACAGCGGCAGCAGCAGCCAGGCCGTGACGCGCGTCACGTCGACCCAGAAGTTGCCGATGACGCCGCTGGACCTGGCGACGAAACCGCGTATGAGTGCAAACACCACGGCAATGCCCGTCGCCGCGGACAGGAAGTTCTGTACCGCGAGCGCCAGCATTTGCGTCAGGTAGCTCATCGTCGATTCACCGCCATAGCCTTGCCAGTTGGTGTTGGTGACAAAGCTGACGGCGGTGTTGAACGCCGAATCCGGCGACACGGCTGCCATGCCGGCCGGATTCAGCGGCAAGCCGCCCTGCAAGCGCTGCAAGGCATAGACGGCCAGCACGCCGATGGCGTTGAAGGCCAGCAGCGCCAGCGCATAGTGCGACCAGTTCATGGACTTGTCGGCGGAGGTGCCCGCCAGGCGGTACAGCGGCGCCTCCAGCCGCAGCATCCAGCCCGGCAGCCGGCCGGAACACAGGCGCGCCAGCCAGATGCCGAGCGGCCAGGACGCGGCCAGCAACACGCCGAGGTAAAGGGCCAGCAGCCCCCAAGCGGAAGCGCTCATCAGAACTCCTCGGCGCAGAGCAGCGCATAAACCAGGTAGATGAGCAGCACGATGGCGCAGACGCCGCCGAAGCCGTACAGGACTTCGAGGCTGATCATGACCGGCCCCCTGCCGGTTTTTCCAGCTTTTCAAAGCCCCAGACCAGCAAGACCATCACGCCCCACAGCAGGGCGCCACCCATGACAAAGGCAATATCCATCGAACCTTCTCCAACGTAACAACGATGGAAGAAGCGTAGGTTTGGGCGCGTAAAAACGGGGATGAAAGAACAGGTGAGGGTGTAAAAAAACCGTAAATGGGCGGGCAGCGCGCTGTTCGCGGCGCCAATTCACTATAAATTCAATAGCAACCTACACCCTTGAATAAAGGGCCAGCGCTATTTTTTATCCAAAGAAATACTGGAGCGCAGCGCCGCGAGGTCGAGCACGCGCAGGCCGCCGTATTCGACGCGGATCGCGCCTTGCGCTTCCAGTGTGGTCAGCGCTTCGTTGACGCGCTGGCGCGACAGGCCGACCAGGTAGGCCATTTCCTGCTGCGTGATGCGCAGGATCTCGCCGACACCCGGGTACAGCACCGGGTTGAACAGCGCGGCCAGACTGCGCGCCACGCGCACATCGGGATTGTTCATGCGGTCGATTTCGCGCGCGGCAATGAACTGGCCCAGCCGCTCGTTGAGCTGGTTCATCACGAAGCGGTTGAAGCCGATCGAGTGGTCGAGCAGCCAGTGAAAGCTGTCTATCGGCAAGCCGGCCACCACGCTCTTGCGCAGCGCCTGGATGTTGTAGCGGTAGGGCTCGCGCTTGAGCGCCGTGCCTTCGCCAAACCAGCCGCCGGGCGGCACGCCGGTGAAGGTCACGGTCAGGCCGTGGGCATTGTCGCTGCTCATCTTCAGCAGTCCCTCGACCACGCCGAACCAGTAAGTCACCGGCCGGCCCACGCGGCACACATAGTCGCCGGGGGCGGCGTCGCCCACCAGCAGCTCCGCCACCGCCCGTGCGCGCTCCTCCGGCTGCAGCTGCCGCAGCCAGGGAATGCCCTGCAGCTCATCGGCTGTGGGTTTTCTGCGGCGCTGGTGGAGGGTCAGGTCAGAAGCCATGGGTCACAAAGGAAACTCCGGGAAAGTCCGGGGAGGGACCACCCTTGAATTGTCGTCACACAGACAGTTTGCTGCCAATCCAAAGCATAGCATCAGCCCCGCCGAAACCGGCAACCACCAGCAAAGGGACAAGCATGATGACCACCTCAAGCTCCACACCACAGCGGCCCGCGGCCACGCGCACATCACAGGGCGGCGGACTGACGCGCCGGCGCGCCTTGGGCGCGCTCGCGGTGCTGCCCGCGGCCTTTCACGCGCCTGCGCGCGCGGACGACGCCGGCCCCGTGAGGATCGCGCAATCCGCGGCGCTCAGCGGCCCGCTGGGCGAACTGGGCCAGGCCATGCACCAGGGGGCCAAGGCCGGTTTCGCCACCATCAACGCCAGGGGCGGCGTGAACGGCCGGTTGATCGAACTCACGGCGCTCGACGATGGCTACGACGTCAAGCGCGCGCTGGCCAATGTGCAAGGAATGATGGAAGACCGCAGCAACTTTGCGCTCTTCAACTGCATGGGCACGCCGATGATAGAGGCCATGCTGCCGCAGGTGATTGAATCGGGCATGCCGTTTTTTGCGCCCTTTTCCGGCGCCTTGTCGGTGCGCCCCAAGAATGTCCGCAATGTGTTCAACATCCGCGCCAGCTATGCCGATGAAGCGGAGCAGCTGGTGCAGCACCTGGCCACCATAGGCATCAAGCGCATTGCCATCGCCTACCAGAACAACGCCTTCGGCAAGGAGGTGTTCGACGCGGCCCAGCAGTCCATGGCCAGGCACAGGCTGGACGCGACCGCCATCGTCACCGTCGAAAGCAACTCCTCGGATGTCAACGCCGCCGTGGCCAAAATCACCAGTTCCAACCCGGAGGCCGTGCTGGTCGGACTGGCCGGCAAACCCACGATCGATTTTGTCAAGGCGATCCGGTTGCAGCGCAAGGGCTTGCCGCTCTATGCCCTGTCCATCATGGGGGCCGCGGCCACGCTCAAGGCCATGGGCGATGACGCAACCGGCATTGCGGTGTCGCAGGTCATGCCCTTGCCGGGCAATACCGTGGTGCCCGTGGTGCGCGAGTTCCAGCAGGCCTGGAAGGCGGCCGGCGTGGCGCTGGAGCCTTCGCATCTGGCGCTGGAAGGCTATGTCAATGCCCGCGTCTTTGCCGAAGCGCTGCGACGCGCCGGGCGCAACCCGACGCGCAGCGGCTTTATCGACAGCGCCTGGAGCCTCAAGCGCTACGACCTGGGCGGCTTTGAAGTGAGCTTCAGCGATTCGGCCAAAAACGCATCGCGCTTCGTCGAACTCACCATGGTTTCGCGCGACGGGCGATTTATCCGATAAACCGGGCCATACCCGGGCACACCCCACTAGGACTTACCCGTAAATTGTCGGCGCAATGACAACATGACGTCAAACGCAGTCCTACTATTCATGCCATACCAGCCGTTTTTCTTGACAGAGGCACGGCGCTAAAACTGGAGACAAGGAAACGTCATGCAGACCACGTTCCCACGATTGCTGCTCAAACATGCGGCCGAACGCCCAGGCGCGGCCGCCATGCGCGAAAAAGAATACGGCATCTGGCAGGCCCACAGCTGGGCCGACATGGCCCGGCTGGTGGAGCACATTGCCTGCGGCCTGCACCAGGCCGGCCTGCACCGCGGTGAACACATGGTGGTGATAGGCGCGAATCGCCCGCGCCTGTATGCCTGCATGCTGGCCATTCAGGCGCTGGGCGCCATTCCGATTCCGCTGTACCAGGACGCCGTGGGCGCCGAGTGCGTCTTTCCCATCACCAATGCCGAGGTGCGCTTTGCCATGGTGGAAGACCAGGAGCAGGTCGACAAGCTGCTGGAAATCCGCGGCCGCTGCCCGCTGCTGTCCCGCCTGGTGTTTGACGACCCCAGGGGTCTGCGCAACTACCAGGAACCCGGCCTCACCTCGCTGGACGCACTGATTGAATCCGGCAAGGCGCTGGCCGCCAGCCAACCCGGCTTTTTCAGGGCCGAAGTGGACAAGGCGCGGCCCGACGACGTGGCCGCCATGTTCTTTACCTCGGGCACCACCGGCAACCCCAAGGGCGTGGTGCACACCCACAACACCCTGCTGGACCGCGCCCATGCCGGCGCCGAGTTCGACAAACTCACCGGTGCCGAAGAAGTGCTGGCCTACCTGCCGCCGGCCTGGATTGGCCAGAACATTTTCAGCTACGCCCAGTGGCTGTGCTGCGGTTATGTGGTGAACTGCCCCGAGAGCGCCAGCACGGTGACGATTGACCTCAAGGAGGTCGGTCCGACCTATTACTTTGCACCGCCGCGCGTGTTTGAAGGCTTGCTGACCAGTGTCACGATACGCATGGAAGACGCCGGCGCCATCAAGCGCAAGATGTTCCACACCTTCATGCAGGTGGCCAGAAAAGTAGGCCCGGCCCTGATGGACGGCAAGCCGGTCGGCCTGGCGGGCAGGCTGGCCTACGCCCTGGGCGAGTTGCTGGTGTATGGCCCGCTGCGCAACAACCTGGGGTTTTCGCGGGTGCGCGTGGCCTACACCGCCGGCGAAGCCATTGGCCCGGACCTGTTCACGTTTTACCGCTCCATAGGCGTCAACCTGAAACAGCTCTACGGTTCGACCGAAACCGCCGTGTTCGTCTGCCTGCAGCCCGACAACCAGGCGCGCGCCGACACCGTGGGCGTGCCCTGCCGGGGCGTGGAGATCAAGGTCGCCGAAAACGGCGAAATCATGGTCAGGTCCGCCGGCCTGCTCAAGGAATACTACAAGAACCCGACCGCCACCGCCGAGGTGCTGACCGCCGACGGCTGGTACCACACCAGCGATGCCGGTTTTCTGGATGCGCAGGGCCACCTCAAGATTATTGACCGCGTGAAAGACGTAGGCCGCATCAAGGGCGGCCCCCACGACGGCGCCATGTTTGCGCCCAAGTACGTGGAAAACAAGCTCAAGTTTTTCCCGCACATCAAGGAAGTCGTGGCCTACGGCGATGGCCGTGAAAAGGTCTGCGTCTTCATCAACATCGATTTTGACGCGGTGGGCAACTGGGCCGAGAGGCGCAACCTGCCCTACGCCGGCTATACCGACCTGGCGCAAAAGCCCGAGGTCTACCAGTTCGTCAAGGAATGCGTGGAAAAGGTCAATGCCGACCTGAGCGTGGATGCCTTGCTGGCCGGCTCGCAGGTCAGCCGCTTCCTGGTGCTGCACAAGGAGCTGGACGCCGACGACGGCGAACTGACCCGGACCAACAAGGTGCGGCGCGGTTTCATCGCCGAAAAATACCAGCCGCTGATCGATGCCTTGTACGACGGCAAATCCGAGCAGTTCATCGAAACCGTGGTGAAGTTTGAAGACGGCCGCAGCGGCAGCGTGAGCGCGACCCTGAAGATT
>CAZWDK010000123.1:8327-9464 GCA_964633095.1 uncultured Polaromonas sp. | reverse complement strand
CTAGTGGCTTGCCTGCGCCTTGGATTATTGCGGTGGCCGGCGGGGGTTTCAAGCCACATTGAACGGCTGCGGCGCAGCCAGCTTGTCGCGCTTGATTTGACCGCTGCCTGCGCAATATTCACCAGCACCACAGGCCATGTCCTCTTGAATTTCACGGCCCGTCGCCATCCACCTCGCGCAGCAGGCGCATGCCGACCAGGGTGTAGCGCGTCTGCGCCGAATTCCAGTTGCGGTAGCTGCAGCGGGCATACAGCGACCAGGTGTGCCAGGAGCCGCCACGGCGCACCCGCACGCTGCCCGAGTCGGGGCCTGGCGGGTCGTTCAACGGCGACTGGGCGTAGTAGTTCTCGTCATGCCAGTCGGCCGTCCATTCCCAGGCGTTGCCCAGCATGTCGTACAGCCCCAGCGCGTTGGGCTTGAAGCTGCCGACCGGGGCGGTGAAGGCATGGCCGTCGTGGCCAGGCAGCGCAAACGCCTGCCAGGCCGGCCAGTTTTTGGCGGCATCGGCGTCAAAGATGTTGGCCGTGTCCAGCAGCGACTCGGGATTGTTGCCGCCGGGGTAACGCGTGCGCGAACCGGCGCGGCAGGCGTATTCCCATTCGGCCTCCGTGGGCAGACGGTAGCTATGGCCTTCCTGCCGGCTCAGCCAGCGGCTCATGGCCACGGCGTCGTTCCAGGTCACGTTGAGCACGGGGTGCATATCGTCCTGCGCGAAGCCGGGGTTGCGCCAGGAGTACTTGGGGTCGCGCCCCTCAAAGGCGTCGCCGCGTGCCGATTGGGCCGGGTCGTAGGCCGGGTTGTAGCCATAGCCGCCGGTGCCGTCGGCAATGGATTCCGGTAGGTAGCCCGAGGCCTCTATGAAGCGGCGGAACTGGCCCACCGTGACCTCATGCTGGCCCAGATAAAAGGGCCGCGTGATGCGCACCCGGTGCACCGGCGCCTCGTCGGCCAGGTCCAGCAGGCGCTGGCGTTCGTAACGCGGGTAGTCGCGCGCCAAGGCCTCGGGCGATTCGTCGCTGCCCATCAGGAATTCGCCGGCCGGCACCCGCACGAACTTCATGCCCAGCGAATTTTCGATGACATGCGGCGGCGCCGGCGGCTGGGGCGGCAGGGCGCAGGCCGACAGGACAAGGCCGG
>CAZWDK010000123.1:6684-8227 GCA_964633095.1 uncultured Polaromonas sp. | reverse complement strand
TTTTTGCACCAGCGGGCTGGCCCGGTTGGCGGCGCCCGCCACGGAGTCGAGCCGGGCGAAACCAAGGAGGCGCTGGTTGCCCACCACCGCGCGCGACTCGAAGAAACCAAATCCACGTCAGAAAGGCTTGCCGCGAAGGAAAGTCCTTGTAGATGTCTAGGCGGGACAAGGGTGAAGGAAAAATATGCCGGGCGGCCCGGTTTTGCCTGCTTGATTCATAAAAGCTGAACAAATAAATCACATTTCAGGCCTTACACCAAGCAAAGCCAACTTCTACATTGGAGTCACTTTAACTTCACTTCAGGACATTGCCATGAATGCTTCGACTGAACTTCTTTCTACCCGCCGCCAGCTACTGGCAGGCGCCGCTAGCCTCGGTGCCGCATCGGCCGCGCTGCTGGCAGGTGCGTCACCCGCCTTCGCCGCCACGGCAAGCCCCCGCGCCGGCGCAGTGCCCGGCTTCACGGCGCGCACCGCCGACGTCAATGGCACGCGCATTCACTACCGCGTGGGCGGCAGCGGCCCGACGGTGGTGCTGCTGCACGGCTATGCCGAAACCAGCCACATGTGGGATCCGCTGATGCCGCTGCTGGCCAAGACCCACACGGTGATCGTGCCGGACCTGCGCGGCGCCGGCGGCTCGTCCAAACCCGAGGGCGGCTACGACAAGAAGAACATGGCGGTCGACATTCACGAATTGGTGAAGTCGCTGGGCATTCAAAGCGCCAGCATCGTCGGCCACGACATCGGGCTGATGGTGGCCTATGCCTACGCGGCGCAGTTCCCCGCCGAGACCGAACGCGTGGTGCTGATGGACGCCTTTTTGCCCGGCATCGGCCAGTGGCAAAACGTCTGGCTGCTGCGCGACCTGTGGCATTTTCATTTCCACGGCCCGGTGCCGCTGGCGCTGGTGAAGGGGCGCGAGCGCATTTACTTTGAGCACTTCTGGAACGACTTTGCCGCCGACGCCAAACACTCGGTGCCCGAAGCCGACCGGCGCGTGTATGCCGCGGCCTATGCACAAGACGGCGGCATGCGGGCGGGCTTTGAGTATTTCAAGAACTTTGAAAAAGACGCCGCCGACTTTGCCGCGCTCTCGGCCAACAAGCTGACCATGCCCATGCTGGTGCTCTCGGGCGAGAAAGCCGGCGGCACCTTTTTGATCGAGCAGGGCAAGCTGGTGGCCAACGACGTCAAGGGCGTGGTGGTCAAGGGCTCGGGCCACTGGCTGATGGAAGAAGCGCCGGAGCAGGTGATCCCTGAGCTGCTCAACTTCCTGAAATAAGGGCGACCCCGATTGAAAACACGGCGATGGCGCTGCTGCCTGTCATCGCCGGCCACGCCGAATCGCTACTGTTTTGATAGCTTTTGACGCCCACCCTGCCTTGGCAAACGGGTCTTTTTACTTGAGGTTTTGGCGCTAACACCCACCGGCGCCGCTGCAGGCTCCGCTTCATCACCGCGCCCGGCCAGCGCCGGCCTGGCGCATTCAGCCACCAGAAAGTCGATCAGCTCGCGCACCGCCGGCAGCAGGCCGCGGCGC
>CAZWDK010000123.1:4909-6584 GCA_964633095.1 uncultured Polaromonas sp. | reverse complement strand
GCCAGCCGCAGCGCGAGACGGTCGTCGCTGACCAGGCGCGGCGCATGGTGCACGACGGCGCTGGCGCCATCCGGGCCTAGCAGGCTCCAGCTGTGCTCGCGGTGCGGCGGGCCTTCGTCCAGGCTGGGCAGGTGGCCCAGGTCGGCCGGCAGCAGCGGCGCGCTCAGGCCATGGGCCTTTAGCAGCCCGGGGCTGGCCACCAGGCGCTGCGTGCTCTCGCCCAGCACGCGCATGACCAGGCCGCTGTCTTCCAGCGGCGGGAAGCGCACGCGAATGGCGATGTCAAAACCCTCGCCGATCACGTCGACGCGCCGGTTGGTGCTCTCCAGCTGCACCTGCACGCGCGGGCAGGCGGCCATGAAGCGCGCCAGCATGTCGCCCAGCTGGTAATCGAGCAGGGCGGTCGGGCAGCTGATGCGCACCGTGCCCTGCGGCTCGGAACTCACGCGGTCTATCACCTCTTGTGCGGCATGGGCCTCGACCAGCATGGCCAGGCAATGGCTGTAGTAGTCCTGGCCGATCTCGGTGACGGCAAAGCGCCGGGTCGAGCGCTGGATCAGGCGCACGCCCAGGCGCTCTTCCAGCAGGGCGATGCGCCGGCTCAGCTTGGACTTGGGCAGGTTGAGCGCGCGGCCGGCGGGGGCAAAGCCCTGGTGCTCGACCACCTGGACAAAGTAGTAAAGGTCGTTGAGGTCTTGCATGGCCTCATTGTTCCTTAAATAGAACGCTGATGGCAAATCCAGCGTACTACCGGGTTCATCGTTCCGGGAATATCTTTACGCCATGGCAGTTTTTTTCTTCTGCCACTTTCAAAGGAGCAGCTCATGAAGAAGGTTCTAGGCATTTACAGCAACCCCCGCCAGCACTGGGTGGGCAACGGTTTTCCGGTGCGCTCGCTGTTTAGCTACGACACGCTGGGCCAGCATGTGAGCCCGTTTTTGCTGCTGGACTACGCCGGCCCGGCGGAGTTCAAGCCCGCCAGCTCGCCCAACGAGCGGCGCGGCGTCGGCACCCATCCGCACCGCGGTTTTGAGACCGTGACCATCGTCTACAAGGGCGAGGTCACGCACCAGGACTCGACCGGCAGCGGCGGCACCATAGGCCCGGGCGATGTGCAGTGGATGACGGCGGCCTCGGGCATTCTGCACGAGGAGTTTCACTCGGCGGCGTTCACCCAGCAGGGCGGCCCGTTCGAGATGGTGCAGCTGTGGGTCAACCTGCCGGCCAGGGACAAGATGAGCGCGCCGCATTACCAGGGCATCGTCGACCAGCAGATCCCGGCTGTGGCCCTGCCCGGCGGCGCCGGCAGCGTGCGCGTGATCGCCGGCAGCTACGACGGCCACCAGGGGCCGGCGCAAACCTTCACGCCCATCAACGTCTGGGACATGCGGCTGGGCCAGGGCAAGGAGGCCGCGCCGACATTGCCCGAGGGCCACACCGCCGCCGTGGTGGTGCTGCGCGGCACGGTGCTGGTCAACGGCGAGGTGGTGCGCGAGGCGCAGATGGCGCTGCTGGAGCGCGAAGGCGACAGCCTGCGGCTGGAGGCCAACAGCGACGCCACGCTGCTGCTGCTGACGGGCGAGCCGATCAACGAGCCCATCGTCGGCCATGGCCCCTTCGTCATGAACACCCAGGCCGAGATCGTCACGGCGATCAACGACTTCAACGCCGGCCG
>CAZWDK010000123.1:0-4809 GCA_964633095.1 uncultured Polaromonas sp. | reverse complement strand
TACTTCAGGCTGCCGACCGTGCTGACCACCAGCTTCGAGGACGGCCCCAACGGCCCGCTGGTGCCCGAGCTGAAGCAGACGCTGCCCGACGCGGCCTTCATTCCGCGCCCCGGCCAGATCAATGCCTGGGACAACGAGGACTTTGTGAAGGCGGTCAGGGCGACCGGACGCAAGCAGCTGATCATCGCCGGCGTGGTGACCGAGGTCTGCGTCGCCTTCCCCGCCCTGTCGGCCCTGGCCGAGGGCTATGAGGTGTTTGTGGTGACCGATGCCTCGGGCACCTTCAACGAGGTCACCCGCGACTCCGCCTGGAACCGGATGTCCGAAGCCGGTGCCCAGCTGATGAGCTGGTTTGGCCTGGCCTGCGAGCTGCACCGCGACTGGCGCAACGACGTGGAAGGCCTGGGCACCCTGTTCGCCAACCACATCCCCGACTACCGCAACCTGATGACCAGCTACAGCGCGACCAAGGCGTCGAAGTAATCGCCATCACCCCAGGGCCCGCCAAGCTGCGCATGGGCGCGCCGCAGGCCCGAACCGTCCCTGTCCCTAACCACCCCTGGAATTTCTCATGGGCCCGAATCCAATGTGGGCAGGACCGGCTCTCACGCATATCGATGAGGTGACTGTTACCTATCGAAGGCGGCAGTCACAGTTTGCTGAGGGTTCGAATCACCTCTTCGCGTAGCCATTGATGTGCCGGTGCCCGTCACCGCCTTTGTGCTGGATGCGCTGATCAAGGGTTTTGTGCCAAGCGGCTTGCAGATCGTGGGCGCCGTCATCGTGGTGGCCGGGCTGCTGCTCAGCCAGTGGGTGCCCAAGGCGCAGCGCAAGCACGGCGCCAAGGCGCCGCCGCTTCAGCACGCCAAACGCTCCTGAAACCATAGCTGCCTGCGCAGCAGCAGCGTGGGCTACAGGCCTTTTTCCACCATATCCAGCAGGCGCTGGCCGACCTGCTGCATCTGCGGCCCGACGATGCGGCCCAGCGGGCCGTCGATCACCAGCATGGCCAGGCCGTGCACCGCCGACCAGGCCAGGAACTCGGCGCCGGGGCGGCGCTCGGGCGGCAGCACGCCGGCGCTCACGAGTTTGTCCAGCGCGGCGCCCAGCAGCTCGAAAGGGTCCAGCCCGCTTTGCCCGTGCCGCTCGGCATGGCGGGGACCGCCTTCGGCCCTTTCCTTCATGTCGTCCGAGGGACCGAAGGCCGTGCGGAACAGTCCTGTTTCGGCCTGGGCAAAACGCAAATAGCCGGTGCCCACCGCGCGCACATTGGCGCGGGCGAATTCGGCCGGCGGCAAATCCTGCGGTAGCGCGGCGAGTTCGGCCTCCATGGCGCGAGCCACCGCCGCCAAGGCGGCGGACCGCACCGCCTGCAGCAGGGCCTGCCGGCTTTCAAAGTGGCGGTAGGCGGCGTTGGGCGCCACGCCGGCGCGCCGCGTCGCCTCGCGCAGCACCACGGCATCGGGCCCGCCGCTGCGCGCCAGCTCTATGCCGGCCTCCAGCAGGGCACGCCGCAGATCGCCATGGCGGTAGGTGCTGCGTGCGGTGGCAGGCTGGAGCGCGCTTGTCATAACTGCTTACTTTTTTATGTGGACACTGTCCATCGTCTTTGCTATTCTTTTGTGGACGGTGTACACAATAGATCGAATCGGCCCATTGTGCAAGCGTCCATCCATGTGAAAACCCGGCACCCCCAGGAGCAAGAGCATGCAGAAAATCACCCCCTTCCTGTGGTTTAACGACCAGGCCGAGGAGGCCATGAATTTTTATACCTCGCTCTTCAAGAACTCGCGGATCACCATGCTCAGACGCTATGGCGAGGAGGGGCCGGGGCCCAAGGGAACGGTGATGACCGGCACCTTCGAGCTGGAGGGCCAGCAGTTCATGGCGCTGAACGGCGGCCCGCATTTCAGCTTCACGCCGGCCATCTCGCTGTTTGTGGACTGCCAGACGCAGGAAGAGGTCGACGAGCTGTGGGACAAGTTCTCGGCAGGCGGCGTGACCAACCAGTGCGGCTGGCTGCAGGACAAATACGGCGTGTCGTGGCAAATCATTCCACGCGTCTTGGGCGAGCTGCTGGGCGACAAAAACCCCGCCAAGGCGGGCGCCGTCATGAAGGCCATGCTGCAGATGCGCAAGATTGACATCAAGGGCCTGCAGCAGGCCCATGCGCAGGCCTGAAGCCCTGCGCTGACGCCGCCCAGCCCTTCTCTTCCTTCCCTTTTACCGTCACCAAGGAAACGCCATGGCCACCCAGATTTATGTCAACCTGCCCGTCAAGAACCTCGACAAGTCGGTGACCTTCTTCACCCAGCTCGGCTTCAAGTTCAACCCCCAGTTCACCGACAAGAACGCCGCCTGCATGATCGTGGCCGACGATATTTTCGTCATGCTGCTGGTGGAAGACTTCTTCAAGACCTTCACACCCAAGAAAATTTGCGACGCGAGCAAGAGCACGGAGGTGCTGCTCTGCCTCTCCGCGGAAAGCCGGGAAGATGTCGACGACATGGTGGGCAAGGCCGTCGCCGCCGGCGCCACCACGCCCTACGAGCCCAAGGACCTTGGCTTCATGTACCAGCATGGTTTCCAGGACCTGGATGGCCACCTGTGGGAAATCATGCACATGAACTCCTCCAGCGTCATTCACATAGGCCCGGAAGACGTCTAGGGCCATGGCGGGCACCCCGGTACTTTTTGGCTCAGGCCGCGGCCTGAACCCTTTGCAGCTCATTCACCTTCAATCCCGACCCTTGAGGAGAACACCATGGCCAATCCCTTCGTACATGTGGAACTGAACACGACCGATCCCGCTCAGGCAAAGACCTTTTACGGCAAGCTTTTTGACTGGAAGATGCAGGACATGCCGATGCCGCAAGGCACTTACACCATGATTGACGTGGGCGAAGGAACGGGCGGCGGGCTGATGAAGCAGCTCATCCCCGGCGCCCCTTCCGCCTGGTTGCCCTATGTTGTAGTCGACGACATCGCGGCGGCCACGCTAAAGGCCCAGTCGCTAGGCGCCACCGTTTGCAAGGAGGTCACGGAAGTCCCGGATATGGGCTGGTTCAGCATCATCACGGACCCAACGGGCGCAACGCTCGGTCTCTGGAAGACCAAGACCTGAGGCGCGACAGCAAGCGCTGACAGCGGCCCCGGCAGCTGCGCCGGGGCCATCAACATCACCCACTGAAAAGGAGACAGTCATGCAAGTTCAACCTTACCTGTTTTTTGAAGGCCGCTGCGAAGAGGCCCTGGAGTTTTACCGCACGGCGCTGGGCGCCGAAGTGACGATGAAGATGCGCTACAAGGAAAGCCCCGAGCCGCAGGCCGCAGGCATGTGCCCGCCCGGCTCGGAGGACAAGATCATGCACGCCAGCTTTCGCATCGGCGACACCGAGCTGATGGCGTCCGACGGCCGCGCCACCGGGCAACCGGAGTTCAAGGGCTTTTCGCTGTCGCTGACCGCGCCCAGCGATGCCGAGGCGCAGCGCCTGTTCAGCGCCCTCGGCCAGGGCGGCCAGGTGCAGATGCCGCTGGCCAAGACCTTTTTCGCCTCGTCCTTCGGCATGGTGGCCGACCGCTTTGGCGTGTCGTGGATGGTCATCAAGCCGACGCATTGAGGCCGCGCCCTGTCTGGTCACCCCATCAGGAGACTGCCATGAAAGCAGAACCGCAGAAGGAGCACCAGTGGTTGCAGCAACTGCTGGGCGAGTGGACTTACGAAGGCGAGATGCAGATGGGCCCGGGCCAGCCGGCCGAAAAATGCCCGGGCACGGAAAGCGTGCGCGCCCTGGGCAAGCTGTGGGTGGTCTGCGAGGGCCGGGGCGAGATGCCGGGCGGCGGCGGCCCGGCCACCATGCAGATGACGCTGGGCTACGACCCGGAGAAAAAGGCCTTCATCGGCAGCTGGGCCGGCTCGATGATGACGCACATGTGGATTTACCACGGCACGCTGGATGCCGAGGCGAAGGTGCTGACACTCAACACCGAAGGGCCCAGCTTCGCCGGCGACGGCAAGCGGGCCCAATACCGCGACCAGATCACGATCAAGGGCAAGAACGAGCGCGAGCTGAGCTCGCTGGTGCTGCAGGACGACGGCAGCTGGAAGCGCTTCATGACGGCACGCTACCGCCGCGTGAAATAAGCGGTCGCTAGCGTTTTGATAGCTGATGGCGACCACGGTGCTTGGGCCAACGGCCCAACTGGCTTGCAACAAAAACCGGAACAGGGATCACCCACCTTTCCGGGTCGGCTCGCTCGAACGACTGTGAGAATCGCCGAAGGCTGAATGCAAATCCAGCCGGGCCGGCAGCGCCTAAGATAGCCGGGGCGCCAGCTTGCGCCTGCGCGGGGCCCCAGGCCGGGCGCATTTGGTTTCTCGAAAGGTTGCTCGATGGCTATTGGTTGGCTGACGGTATTGCAGATGGTTCCCTGGTCGGACGTCATCAACAACGCACCCAAGATCGCGGAGGGCGCCAAAAAACTGTGGAAAGCCGTCGGCAAAAAACCACCGGCGCAGGCGCTGCCGGCCGAGGGCAGGGCCCTGGCGCTGTCCGCCGAGGCGCAGGCGATGGCGACACTGCAGGCGCGTATCGCCGCCATGGAGGAGAGCGCCAGCGAGCTGCACCAGCAGATGCTTGCGTCCTCCGAGCTGATCAAGACCCTGGCCGACCAGAACACCCAGCTGATACAGCGCATCGAAGTCAACCGGGTTCGGCTGCTGCTGCTGGCCGGCGTGACGCTTATTGTCGCCATCATCGCGGTGGGCGGGCTGACGCTGGCGCTGCTTCGCTGACGCGCGAGGCGCCG
>CAZWDK010000122.1:5484-9485 GCA_964633095.1 uncultured Polaromonas sp. | reverse complement strand
CGCCCGAAAACAGGATCTTGTCCTTGGGCAGCCAGACCACCGTGTCGCCCTTGGTATGGCCGCGGCCCAGCTGCAGCAGTTGCACTTCCAACTGGCCCAGCCACAGCGTCATCTTGCCGGTGAAGGTCAGGGTCGGCCAGGTCAGGCCGGGCGGCACCGATTCGACGTCGCGGAACAGGCGCGGGAAGCGGCCGATCTCGCTGGCCTTGTCCTGCTCGCCGCGTTCGACGATCAGCTCGTAGGTGTCCTGGCTGGCCAGGATGTGCTCGGGCTGGTAGCCGCTGGCGCCCAGCACGCGCACCGCGTGGTAATGCGTCAGCACCACGTACTTGATGGGCTTGTCGGTGACCTCGCGGATGCGGCGCACCACGTCGGCCGCCATGGCCGGCGTGGCCTGGGTGTCGGCCACCAGCACGCAGTCGTCGCCGATGACGATGCCGGTGTTGGGATCGCCTTCGGCCGTATAGGCGTAGGCATTGTCCGAAAGCTTGGTGAAGCTGACCTGCTTCTCGTCGAGGTCGGCCTGGGAGGCGAATTTCTTGGGGCTGCTCATGGGATCTCCGGAGTTGGCTGGCGGAATTAAAATTTGTCTATTGCAAATTGATTTGTTAATTTAATGCAGAAGTTTGCCAATGTCAAATTGATTTGTGAAATGATTGGTGCTTGCGGCCACCGGCCGCCCCTTTTCACCCCCTCCACCGAGAAGTCAGCCATGGACCAGGACGAAGACGATCAGCAGAAAGAACCCAAAGAGCAGCGGGCCGTGCAGTCGGTCGAGATCGGCGGGCGGCTGCTGCTGGCGCTGGCCGAGCAACCGGGCCCCATGACGCTCAAGGATCTGGCGGCCAAGGCCGGCCTGCCGGCGTCGCGCGCGCACACCTACCTGGTGAGTTTTGGCAGGCTGCGCCTGATCGAGCAGGACGCGGTGACGGGCCGCTACGCGCTGGGCGCGGCGGCGCTGCAGGTGGGGCTGAGCTGCCTGCACCAGCTCGATCCCCTGAAGGCCGCCACGCCGGTGGCCGAAGCGCTGGCGCTGGCCATGGACCAGACGGTGGCCATCGCGGTGTGGGCCAATTTCGGCCCGACCATCGTGCGCTACATCGAGGCCAGCCAGCCGCTGCACGTCAACATGCGCATGGGCACGGTCATGTCCATCCTGGGAACGGCCACGGGGCGGGCTTTTGTCGCCGCGCTACCCAGGCAGCGACTGGAGCAGTCCATGCTGGGCGCATGGGGCGATGCGCCCCGGCGGCTGGACCGCAGCGCCGTGCAGGACCTGGACCAGGAGATCAACAATATCAAGGCGGAAATGCAGCAGCACGGCGTGGTGCGGGCGGTGGGGCGGCCGATTCCCGGCGTCAATGCCTTCAGCGCCGCCGCGCTGGACCACGAGGGCAACGCCGCGCTGGTGATCACGGCGCTGGGCCATGAGGACAATTTTCCGGCGGACTGGGACTCCGATATCGCCCGCGCCGTGCGCCAGGCGGCGGCCGACGTGTCGCTGCGGCTGGGCTACCGGGTCAAGGCAGCCGGTGGGCCGTAAGCGCCTGCGGCCCGGCGAGCGTGGCGCGGGCTGCCTGGGGGTTTAAAGATTTCCCGGCGCTCAGCTTCGGGGTTCCGACCAGAGCTTGCCGCCGGTGGCCCAGTTCTCGCGCTTGATGTCGGTGATGATGATGTCCACCGAATCGGGCTGGCCGCCCAGAATTTCGACGCTCACGCGGGTGATGGCGTCGACCAGCTTCTTCTTTTGCTCAACAGTGCGGCCTTCCATCATTTCGACATGGTATGTGGGCATGGTTTCCTCAATTGGGGTAGTTGCAGACAGCCCGATGATAAAAGCCTTTGCCGGCCTGCGCCGACACGGTGACAAGCCCGGCGCTGCGCCATGCCGCCGCCCAGGCGTGGGACACTGCGGCCGATGCCCCGTCCCCCGGTTCGCTAACATGGTCTCCAACATGCCCGCCAAGCCGACTGATTCGCCGCCGCCGTCGCCGCCCCTGCTGGCCGGGCGCAACTACCAGTGCCAATGCGGCCAGCCGGTCTTTTTTCGCAACAGCACCTGCCTGGCCTGCGGCACGCCGCTCGGTTATGACTGTGAACAAGGCCTGCTGCTGCCACTGCTGCCGGGGCCGCAGCCGGGCAGCTGGCAGCCCTGGCAGGATGGCGCGCCGGCAGCAGCCGCGCGGCTCTACAAGCGCTGCCTCAACCTGGCCACTCCGGCCGCGTGCAACTGGCTGGTCGCGCTGCCGGACCCGCACGACATGTGCCGGGCCTGTCGGCTCAACCGCACCATTCCCGACCTGAACGACCCGGCGCAGCCGGACAATGGCTACCTCTGGGGCCTGCTGGAACTGGCCAAGCGCCGCCTGGTGTCGTCGCTGATCCTGCTCGGGCTGCCGGTGGCCTCGCGCATCAGCGAAGACAGCGCACGCGGCCTGATGTTTGACTTTTTGCGCTCGCCGCAAGGCGGCCCGCCGGTGATCACCGGCCACCACACCGGCCTGATCACCGTCAATGTGGACGAGGCCGATGACGCCAGGCGCGAGGCCGCGCGCAAGGCGCTGCGCGAGCCCTACCGGACCCTGCTCGGGCATTTTCGCCATGAGGTCGGCCACTATTACTGGGACCGGCTGGTCTGGGGCACGCCTTGGCTGGACGGCTTTCGGGCGCTGTTTGGCGATGAAAGCCTGGACTATGCCGCCAGCCAGCGGCGCAACTACGAGCAGGGCCCGCCCGCCCAATGGTGGCTGCACCATGTCAGCGCCTATGCCAGCAGCCACCCCTGGGAGGACTGGGCCGAATGCTGGGCCCATTACCTGCACATGCGCGACAGCCTGGACACGGCGCAGAGCTTTGGCCTGCAGGCCGACCGGGCGCAGCTGGAGTTCACCGCGTTCACCCTCGATGCCCTGTACCAGCCCGGGCACCCGGATGCGCAGCGATTCCTGGAGATTTTGAACCAATGGACGCGGCTGACCACCCTGCTCAATGAGATGTCACGCAGCATGGGCCAGCCCGATTTTTACCCCTTTGTGCTGCCGCACGAGGTCGTGGCCAAGCTGCATTTCATTCACCTGCTGGTGAGCGCGGTCGGCGTCGAAGCTTCAGAAAAAACGGGCCCCTCATAGGGTCGCCACTGTCAATAGTGGTTGGGGCCACGGCATGCTTGAATCCCTTGTCGAGGGCGTCCCGAGGACGAAGAATTTAGGCGAAAAATGGCTGTTGCCCCTATTTTACGGGCATGTATCGCTATGTTTTTGATGGCGTTTTGTGTTCGGCCTGTGCCGTGGCGGCAAGCTGCGAGGCGACCGCATCGAGCGCCTGCGCCACCACGCTGTGGCTGTCCACCGGCCTGAGCAGCCTCTCCCGGATCAGTCGCTCGCAGCTTCGTTTGGTCATCGAGTGCGGCTGGCCGCCGTGGCTGACAAACATGAACAGCGTGCCCCTGGTGCTGGCCCAGATCAGCTGGGCGCGCAGCCAGCGCTGTCTGGAATACAGATCGACCCAGTGGCCGGCCCGCAGGCTCAGCAAGGTCTGCGCGGCCTGGGCCGGGGTGATGACCGGGTTTGCGTCTGCCTCCGGAGCTGGCGTGTCGCCAGACGGGTCGGCCGCAGAAAACGCGGCACTTGCTGTCTCGCTCCGGTCCTGCGCGGCGGTTGACGGCTCTTCCTGTTGAAGCGGATCAAGCGGATCAAGCGGCGTGAGGTCTGCGGCATCGGTGGCCAAGGTGTCTTCAAACCCGGCAGCATCCAGATCGTCCCGCCCCAGCCAGGGCGTGGCGGGGGACTCTTCAGGGGCTGCTTCGAGGGGCATCACGCCGGATTCCAGCGCCTGCAAGCCAGACTCCGCGGCGTCGCGCTGGCTTTTCAGGCGGCGCAGCTTGAGCACGGGCTGGTGCAACTTCATCAGCAGGTCAAAAAATTCGTCGTTTTCGCGCGGGTCCTGTCCCAGCAAGTCCAGCCCGCTGTGCAGCTTGCCCAGCAGGCTGGGGATCATCTCGA
>CAZWDK010000122.1:4278-5384 GCA_964633095.1 uncultured Polaromonas sp. | reverse complement strand
CCCAGCAAGTCCAGCCCGCTGTGCAGCTTGCCCAGCAGGCTGGGGATCATCTCGATCAGCTTGGCGGGCCGCTGCAGCGTCACCTCCTGCTTCACGCTCCAGAGCAGGTCGGGCACCACCGAGCCAAAGCCCAGCGGGTCGACCTGGTTGCGGGTGTCGGTGAGCCGGGCATGGGCCATGGCCAGCGACCACGGGCCGAACAGAAAGTCGAGCACCCGGCGCGGCACTTTTTCCAGGTCGGAGCGCGAACTCAGCTCAAAGGCAATCTGGTCGGCCTGCGTTTGCCGCTCTTCGGCAAAGCGCAGGGCCTGCACCAGCTTGTTGTGGCCTTGGGCTTCCAGCTGATCCTGTTCGTCCCAGCCGTATCCCAGCTCGGCCAGGGCCATGCTGAAGGGCTGCGCGTCGTCAATGGCCAAGCCGTTGAGCGCATTGAAGGCGCAGGTCACCGGCTCGAAAAATGCCAGAAACTCGGGGCTGAACTCGTCGTTGTACTTGAAGCTGCGCTGGGCCACGCGCTCGATGAGACGCCGGCCCGCATGAGCTTCGTCATCGAAAAAGCGTGGGTCCACCATGGCCAGGCGCAGCAGCGACGGCTCCAGCGCCACAATGGCCTCGCGCACCGGGGCCAGCAGCCGGGCATCCTGCGCCACCTGGTCGACCAGCTTGCGCACCAGCTCCAGCCCCAGCACCTGCCCCACCTGCCGGGCTTCCTTCTTGAGCTGGGTGCGGAGAAGGTCGCGTTCCCGGGGGCGGCTGTAAGGCCCCCACACCGCCTGGTTGAGCTGGCTGCGCTCATCGACAAGGCGCTGGGGGCGGTCGACGGCCGGCAGCTTCGGGTTGCCGGCATGTGGCGCGTCGCGTGAGCCGGTCAGCGGTGCCAGCGCCGATTCGCGCGCCGCTTTGAGTGCCACCAGCTCTTCTTCTATGGTGGCGTAATAGGCGGGCGCCAGGCCGCGGTGCGCATGGCTGCCGCCATTGACCAGGAAATCATGGAACATGCCGTTCCTGATGTCGGGGTCAGACAGATCGGCATATTGCGAGGGGCGCGGGGTCATGGGCTCGTCGGACACATAACCGCCCGGCGGTGGCCCCGCCATGCGGCTGCC
>CAZWDK010000122.1:0-4178 GCA_964633095.1 uncultured Polaromonas sp. | reverse complement strand
TGCCGCCGCTTGCGGCTGTCTGCCGCACCCGATAGTCGGCACCCTTGACCTTGGCCAGTTCGAGCTGGTTGACCAGCCGCTCATACAGCAGCGAGAGCTCGCGTCCCAGCGGGTCGGCCAGGTACTTGAGCCACAGCGAGGTGATGGCCGGTTCGGCGGGCGCGCCGGCGATCGTTTGGCGAAGCGTGTCGGCAAAAATCTCCGGGCGCAGCGGATTGAGTTCCGGCCTGACATTGGGCAGGCCCTGAACGGCGCTGATCAGCGCATCAAGTTCGGTCAAGGGCTGCTCAACAAGCGGCAAAAGCTGCTGCAGCAGCCGCGATGACTCGATCGCCTGCGAGACCTCGGCATCGTCCAGCAGCGAAAAGGCGTCGGCCGACAGCGGCGCATGGGGCGATGCGCCCAGCCGCGCAGGGGTCGATGACGCCGGCATGGCAAGCGGGACTTGCGTCGCTGCCGCCACGCCGCGCGTGAAGGCGGTGAGCAAGTCGGCCGGGTACTGGGCGGTCCAGGCGGGCTGGCCGGCCAGCAACTCGCGCCAGGCCGCTGCCAACTCATCGCGCTCGGCGATTTTCAGGCTCTGGGCTTCGGCAATCTGAAGGGCCGCCACCGCGGTTTCAATACAGCGCTGCAGCGCGGGCCTGGCCGCCTTGGCGGCCTCCTGCAGGCAGGATTGAAGAACGTCGGGTTGCAATGCCATCTGAAGCGGGATTCCCGGGAAGGTTGAATCGATCACGCACCGCCAGGCAGTTCCTGGCGTGAATGGCCGTGCGAGCAGGGCCTGGGCGCTAGGTTAAAGGGCAACAGCGACAGTATTGAGGCGGTTTCATAGTGTTTCAATTGGTTTCCGATGCATACATATTGTTCGCGGGCTGTCCCACAACACCTCCGAAAAAGATAGCGTTAACATAAGCGCATGAAAGCGCCTGCGGAATCCCTCAAAAAGGCGGTTCGGGCGGCCAGGCCCGGCACCGGCGGCATTACCCTGAGCGACGTGGCCAGGCTGGCCGGCGTGTCGGCCATCACCGTCTCGCGCGCGCTCAACACGCCCAGCGCCGTGTCGCCCGACACGCTGGAGCGGGTGCGCAGCGCCATCGCGCGCAGCGGCTATGTGCCCAATCTGCTGGCCGGCGGGCTGGCCTCCAACCGCAGCCGCCTGGTGGCGGCGCTGGTGCCCACCATCGCCGGGCCGGTGTTCCTGGAGACCATCCAGGCGCTGACCGATGCGCTGGCCGAGGCCGGCTGCCAGCTGATGCTGGGGCAAAGCGGCTATGGCGGCGACCGCGAGGACGCGCTGCTGGACGCCATCATAGGGCGGCGTCCCGACGGCATTGTGCTGACCGGCATCATGCATTCGGCCGAAGGCCGCCGCCGCCTGCTGGCCTCGGGCATTCCGGTGGTCGAAACCTGGGACCTCACGCCGACACCGCTCGACATGATCGTGGGTTTCTCCCATGAAAAAGTCGGCGCCGCGGTGGCCGACTACCTGCACGGCCAGGGTTTTCGCCAGCCCGGCATCGTGAGCGCCAGCGATGAGCGCGCGACGCGGCGCCGGGCCGGGTTTGCGCAGCGCCTGGCCGAACTGGGCGTGCAGGACGTGCCGCTGTGCGAGGTGCCTGCGCCTTCGTCGCTGGCCAACGGGCGGGCCGGTTTTGCCGAGCTGCGCGCCCGCCATCCCGGCATCGATGTGGTGTTTTGCGGCTCCGACGTGATCGCGCATGGCGTCATCACCGAAGCCCAGGCCAGCGGGCTGGCCGTGCCGCGCGATGTCGCCGTCATGGGCTTTGGCGACCTGCCGTTCGCCGCCTTCACCCATCCCATGCTGAGCACGGTGCGCATAGACGGCCATTCGATAGGGCGGCAGGCCGCGCGCTTCATCCTGGACCGGGTGGAACACCGCGATGCCGGGCCCCGGGTGCGCGACCTCGGGTTTTCCATAGTCAAAAGAGCCAGCGCCTGACTTGACCGCTGCCAGGGGCCGGCCGTAAGATCCAATTGTTAGCGCTAACATTGCAGTTTGGCGAACCCATCTCAATCGCCGCATGATTCCAATGGAGACCTCGATGACGACACATTTCTCCCGCCGCCAGGCGGTTCTGGGCCTGGGTGGCCTCGGCCTGGGGGCCTTGCTGCCGCTGCCCGGCGTGGCCAACGCGGCCGACCTCGCCACGCCCGGCTGGCCCGCCAAGCCCATCACCTATGTGGTGCCCTTTACGCCCGGTGGGTCCACCGACGTGATTGGCCGCACCCTGGCGCAAAAGCTGGCCGAATCGCTGGGGCAGCCGGTCATCGTCGACAACAAGCCGGGCGCGGCCGGTGCGGTGGGCGCGGCCTTTGTCGCCAAGTCCAAGCCCGACGGCTACACGCTGTTTGGCGGCACCATCAGCACCCACGCCATCAATGCCAGCCTGTACAAAAACCTGTCCTACGACCCGGTCAAGGACTTTGAACCGGTGGCGCTGGTGGCCATGTTGCCCAATGTGCTGATCGTCAATCCGAATCTGGGCGTCAACTCCGTGGCCGAGCTGGTGGCGCTGCTCAAGCGCGATCCGTCCAAGCGCAACTTTGCCTCCTCGGGCGCGGGCACCTCCACCCATCTGGCGGGCGAGATGTTTGCCGAGCTGATAGGCGTGCCGCTCACCCATGTGGCCTACAAGGGCACGCCGCCCGCCCTGCTGGATGTCTCGTCGGGCCAGGTGGCCTTCATGTTTGACCAGATGACGGCTGCGGCCTCGCTGGCGCAGGCCGGCAGGCTCAAGCTTCTGGCGGTCACCACGGCCAGGCGCATGGCGCTGGCCCCCCAGCTGCCGACCATGATGGAGGCCGGCATCAGGAACTTCCAGATGGCTTCCTGGCAGGCGGTCTACGCGCCCAGGGGAACGCCGCAGCCCATCGTGCAGCGCCTCAATGCCGAAATCCTCAAGATCCTGAAGCTGCCGGAGGTGGCGCTCAAGCTGACCGAGCAGCTGGGCATGGAGATCGTGGGCAGCACGCCCGACGAACTGGCGGCCCACATGAAGACCGAGATCGCGCGCTGGGCCGATCTCGTCAAGAAATCCGGCGCGACGGCGAGCTGACATGAGCAAAGACATCCGTATCACCCAGGTCCGCGTCACGCCCATCGCCTTCCGCGACGCGCCGCTGCTGAACGCCAGCGGCATTCACGAGCCCTGGGCCCTGCGCAGCATTGTTGAAATCGAAAGCTCGGATGGCCGGGTCGGCATCGCCGAGACCTATGGCGACGAGCCCATGCTAAAGGTGCTTGGGCAGGCCAAGGCCCTCGTGATCGGTCTGTCGCCGTTCGAGCTCAACCTGATGGAAGAGCGCGTGCGCGCCAGCATCAGGCCGGGCGCCAGCGGCGACGGCAGCGTGCAGTTCGAACTGGCACCGGGCTCGCACACCGCCAAAAACGCCGACAAGGTCATCAGCGCCATGGAGGTCGCCATGCTGGACCTGCAGGGTCAGCTGCTGGGCCTGCCGATCTGCGACCTGCTGGGCGGCGCGGTGCGCCAGGAGGTGCCCTACAGCGCCTACCTGTTCTACAAATACGCCGAGCATGCCGGCCGGCCCTATGCGCCCGATGCCTGGGGGGAGGCCGTCACGGCCGAGCAAATCGTGGTCCAGGCCAGGACCATGGTGGCGCTGTATGGCTTCAAGAGCATCAAGCTCAAGGGCGGGGTGTTCGAGCCCGGCCACGAGATCAAGGCGATGAAGGCCTTGCGCCAGGCCTTTCCGACCCTGCCGCTGCGGCTCGATCCCAACGCCAACTGGACGCTGGAGACCAGCATCGCCGCCGCCCGGGAGCTGGACGACCTGCTCGAATATTACGAGGACCCCACGCCCGGGCTGGAGGGCATGGCCGAACTCGCCAGGCACAGCCGCATGCCGCTGGCCACCAACATGGTGGTCACCACCATGGACGAGTTCCGGCGCAATGCCGCCACCCAATCCGTCAGCATCCTGCTGTCGGACCACCATTACTGGGGCGGCCTGCGCGCCACCGCCGCGCTGGCCCGCATGTGCGGCGTCTTCGGCATGGGCATGTCCATGCACTCCAACTCGCACCTGGGCATCAGCCTGATGGCCATGACGCATGCGGCCGCCGCCATTCCCAACCTGACCTATGCCTGCGACACCCATTACCCGTGGCAGGAGGAAGAAGTCATCAAGGGCGGCCG
>CAZWDK010000121.1:5835-9493 GCA_964633095.1 uncultured Polaromonas sp. | reverse complement strand
CTAGTTCCACGCGGGCTTTTTGAACGCCGCAGCCAGGTAGTCCACCATGCGCCTCACCTTGACCGACAGGTGCTGCCGGCTCGGATACACCGCATGAATGGCCAGCGTCGGTGCGCGGTACTGCGGCAACACCTCCAGCAGCCGGCCGGCCTTCAGCTCGGGGCCGACTATGAAGTCGGGCTGCAGGATCAGGCCTTGCCCGGCCAGGGCGGCGGCCAGGCAGGTGTCGCCCGAGTTGCTGCGCAGGCGGGCCTGCGTCGTCACCTCTACCGGACCGTTGGGCCCCTCGAAGGCCCAGACATCGCCGCCCGACCAGTAGCTGTAGGCGATGACCGGATGGGCGCCGATGTCTTCAATGCTGTGCAGCCCGGGCTGCCGCTTCAGGTAGGCCGGCGCGGCGCACAGCACCACCCGCGTGCTGGCAAGCTGGCGCGACACCAGGCTGGAATCCGGCAGGCGGGCAATGCGTATGGCCAACTCGTAGCCGTCTTCCACCAGGTCCACCACGCGGTCGGACAGGGTCACGTCCAGCGTCACATCGGGATGCCGCTGCAAAAAACCGCCCCACAGCGGCGCCAGGTGCAGGTTGCCAAAACTCACCGGCGCGCTGATGCGCAGGCGCCCCACGGGGCGCGCGGTGCCGGCGCTGGCGGCCAGGTTGGCCTCAGCCAGGTCGTCCAGGATCTTGCGGCTGCGCTCGAAGTAGTCGGCGCCGGCTTCGGTCAAGGACTGCCGGCGCGTGGTGCGGTGCAGCAGCCGTGTTGCCAGCTGCGCCTCCAGCTCCAGCACCAGCCGTGACACCACGGCCTTCGAGGTGCCCAGCTTGTCGGCGGCCTTGACAAAGCTGCCGCTTTGCACCACGGCGACAAAGGCCTGCATCTGGCGAAGTTGGTCCATGGCTTGAGGTCTCGGGTGAAAGGCTGGGCTAACTGGTATTGTCAATTGATTAAAGACAATAAGTCAATGTGTTGCATGTTTATGTTTCATTCAAGGACAACTACAGTAGCCTCATCACCCTGGAAAGAGAGTTCCTCATGACCGCCTCAAGCCTTCCCGTCCTGTTTATTTCCCACGGCGCGCCGTTGTTTGCGATTGAAGCCGGCAGCACCGGCCCGGCACTGACACGCTGGGGCGAAGGCCTGCAAGCGCCAGACAGCGGCCTGCGCGGCATTGTCATCATGTCGCCGCACTGGATGGCACGCGCCCCGGCGGTGATGAGCAACCCGGCGCCGGCCACCTGGCACGACTTTGGCGGCTTTCCGCCCGCGCTTTACGAACTGCAATACCCGGCCGCCGGCAGCCCGGCGCTGGCGGCCGAAGTGCTGGGTTTGCTGAAAGAGGCCGGCATGGCGGCGGACAGCGATGCCGAACGCCCGCTGGACCATGGCGCCTGGGTGCCGCTGATGCATTTGTTTCCCAAGGCCAATGTGCCGGTGGTGCAGGTCGCCTTGCCGGCGGCTTACGGCCCGGCGCAGGTGCTGGCCATGGGGCGCGCGCTGCGCAGCCTGCGCGCACGCGGTGTGCTGCTCGTCGGCTCGGGCAGCATGACACACAATCTGCGCGAATTCTTTGGCGGTGCGCGTGAGCCTGCGCCCTATGTGATCGAGTTCAGCCGCTGGGTGGAAGCCGCCATCGCACGCGGCGACCAGCAGGCCTTGCTGGATTACCGCCGCCAGGCGCCGCATGCGCAGCGGGCGCACCCGAGCGAGGAGCATTTTCTGCCGCTGTTTTTTGCGCTGGGGGCAGCCGGCTGGGGTGAAGACCCCGCGGTGCAGGCCGACTACCTCAGCCGCGAGGTGATGTACGGCATCCTCGCCATGGATTCGTTGGCACTGGCGCAAGCTGCCTGAAGCCGTATCAAGAAGGAGTTTTATGAGTCAAAACCATATGAAGCCCAATAACGGCGGGCGCAAGCAGCTATCATTTTTGAAGCGGGAGGCAGCCCCGGGTAGCGTCAATCCCTGGCTGCTGGTGCTGATGCACGGCGTCGGCAGCAATGAAGAAGACCTGTTTGGCCTGGCGCCGTCGGTGCCGGCCCATTTTCATGTCGTCAGCCTGCGCGCGCCGAATCTGATGGGGCAGGGCTCCTACGCCTGGTTCCAGTTTGGCATCACGCCGCAGGGCCAGCGCGTCATCAACCAGGAGCAGGAAGCGGCCAGCCGCCGGTTGATTGCCGAGACGGTGTCCGCCCTGTCGCAGCAGCTCGGCGTGCCGCCCGAGCGGGTGGTGGTGGGCGGCTTCAGCCAGGGCGGCATCATGGCGCTGTCGCTGCTGCTGACGCAGCCGCAACGGGTGCAGGGGGCGATGGTGCTGCACAGCCGGCTGCTGGCGGAGGTGCTGCCGCTGCTGGCGCCGGCCGATCAATTGCAGGGCAAGCAGCTGTGGGTCAGTGCCGGAACGCGCGATCAGGTGTTGCCGCTGGCCCATTCCCACGCCATTCGTGAGCAGTTGCAGCAACTGCCGCTCACGCTGCGCCATGCCGAGTTTCCCAACGCCCACGAGATCACGCCCGATGAACTGGCGCAGGCCATGCAGTGGCTGCGGCAGCTGTCGACTTAAGTCGGAGATAGCCTGTCCCTGACCTGCGCGGTGATGTCGAGCGAGCGCCGGGCGAGGGCCGGGTCGTGAATGTGCGTGGTGATCATCAGCTCATCGGCTTCGGTGTCGGCAATGAAACGGCGCAGTTTGGTTTCCAGCGTCGCGGCCGAGCCAGCGATGGCGTACTTGAGCATGCGCTGAACCCCGGCTTTTTCAGCGGGTGACCAGAAAGCCTCGATGTCGTCAATCGGCGCCGGCATGGGGCCGGGCGTGCCGCGCAGCAGGTTGGTCAGGGCCTGCTGGATCGAGCTGAACTGGTATTGCGCCGCCGCATCGGTTTCGGCCGCCACCACATTGGCCACCACCATGACGTAGGGCTTTGGCAACTGGGCCGAGGGCTGGAAGCGGTCCCGGTAAATGTCCAGCGCATGCATCAGCATGTCGGGTGCGAAATGCGAGGCAAATGCAAAGGGCAGGCCACGCTGGGCCGCCAGCTGGGCGCCGAAGAGGCTGGAGCCCAGCAGCCAGAGCGGCACCCGCAGCCCCGCGCCCGGCACGGCCCGGATGGCTTGGCCGGGCTGCACCGGCTCGAAGTAGTGGCGAAGCTCCTCGACGTCTTGCGGGAAGGTGTCGGCGTTGTCCGGGTGGTCACGCCGCAAGGCATGCGCCGTCAGCGGGTCGGTGCCGGGCGCCCGGCCCAGCCCCAGGTCGATCCGGCCCGGATACAAGGTCGCCAGCGTGCCGAACTGCTCGGCAATCACCAGCGGTGAGTGGTTGGGCAGCATGATGCCGCCCGCGCCGACACGAATCGTCTGCGTGCCGCCCGCCACATGGCCAATCACCACCGCCGTGGCGGCACTGGCAATGCCGGGGTTGTTGTGGTGTTCGGCCAGCCAGAAGCGCTGGTAGCCCAGTTGCTCGGCATGCCGGGCCAGCGCCAGCGTGTTGCGAAAGGCGTCGGCCGCCGTGGCGCCCCTGACGATGGGGGACAGGTCGAGAACTGAAAAGGGAATCATGGCTACGCTTGCGGGTGGCTTGTGAATCGCTTGCGGGAGAAGGCAGCAGGCAGTTTAGGCGCTTCGCCATGGCCCCGCGGGAGGCCGGGTATAAATGCCGAATG
>CAZWDK010000121.1:4594-5735 GCA_964633095.1 uncultured Polaromonas sp. | reverse complement strand
ATGGCGGCGCTGGGAACAGCCCTGCGGCAGGCCGGAGATTTGCGGGGCCTGAGGCTGGTTGACGCCGCAGGGCACTGGGTGCAGTTTGAGCGGGCAGACGCCTTTAACGAGGCGCTGCTTGCCGCGCTCGATGCCGCCCTGTAAGCCGTCAGGGCGGCTTGCTCGTCTTTACTTTTCAATCGCCAGCAGCTCGACCTCAAACGTCAGCGTGGCATTGGGCGGCACCACGCCGCCGGCACCGCGCTCGCCATAGGCCGTGGCCGGCGGGCAGGTCAGCGTGGCCTTGCCGCCCACCTTGATCTTTTGCATGCCTTCGGTCCAGCAGGGTACCACGCGGTTGAGCGGGAAGCTCGCGGGCGTGCCGCGCTTGTAGGAGCTGTCGAATTCCTTGCCATCGGCCAGCGTGCCGCGGTAGTGCACCTTCACCGTGTCGGCGGCCTTGGGCAGCGGCCCGGTGCCGTCAACGCTGTGCACAATTTTGACGCCCGAGGGCAGGGTTTCGGCGGGTGCGGCGGCAAAGACGCCGGTGGCCAGGGTGCTGGCGGCCAGCAGGGCAAGAAGGTTTTTCATGGGTTTCATCACTTATCTCTTGAACAGGGCCTGAGAACGGTGGTTCGCAGGAGCGGGGGATCGCAGCCTCAAGCATAGTCGCAGACGGGCGCGCAGCAGCCAGACCGCTGACGCTCGCTGTAAGCAATGTTTACATGGCCCACGGGTGGCCGGGCTTTCATCCTGAATCGCGCGAGGCCAAGAATTTCGCGCTGCGAAAAGGTAGAAAAACTCGCTTGTGCAACGCACCCGGCCATTGCATCCTACGGCCTGAGATTTTTTTGCCCTACCACTTATTGCCCTGCCGCATGCCGATTACCAGCGATTTGATCAAGACCGTCACCGCCTCCCTGTACGAGCGTTCGCTCAAGAGGATTCCGCAAGACACCAAGGCCGTGCTGCGCCAGGCGCAGGGCACGGAGCGCTCCGACACCGCCAGGAAAACACTGAGCATCATGCTCAAGAGCGCCGATGCGGCCGAGCAGCAGGACCACCTGGTGTGTTCCGACGTCGGCATTCCGGTGTACTCGGTGAAGATGGGCACCCAGGTGCGGTTCGACGGTGCCGTGCGCCAGGCGATCGTGGACGGCTT
>CAZWDK010000121.1:2039-4494 GCA_964633095.1 uncultured Polaromonas sp. | reverse complement strand
GGCGTCGGCATAGGCGGCACCTTCGACTACGCGGCGCGCCTGGCCAAGCAGCAGATACTGAGGCCGTTCGGCCAGACCAATCCGGAGCCGATACTTGCCGCGATGGAGCAGCGTTTGCTCCAGGCCATCAATGGCATGGGCTTCGGCCCCATGGGCACGGGCGGCGACAGCACGGCCATGGCGGTGCACATCGACTACGCGGCCAGCCACGGCTTCATGCCGGTGGCGGTCGCCATGAACTGCTGGATCAATCGCCGCACCGGCGCGCGCATCCGCAACAACGGCACGGTGGAGTGGTTCGAATGACGGGCAAGACACATCACCTGCGCCTGCCGCTCGACGCTGCGGCCGTGCGCGAGCTGGCGGTCGGCGACATGGTCATGCTGAGCGGCGACATCACGATCAGCATCGGCCTGCCGACGCACCAGCGCATGGTGACCGAGCTGCAGGCCGGCCATGCACTGCCGCTGGATCTGCAGGGCGGCGCCTTCTTCCATCTGAGTTCGTACACCCGCGATGGCGCCGGTGATAACGGCTCGCCGCAGGCGCTGTACATGAACCCCAGCACCAGCACACGCTACAACGCCTACATGCCGGCCCTGATCCGATCGCTGGGCCTGCGCCTGGTCGGCGGCAAGGGCGGGCTGGACCTGGCCAGCGTCGCCGCCATGCAGGAGGCTGGTTGCGCCTACCTTTCGTTTCTCGGCGGCGGCTGCACGCTGCTGTCGCAGGCCATCCAGAGCGTCGTCTCCAGCCACTGGAATGAGTACATCTCCCAGTTCCGGCTGGTGACCTTGCGTGTCGAGAACCTGGGCCCGGCCACCGTGGCGATCGACGCGCACGGCAACAGCGTGTACGAAAGCCTGCGCCAGCGAGCCCAAGGCCGCCTGCCCGAGATATTGAGTGAATTGAAACGCCAGCGACATAGCAACTGATTGGAGACATTCATGATTCGCCGACACTTCTTGCGGGCCGCGCTCGTCGCCTGCAGCATGCTCGCCATGGCGCAGTCCAGCGTGCTGGCACAAACCGATTGGCCCGGCAAGCCGGTCAGGATCATCGTGCCGTTTCCGGCCGGCGGCAGCACCGACATGGTGGCGCGCCAGTTGGCCCAGCACCTGAGCACGACCTTCGGCCAGCAGTTCATCGTGGACAACAAGGGCGGCGCCAGTGGCAACATCGGCACCGATGCCGTGGCCAAGGCCGCGCCCGATGGCTACACCATAGGCCTGTCGACCTCGGGCCCGCTGGCCAACAACAAGTCCTTGTACAAGGCCATGCCGTTCGACGCGCAAAAGGACTTGACGCCGATCGCGCTGGTTGGCGAGATTCCGCTGGTGTTCGTCAGCAATCCGAACGGCAAGGCGGCCAACCTCAAGGAGTTTGTGGCGCTGCTCAAGGCCAATCCGGCCCAGTACCCGATCGGGCATCCGGGCAATGGCACGATAGGCCACCTGGCGCTGGAATCCTTCAAGGCCAGTGCCGGCGTGGGCCCGCAGTCCGTGCCGTACAAGGGCGACACGCCGGCCATGGCCGATCTGCTCGGCAACTCGATCCAGGCCATCTCGGCGCCGGTGACGGCCTTCATTCCAAACATCCAGGGCGCCAAACTGCGCGCCCTGGCCGTGACCTCGAAGCAGCGCTTCCCCGGCCTGCCCAATGTGCCGACCGCGCTGGAGCAGGGCATCGACGTCGAAGCCACGGTCTGGTTTGCCATCATCGGCCCGGCCGGCCTGGCAAAGGCCCAGGTCGCCAGGCTGAACCAGGCCATCAACCGCTACACGAATTCCCCCGAGGGCCGCGCCAGGCTCGCGCAGTTCGGCATGGTCCCAGCCAGCGGCCCGCCGGAACTGCTGGGCACGCTGATGGACGCCGAAGCCGCCAAATGGAAAAAGGTGGTTGACGCCGCCAGGATCTCACTCGAATGAGTGCACGCCGACGAATACCCGTAACCAGGAAAAGCACCCATGACCACCAGTAACGCCACCCGCCCCCTTCTTTTCGATTCGCACGCCCACCTGGTCGCCGACGACCAGGCGCGCTATCCGCGCAATCCCATGCAGCGTGCCGCCGATGCGCCGTACCGGCATCCGGGAGTCATCGGCAAGCCGGGTGGGCAACATGGCCCCAACCCCATCAATGAGGTGCCCGACGCCCTGCGCATGCTGCGCTGGATGGAGGAGGAAAACGTCGATGGCATCGTGGCCGTGCAAAAACGCATGATCTACCGCTACGACAACAGCTACATCCTGGACTCTTCGGACAAGTACCCGGACCTCTTTAGCGCGGTGGTGATCCTGGACGCCGAGGACGCCGGGACACCGGCGCTCGTGCGGCAGTACATCCAGAAGAACGGGCTTGCGGGCGTGCGCCTGTTCGGCGGGCGCAAACCTGACGGCAGCATGCCCTGGCTCAATTCGCCCCAGGCCCTGAAGACATGGGACGTCGCTCAGGA
>CAZWDK010000121.1:0-1939 GCA_964633095.1 uncultured Polaromonas sp. | reverse complement strand
TCGGACATCGGCACCTCGTCGGGCACCTACAAGGAGATGGTGCAGCGCTTCCTGGATTCGGCCGTGCTCCTGAGTCCGCAGGAAAAGCGCGCGGTATTTCACGACACGGGCAAGCGCGTGTTCGCAAAAGGTGGCATCAAGGCCTGAGAACCCGACAAGACCCTAAGCCCATGTCACAAGAATTCACTACCTTGGCCGCGTCCTCCATGGACACGGCAACCGCCTACCGGCTGCTGTGCGGCATCGTGACGCCACGGCCGATCGCCTGGATCACCAGTGTGGACGCAAACGGTGTCGTGAACGCTGCGCCCTTCAGCTCCTACAACTACGTGGCCCACAGTCCGCCGATGCTGGCGGTGAACATCGGCTCGCGCGGCGGCAACTTGAAAGACACCGCGCGCAACATCGAGAACGGCCGCGAGTTCGTGGTGAACGTGGCAACCATCCACAACATGGAGTTGACGCACCAGACCTCGGCCGAGTTCGCGCCCGAGGAGAGCGAGGCCAAGGCGCTGGGCATAGAGCTGCTGCCCAGCACTCACGTCAAGCCACCGCGCATCGCCATGTCGCCGGTACAGATGGAGTGCAAGCTGAGCCAGATCGTGCGCCTGGGGCGGCTGAACACGCTGTACATCGGCGAGGTGGTGGCCTTCCACCTGTCCAGCGAGGTCTACGACGGCCGGTACGTGGACAGCATGAAGATGCAGCCGATCTCGCGCCTTGGCGGACCCTACTACGCGGCGCTCGGCGAGATTTTCGAGCGGCCTGTCTTGCAGACGCCGCCCATGAGCAGGAAGGCATCACAGGACTGACATGGCCACTTTCAAGACACTTCAGAAGCAGCCGGCCCGCTACCAGGTCGGAACCTTCATCAAGACCAGCTCACCGCATATTGTCGAAGTGCTGGGTACCACGGCGCTGGACTTTGCCGTGATTGATGCCGAGCATGCGCCGCTGGACCGCGGGGCACTGGACCTGCTGCTGCTGGCCGGGCGAGCCGCCGGCCTGCCGCTGCTGGTGCGCATCCCCGACTGCAGCCCCGCCACGATCGGCTCGGCGCTCGACATGGGCGCCGCCGGTTTGCTCGTGCCACATGTGGACAGCGTGGCGCAGGCGCAGGCGGTGGTTGGCCATGCCAGGTTCCGCAACGGCAAGCGCGGCTACTCCAGCTCGCCGCGCTTCGCCGGCTACGGCACGCTGGGCATGAAGCAGGCGCTGCTGGCCGGCGACCAGGCCCTGGTCATCTGCCAGATCGAAAGCCCGCAAGCCGTGGAGTGCGCTGCGCAGATTGCGGTCGTTCCCGGTGTCGATGGCCTGTTTATAGGCCGGGCCGACCTGGCGCTGGCCATGGGCCTCGATGATTCCAAACATGCCGCGGTTTCGGCCGCGACGGACCGCAGCATTGCGGCGGCATTGGCGGCCGGCAAGCTGGCCGGTGTGTTCACCGCAAGCCTTGCCGAGCGCGACCACTACGCGGCGATGGGCGTGAACTGGTTTGTGTTCGGTTCCGACCAGTCCTTGCTGCGCCAGGGGGCGCAGGCGATTGCGCATCCCGCGCCTTGAACCGGCAGGAAAGCCGGCGTGACATTTTCATTCGAGGAGTTATCTGATGACTAGCCAAGCAACCCTGGCCACCGCGGCGCGCCACCACGCCAGCCCCGCGCAGCACACCCGGCCGGACGAGAGGACCTGGATCACGCGCGGCGCCAATTTCGTGGTCGCGGTCTCGCAGGTGAAGGCGGGCGCCCGCTTGGGCCGCGACAGCCAGCCTGATGAGTACATGGTGTTCCTGGTCGACGTCGCCGCCGCCATAGAGGCCGGCGGCGCGACCCTCCAGGCCAGGCCGGACACGCTGACCATTGTTCCGCCGGGCGCCAGCAGCATCACGGCTCAGGGCGATGGCCATATCGTGCGCGTGTTCTCCAGCCAGGCCGTCGAC
>CAZWDK010000120.1:0-9513 GCA_964633095.1 uncultured Polaromonas sp. | reverse complement strand
CCGAGGAACAGCGCGGTCAGCAGGTAGATCACCATGATCATGCCGTGCATGGTGACGAACTGGTAATAACGCTCGGCGTTGATGAACTCGAACTGGCCGGGAAAGCCCAGCTGCAAGCGCATCAGGTTGGACAGCAGCACCCCCACCAGCCCCACCGCAATGGCGGTGCAGGCGTACTGGACGGCGATCACCTTGTGGTCCTGGCTCCAGACATACTTGGTCCAGAAGCTTTGCGGGTGATGCGAGGCGTCATCAGCGTAGGCCATGGCATTCCTTGTCGGGCGGCAGTGCGTTCATCGTTGTGCTTTCTGCTCAGGTTTGGACTCGGGCGCGGCCTGGGCCGGCCCGCCTAGCGACTGGATATAGGCCACCAGCGCGGCCAGTTCGTTGTCGCTCAGCTCGATCTTGGGCATGATCGGTGGGAAGCCTTTCACGCCACGGGCCTGCGGGTTGCGGATGAAGCTCTGCAGGTAGGCTTCATCGACCAGCGCAGTGGAGTCGTCTTTCATGGTTTCGGTTTTGCCATAAAGGCCCTTCCACGTCGGCCCCACCCTGGGGCTGCCATCGACCGTGTGGCAAGCCACGCAGCCCTTGGACTCGGCCAGCGCCAGGCCCTGCAGGACCCGCGCATCGGCGCCACCGGCGGGCGCTCCGGCCGGAGCGCCACGGGCCGGACTGGCCATGGTCATGGCAAAGGTCGACTGCGTCTTCAGCCAGGCCTGGAAAGCGGCCTCGCCCTCCACCACCACAAAGCCGCGCATATTGGGGTGGCCGATGCCGCACAGCTGGGCGCACAGCGCTTCGTAGCGGCCGGGTTTGGTCGGCGTGAACCAGAAGGTGCTGACCTGGCCCGGCACGATGTTCATGCGGGCGCGAAACGGCGGCACGTAGAAGTCATGCAACACATCGTTGGAACGCAGCAACACCTTGACCGGCTTGTTCAGCGGCAAATGCACCTCGTTGCCGGCCACCAGGATGTTGTCCTGTCCGGCCGGATCGGCCGGATCCAGCCCGAACGGGTTGGCGGCCCTGACAAAGCGGGCGTCCGTGGCGCCCAGCTTGCCGCCGGCGCCCGCAAAACGGTAGTACCACTGCCACTGCTGGCCCAGCACTTCCAGCACCAGGGCATCGCGCGGCGCCCTGACATAGTTCGCATAAACCACCAGGCCTGGCGCCAGCAGCGCCATGATGCCCAGCGTGGTGATACCGATCAGCCAGCGCTCGAGTTTCGCGTTCTCGGGCTTGTAGGCCGCAGCGTGGCCGTCGCCGCTGCGGCGGCCCTCACGGTGGCGATAGCGCCACAGCGTGTAGGCGATGAAGAAATTGATGACCACAAAGAAGATGCCGGTGATCACCAGCGTGATCGTCAGCATGTCGTCCATCGGCTGCCAGTTCGAGGCCAGCGACGTGGTCCACCAGGGATTGAAAAAATGGAACAGCAACGACCCGATGACGATGACAAGCAGCGCGATGGCCATGATCATGGGCGGCCCCTTGCTTGGTCATCAGGCTGGGCGGCTCAGAGCAAGGCGAAACCGTGCCTGTCCACGCCTTCGAAACGGGCTTCGGGATGCGCGGCCTGCAGCAGCGATTCGATGTTCTCGACGCGCGAACGCGGCACATCCACCATCAGCAAAATCGATCCCTGTGCTATCGCCCCCTCGAAGCGCTGCAGCCGGGGGCTGGGGATGGAAATGCCTATCATGCTGGACGACCAGGCACCGATGACTCCCCACAGCACGGGCAGCACGGCAAGCACTTCCCATTGCGGCGAATCACCCACAATGGGGAAAAACAGCGCCGCCACCAGGCCCGCCAAAACACCTGCCACGCCCCCTATCAGCAAGCCGGTTTGCGCCGCGTGAACCACGTCCGAGGTCTGCAGGACATTGGCGGCGTGCAGCCCGGACATGTCCATGCCATCGCGCGCCACGAAATGAATGTGCTTCGCCTCGATCTGCGTCAACAACAAATCACTCATCGCCCGCCGGGCATTGGGCAGATCGGGTATCAGCCAGTAAATGCGTCGTTTCATGGCACCCTCCTTGTAATCGGACGGACATATCGCGGCACAGCGGCGGGAAAACCACTATGGCACTATTGACTTATACGCCTGTAAGGAACGCCGCGCAAGCAGCTTCCGCCCGGCCGCATGGCGCCTTAGCCATCGAGTTCCGGATAGCGCCGGAAGATACCCTCCTCACTGAATGGAAGGCGCCGCTCGCTGTGCAGGTAGGCGGCCACCCGCCTGTGCTGCGCCACAGCCGCGTGCAGCGCGGCCACGCCCGGCGTTTTCTTCAGGTGGCGCCGGGCCGCCCGGGGAAAGGCGTAAAGCAGCCCTTCAACCAGCTGGAACAGCGACAGGTCGGCGTAGCTGAGCCGCCCGCCCACCAGGTGAAGCCCCTTGCCCTGGGCCAGGCGCCCCGCGTTGCGTGGGTTGCGCGCCAGCACCGCCTCGAACCAGGCCAGGAACCGGGGCAGCCGGGCCCGGCGGAAATCCTCGGCCCGGCGCTTCGCTTCCTGCGTCTGCTCTTCGTAGTAAAGCCCGCTGGCGACGGGGTGGTGCGTGTCGTGCACCTCGGCCACCGCATCGGCAATCGTCAGCTGCAGCTGGTGGGTCCAGAGACGATCCGCCTCGCTCTTGCCGACCAGCCCAAGCCTGGGGCCCAGGTACAGCAGGATGGCGGCGGTCTGGCCGATGACCAGCTTGCCATGGACAAGAAAAGGACAGGCAAAGGGCGGGCGGACGACGGAATCGTCTTCGAGGTAGTGCAGCATCGCGGCCATGCCCTGCCCGGCCGGCTCGCCACCGCGTGCAATGTCAAGGTAGGGGGCGCCGGCGGCTTCGAGCGCCAGCCGGACAAATTCGCCGCGGCCCTGGATGCCGGGCCAGTAGTGAAGGTGGTACACCGTTTCTCCTCGAAGTCATGAATGCCAGTACCGCGTCCGGAAAAGTGAACTCACGGCGAAAAACTGCTGCGCAGATAGTGCCACGGCGGCCGCTCCCGGGCCAAGGCGCCAGACAAAGCGCTATCAAAATAATAGCTAGCTGAGCTTGTACTTCATAGGCTAGAGGCTTGTTTTTCTTAGAACCTGGCCGATTCCGCTCTTTCGGACAGCAATACCCCCCTACTTCCCACCCAAGCCCATGGACCGCGAAATCACCTCTTTCGTGATTTCATTCGCCCCGCCATAAATGCGCTGCACCCGGGCGTCGGCATAGGCGCGGGTGATCGGGTACTCCCACATATAGCCATAGCCTTCAAGCCATCGGTGACCGCAATCAGCATGTCGTTGCAGCCTCGGGTCTTGAGGTCGTTGAAGACCTTCATCCAGAATTTGGCCCCTTCCGTGCTCTCGATCCAGATGCCCAAGATGTCGCGTGTGCCGTCAGGCAGCATTCCGTCCTTTCTGTCTTAAACGAACGCTACGATTTTTCAGTTCGATTGTTCCCGCTCGGCAAACGCGGCCAACCGCGCCAGATCATCGATTTCGAACCTGCCATAGGCCAGCCGGATCAGGCCTTTCTTTTCGAGCGCGCCCAGCAGCATGTTCGCGGACTGTCGGGAGCATCTCGCCAAACTGGCCAAGCGTGCCTGCGTCACGTGCAGCGTCCCGGAGTTTGCGCCTATGGCCTGGGCGCGTGCCAACACGTGAATCAGTCTGGCCATGCGTTGTTCGGGGCCTACCAGCACTGACTGACCGGTCCACTCCATCAACAGACGCATTCGCATGCCGATTTCAGCGATGATGCGCGGGTAAAGCGCTGGGTGTCGTTCGCACATCTGTCGCACCATCTGCACGGGCAAGGCGATATAGCAGGCCGATGCCGAGCTGTAGAAGTCGCCGTCCGGTGGGTTAGGCATGAAGCAGGCCAACCACGTCGCCCAGCAGCCGGGGCCGATGTCCCCGAGCGCGACTTCGTCACCGGACGGGCGACGGGTCACGATTTCGATGTGCCCATCAACGACGAGTCGAAGCCACTGCAATGGCGTGCCGGCCGCATTGAGCAGGCTCGGCATTTCGTAACGTTCCACGCGAGCTGAGGCACACAGTTGGTCCAGGGCCCCGGAATCGAGCACGCCAAACAGAGTGCGCTGCAGGCGGCCTTTCACATCGATACTGAACCTAGGGTTAACCATGAACGTGTAGCTTCGGGCTTTGTCGGAATTCGGACATTCCGACTTTGCCAGAAATCCTACTATCCACACGCTCGCACGTTCCCGCGAGACATCCCGTCACAGACGGCTCACAGGATCATCATGAAACGCACGTCTTCCGGATTCATTGCCGCACTCATCCTGGCGTTCGCGCCCGTCGTCATTCAACCTGCTCAGGCACAGGCGCAAAACAGCCCCACCATTGACGAAGCGCTGCGCGCCGTGGCTGCCGGCAAGGACCCGATCCCCGGCCCGCGCACCTGCTTCTGGGCGCGCGGGCCGGCCAGTGCCGACCCGTACATCAACATCGCCTACCCCGACGCGGCCACCTACTACTGGGCCGCAGCCTTCACGGTACCGCAGGGCGCGAAGCTGACGCTGGAGGGCAGGTTCCCGCGCTCACGCTACATGTCGTTCATCAGCTACGACGAGGCCGGCCGGCCCATCGAGTCGGTGGCAGACTACCTGATCAAGCCCAAGGCGGGTTCGATCAACACCTTCCTGTCCGGTGCCGACCGCACGACGGCCAGCCGTGAGTACAACCTCGAGGTGGTAGACGGCCGTCCCGACCCGAACCAGAAGACCGGCATGAACCTGGTCGGACAGACGCGCGACAAGCTCAACACGCCGAAATACGGGAACGCGCCGGGCCAGCAGGTCATCCTCTATCGCATCTATGTGGCTGACAAGGGCACCGACGAAACGGCCGGTGCCGGCCTGCCGACTCCGGTGCTGACGCTGGCCGACGGCAAGGTGCTCAAGGGCGCCGAGGCCTGCACCTCGTTGCGCACGCGCCAGCCGCTGCAGCTGGACCCGGCGGCGATGGCGGTGCCGATGGCCAAGTACCACGAGCTGCTGCAGGCCGCGGCCAAGATCGGGCCGCTGCACCCAGCGACCAATCCGCCGACCTGGTACCAGCAGCTCGACCGCGAGGCGCTGTACGCAATCTACACCGGCGAAGCGCTCAAGGCCGACGCCCGCAAGAGCGAGGGCGGCTTCTACCCGAACCTGGACAACCAGTACATCCGCACGATCCTGAACCGCAAGCACGGCAAGGTGTTCGTCGTGCGCGGTAAGGCACCGACGACGCCGAAAACCTTCAACGGCGACACCAAGATGGGTGGCGGCGACCTGCGCTACTGGTCGTTCTGTTCCAACCAGGGTTTTGCGAACACGCGCGTCAACGCGTGCGTGCACGACGAGAAGGTGCCGGTAGGTCCGGACGGCTTCTACACCGTCGTCGTCAGCCGCGCCGCCGACCGCCCGCGCAACGCAATCCCCCAGTGCGGCGTCGCGTGGCTGCCGATGGCCGACGACGGCGACGGTGCGGTGGACGCGGACGTGACCGTACTGCAGCTGCGCCACATGCTCGGCACCGGCGAGTTCAAGCACGCGGTGCAGAACATCGGCAAGCCCGGCGACGAGGCCAAGGACATGGGTGAGTACTACCCGCGCGGCCGCTACATCACCACCTCGGCCTTCGAGACGGCGCTGCCTTGCCAGATTGAAAAGCGTTGATCGACGCGCGGGCGCCGCCGGCTGCGCTGCCCGCCGAATGACTTGCTGGGGGTCCCATGTTTCACACTCGCCTTGCGCTGATGCCGCTACCACCCGCGCTGGGCTCGCCGGCGCACGCGGCTTCCTATCGCGCATCACTCGCCGCAGCCAACACACCAGCCGCACTTTCGGCGCCTTTGTGATGGAAGGCGCGGCCATGCTGGACGAAGGCATTCCGGCCGCGGCGATTGAAAACGCCGGCGTCCAGGCGGGCATGCCGGTCGGGCCGCTGGCCGTGCTCGATGAAACCGCGCTGTCGCTCAGCGTGCAGGTGCTGGAGCAGACGCGCAGCGACTTCAACGCCGAAGGCCAAAGCTATGCGACAACGCCGGGCGAGCTGCTGGTCGAGCGCATGGTCAAGGAACTGAAACGCCCAGGCCGTGCCGGCGGCGCCATGCAGTTCATTTACGGCATGGGAATCGAGACCTTCATCAAACGCTGCGATCAGCTGGCGGCCAAATTCGGTCCCGGTTTTGTCCTGACCGGCGCGGTCAAGGAGGCCATCCGCAAGCACCAGCCGATTTATTGATTTCACCTTTTTCCTATTTAACGACACCCGGCGACCTCATGTGATGGACGTAACGCAACGCTCCATGGTGGATGCCGTAGTGGACAAAGTCAAAGACCGGCTTGGCCGCATCGACGTGCTGCTCAACAACGCCGGCATCGGGCAAGATGCGTGGCTGCAAATCGAGGTGTCGGGTGGCATGTCGGGCTGAGGTATCGCGCTCAAGCCCAATTAGTTGACAAAATCAACCAATTGATTGACAGTAGTCACATGACAACGTCAATCTCCGTTCCACCCCCCGCGGCCCACATTCAGGCCGTTCGCGGCTTCAACCGCTTTTACACCCAGCGCATCGGCGTGCTGGACCCCTACCTGGGCAGCGAACTGTCGCTCACCGAAGTGCGCGTGCTGTACGAGCTGGCGCACCGGGACCAGCCCACCGCCTCCGAACTGGGGCGCGACCTGGCGCTCGACGCCGGTTACCTGAGCCGCATCCTGCGCCGCTTTGAAAGCAAGGGCTGGCTGACGCGCGTGCCGTCCGTGGCCGACGCCCGGCAAAGCCTGCTGGCGCTGACCAAGGCCGGGCACCAGGTGTTTGCGCCCCTGCAGCAGCAGTCAGCGGATGAAGCCGCGGCGCTGCTGGCGGCGCTTGGCCCCGGCGATCAGCAAAAACTGGTGAGCGCCATGGGCACGGTGCAGCGCCTGCTGGCGCCCGCCACCGAACCGGCGACTACGCGGACCATTGTGCTGCGCGACCCCCAACCCGGCGACCTGGGCTGGGTGGTGCAGCAGCATGGCGAAATTTACGCGCGCGAGTACGGCTGGAACAGCGAGTTTGAAGCCCTGGTGGCCGAGATCGCGGCCCACTACCTGCGCAGCTTTCAGCCCGAATGGGAGAAAGGCTGGATCGCGGAACTCGACGGCGAACGCGTGGGGTCGGTCTTTGTGGTGCGCAAGAGCAAAACGGTGGCGCAGCTGCGCCTGCTGCTCCTCACGCCTGAGGCCCGCGGCCTGGGCCTGGGCTTGCGCCTGACCGATGAATGCCTGCAGTTCGCCCGACGCAAGGGCTACAAAAAAATGGTGCTCTGGACCAACAGCCACCTCGATGCGGCCCGCAGCATTTACGCCAGGCGCGGCTTCAAGCTGATCGACAGCAAGCCTTTCAGCGGCTACGGCAAGGAACTGGTGGGCGAAACCTGGGAACTGCGGCTCTGAGGCCCGGCGGCTGCGTTTCAACGGGCTTCACAGGCCACTTAAGCTTTTCACCCATAGAGTACGGGCGCAACCTGCTCTTCTTTTAATAGCAAAGCCAATGCCTCCGGCTTCCCTCCGGTGGGCCGCTGCACACCGGGCAAGCAGCGATAATCACCGCATGAGTTCCCTGCCGGCGGAAGATCATCCGCGCCCCCAATCCCTGACCGACCTGTTTGTTTCATTCACCTGGCTGGCCCTGCAGGGCTTTGGCGGCGTGCTGGCCGTGGTGCAGCGCGAACTGGTGGAAAAAAAGCGCTGGATGACGCGCGAAGAGTTCATTGAAGACTGGGCGGTGGCGCAAATCATGCCCGGCCCCAACGTCGTGAACCTGTCGCTGATGATTGGCGGGCGCTACTTCGGCCTCAAGGGGGCGATGGCGGCGCTGGCCGGCATGCTGGCGGTGCCGCTGGTGCTGGTGCTGGGGCTGGCCCTGATGTATGCCCACTTTGCCAACCATCCCGGCGTGGCCGGTGCGCTGCGCGGCATGGGTGCGGTGGCCGCCGGGCTTATCGCGGCGACCGGCCTGAAGCTGTTCGGCGCCCTGCAAAAAAATGTGTTGGGCCTGCGCATTTGCGTGGCATTCGGCCTGGTGTGTTTTGCGGCCATCGCGCTGCTCCGCTGGCCGCTGGCCTACGTGCTGTTCGGCCTGGGCGCCGTCGCCTGCGTGCTGGCTTACCGGAAGCTGAAACCATGAGCGAAGCCCTGCACCTGAGTTTTTCCGCGGGCGACTGGCTCAACCTGTTCCTGCATTACCTGTCCCTGTCGCTGCTCTCGATCGGCGGCGCCATTTCCACCGCGCCCGACATGCACCGCTTTCTGGTCGAACAGCAGCACTGGCTGACCGACGCACAGTTCAATGCCTCGATTGCCATCGCGCAGGCCGCCCCCGGACCCAACGTCCTCTTTATTGCCTTGATGGGCTGGAATGTGGGCCTCAATGCCGGCGGCATGCTGACGGGCATGCTGGGTATTTTTCTGGCGATGGTGGGCATCTTGATCCCCAGCACCACGCTGACTTACGTGGCCGCGCAATGGGGCCATCGCAACCGCGAACTGCCGGGGGTGCGCGCGTTCAAACAGGGCATGGCGCCCATCGTGGTGGCCTTGCTGATCGCCACCAGCTGGATTCTGGCGGGCAGCAACGGCAGCTCGCTCAAAAACTGGCCGCTATGGCTGCTCACGGCCGCCACCGCCATCATCGTCTGGCGCAGCAAGATCCACCTGCTGTGGCTGCTGGGCGCAGGAGCGCTGCTGGGCTGGTTCGGGTTGGTCTAGCGCCAGCGTTACCGGCGCTTTTCATCAAGCCCAATCAACTGCGCTGGCGCAGCGCCTCATACAGGCAGACCCCGCTGGCCACCGAGACGTTGAGGCTTTCCACCGCGCCGCGCATCGGAATGCTGACCAGTTCATCGCAGGTCTTGCGCGTGAGCTGGCGCATGCCTTCGCCCTCGGCGCCCAGCACCAGCGCCACCGGGCCCTTGAGGTCCACGTCGTAAATCGTTTTTTCGGCGTCGTCGCTGGTGCCTATGCACCAGATGTTGCGCTCCTTCAGCTCGTTCAGGGTGCGGGCCAGGTTGGTCACCATGAAATACGGCATGGTTTCGGCCGCGCCGCTGGCGACCTTGGCGACGATGGCGCTGATGCCGGCGGCGTGGTCCTTGGGCGCGATCACGGCATGGGCGCCGGCGCCATCGGCCACGCGCAGGCAGGCGCCCAGGTTGTGCGGATCGGTCACGCCGTCGAGCACCAGCAGCAGCGGCTGGGCCACGCCCGCGGCCTCCAGTTGCTCCAGCAGTTCATCGAGCGAAGTGACCCGGGCCACCGCCTCCACACGCGCCACCACGCCCTGGTGGCCGTGGCTGCCGCACATCTTGGCCAGGCGCAGGCCGTCGGACTCGATCAGCCGGACACCGGCCTCGCGGGCGCGGTCGGCGAACTGGCGCATGCGGGCGTCGCGGCGCGAGGCATCGAAAAAAACTTCCAGCACCGACTTGGGCGCGGTTTTCAGGCGCACGCCGACGGCATGAAAGCCAA
>CAZWDK010000119.1:0-9589 GCA_964633095.1 uncultured Polaromonas sp. | reverse complement strand
GGCTGCGAGATGGCGGTGTATTCCGCCAAACGCGTGGCCGCGATGGAAAGCTACATCGGCCTGGTGGAAGTCGGCGTGGGCCTGGTGCCCGGCGCGGGCGGCCTGGCCTACATCGCGCGCCGTGCCGCCGAGAACGCGGCGACCTCGACCAACAAGGACCTGCTGCCCTTCCTGACGGAGGGATTTACCGCCGCCGCCATGGCCAAGGTCGGGACCAGCGCCATCGAGAGCCGCAAGCTCGGTTACCTGCTGGACAGCGACGTGATCGTGCCGAACAAGGACGAGCTGCTGTTCGTGGCCCTGAATGAAGCGCGCGCCCTGTTCAACTCCGGCTACCGGGCGCCGCACAAGCGGCCCTTCCCGGTGGTGGGCCGCAACGGCCTGGCCACCATCAAGGGCCAGCTGGTCAACATGCGCGACGGTGGCTTCATCAGCGCGCACGACTTCCACATTGCCGGCCTGATCGCCCACGTGGTCTGCGGTGGCGATGTCGATGCCGGCACGCTGGTGACCGAAGAGTATCTGATGACGCTGGAACGCAAGGCCTTCTGCTCGCTGCTCGAGCACCCCAAGACGCAGGAACGCATCATGGGCATGATGAGCACCGGCAAGCCCGTGAGGAATTGATGAACACCCCCGTTGCGGACTCACTTCGTGTAGCCACCTCCCCCCTTGCAGGGGGCAACACCAGCAGCCCGGCAGAGCCGGTTCTGCGGCGTTCGCTGGTAGGGGAAAAAATATGAGCGACCACAAACCGAACCGCCTGGAACGGCAGCTGGAGCGGCTCGATGAGGTGCCGGCCTTTGCGCGCCCCTGGTTTCGCAGCGTGATCCTGCGCCGGGCCGTGCCCTTTACCGGCACGGCAGGCCTGGACTTTTTGCAGATGAGCCGCGGCAGCGTGGAAATCGGCATCAAAAACGAAAAAAAGGTGCAAAACCACATTGGCGGCATCCATGCCTCGGCCATGAACCTGCTGGCGGAGACCGCCACCGGCATGGTGGTGGGCATGAATGTGCGCGACGACTGCATCCCGCTGGCCAAGGAGCTGAAGATGGCGTTCAAAAAGCGCGCCACCGGCTCCCTGCGCGCCGTGGCGACGCTGAGCGACGAGCAGCGCGCCGCCATGCAGGCCAGCGACAAGGGCGAAGTCAAGGTGTCGGTCACGGTGACCGACGAGGCGGGCATCAACCCGGTGGAATGCGAATTTGTCTGGGCCTGGATTCCCTCCGGCCCCCGGAAAAGTTAAAGACTCAAAGGAATCACATCATGGCCAAACAAGTCCAGGAAGCCTACATCGTTGCCGCCACGCGCACGCCCATAGGGCGCTCGCACCGCGGTTTTTTCCGCAACACCCGGCCCGACGACCTGCTCGTCAAGGCGCTGCAGGCAGCGCTGGCCCAGGTGCCGACGCTGGACCCGAAAGCGATTGAAGACATCATTTGCGGCTGCGCGATTCCCGAAGGCCCGCAGGGCCTGAACATTGCCCGCATTGGCGCGGTGCTGGCCGGCCTGCCCACCAGCGTGGGCGGCATCACCGTCAACCGCTTCTGTGCCTCCGGCCTGTCGGCGGTGCAGATGGCGGCCGACCGCATCCGCGTTGGCGAGGCCGAGGTGATGATCGCGGCCGGCACCGAGAGCATGAGCATGGTGCCCATGTCGGGCAACTCGCCCTCGCTGTCGCCCGCCATGTTTGCCAACGACGAGAACATCGGCATTGCCTATGGCATGGGCCTGACGGCCGAGAAGGTGGCCCAGCAATGGAAAGTCTCGCGCGAGGCGCAGGACCAGTTCGCCTATGAGTCCCACATGAAGGCGCTCAAGGCGCAGCAGGCCGGCGAGTTCACGAATGAAATCACCCCGGTGGAGGTGACCGACCGCGGCGCCAACCTGGAAACCGGGGAAGTCGTGGCCACAAGCCGCACCGTGAGCCTGGACGAGGGCGCACGCCCCGACACCACGGTGGAGGGCCTGGCCAAGCTCAAGACCGTGTTTGCGGCGCGCGGCTCGGTCACGGCCGGCAACAGCTCGCAGACCTCCGACGGCGCCGGCGCGCTGATTCTGGCCAGTGAAAAAGCGGTCAAGGAGTTCGGCTTGACCCCGCTCGCACGGTTTGCCAGCCATGCCGCCAAGGGCGTGCCGCCGCACATCATGGGCATTGGCCCGATCGAGGCGATTCCGGCGGCGCTGCGTTACGCCGGCCTGAAGCAGGACGACATCGACTGGTTTGAGTTGAACGAAGCCTTTGCGGCGCAGTCCTTGGCGGTCATCAACAGCCTGGGCCTGAACGCCAGCAAGGTCAACCCCATGGGTGGCGCGATTGCGCTGGGCCATCCGCTGGGTGCCACCGGCGCGATTCGTGCGGCCACCGTGATTCATGCGCTGCAGCGCCATCGGCTGAAATACGGCATGGTGACCATGTGTGTGGGCATGGGACAGGGGGCTGCCGGCATTTTTGAGCGCGTTTAAGCGGTTCGGCGCGTTGATGCACCGTGTTTCAGTGTCACCGCCCAAACAGGATGGGCGTCGACTGCTATTGATTCGATAGCGTATGCGGGCCTCTCTGCGCCCTGTTCTTGGCCGGGCACAGTCACAAAGACGACTGGCGGATTCAATCATTGACATCACACTATCGCCATGAAGACACATCCCTTTGACGAAGCGCTGCGGCTTGAAGCTGCGGGTGCTGACCAGCCTGACACCTGGCTGGGCGCCAGCAGCCCCGCCTACTGGAACATGGTGGGCCCGTTTGGCGGCACCACGGCGGCCACGGCCTTGCGGGCCATCCTGCAGCATCCGGCCCTGCTGGGCGAGCCGATAGCGCTGACGGTGAACTACGCCAGCGCACTGACCGAGGGGCCCTTCAGCATCACGGCCAGGCCGGTGCGCACCAACCGCTCCACCCAGCACTGGACGGTGGCGCTGTCTCAGCCCGACGCCGCGGGGGCCATGAGCGTGCTGATGACGGCGACGGCGGTCACTGCGGCGCGCCGCGAAACCTGGAGCGCCAACGACACGCCCATGCCCGCCGCCCGTTTTTCAGATGCCGCGCCGCGCCTGCGTTCCTCGAGCGCCGAGTGGACCCGGCGCTACGACCTGCGTGCGGTGCGCGGCATGATTCCCCAGGTCTGGGACGGCAGCGGCCAGGGGGGTGACGAGGGCAGCCTGACGCAGCTCTGGGTGCGTGACGATCCGCCGCGCCCGCTGGACTTTGCCTCGCTGGCGGCCATGGCCGATGTGTTCTATCCGCGCGTCTGGCTGCGCCGCGCCACCCGGGTGCCGGCTGGCACGGTGTCCATCACGACCTATTTTCATGCAGACAGCCGGCAACTGGCGCAAACCGGCGAGGGTTATCTGCTGGGCCAGGCGCGGGCCCAGGCCTTTCGCAACGGCTTTTTTGACCAGACCGCGCAACTGTGGAACGAAGCGGGCACGCTGCTGGCGACCAGCAGCCAGATTGTTTATTACAAGGAGTAGCCTTGCCGGGCCTACACTTGACCGATTAACCCCTCACATCATCCCATCATGAGCACCTCTTCTTCGTCCATTGACACCACCATTCCGGAAATCCTCAGCCATGTTGACGCGGGCGTGATGACCATCACGCTGAGCCGCGTGGACAAGAAAAACTCCATCACCGTCGCCATGTATGCGGCCCTGGCCGATGCACTGGAGGCCGCCCGTCGCGATGCCGCCGTGCGCGCGGTGGTGCTTCAGGGACATGAAACCATTTTTTCCGCCGGCAACGACATTGGCGACTTCCTGAACAACCCGCCGTCCACCCCCGAGGCGCCGGTGTTTCGCTTTTTGCAGGCCATCAGCAGCTTCCCCAAACCGATTGTGGCGGCGGTGTGCGGCCCGGCCGTGGGCATTGGCACGACGATGCTGCTGCATTGCGACCTGGTGTACGCGGGCGACAACGCCGCGTTCTCCATGCCTTTCGTCAACCTGGGCATTTGCCCCGAGGCCGCGTCCAGCTTGCTGGTGCCTCAGCTGATGGGCCATGTGCGGGCTGCGGAAGCCCTGATGCTGGGCGAGCCCTTTATGGCCGAGACGGCGCTGGAACTCGGGCTGATCAACCGCATCGTGCCGCCTGCCGAGGTCAATGCGCTGGCGCAACGGCAGGCCCTGAAGCTGGCGGCCAAGCCGCTGAGCGCCCTGGTTGAAACCAAGCGCCTCATGAAAAAAGGCAATGCCGCCGCCGTGGCCGAGCGCATGGCCGAAGAAGGCACCAGCTTTGGCCGCATGCTGCACGAGCCCGCCGCACGCGAAGCATTTGGCGCCTTCATGGAAAAGCGCAAGCCGGACTTCAGCAAGGTCTGAAGTCTGCGGCCGAAGGACGGCCGCGAAGCGGGGCTGGCGGTTTCGCCAAAAGCGCAAGCCGGACTTCAGCAAGGTCTGAAGTCCGAGGCCGAAGGACGGCCGCGAAGCGGGGCTGGCGGTTTCGCCAAAAGCGCAAGCCGGACTTCAGCAAGGTCTGAAGTGCGCGGCCGAAGGACGAGCAAATTTAACCAGGAGATGTTCATGACGCTCAAAGGAAAAACCCTGTTCATCACCGGCGCCTCGCGCGGCATCGGCTTGGCCATCGCCAAACGCGCGGCGAGCGATGGCGCGAATATCGTGATCGTCGCCAAGACCACCGACGCCAACCCAAAGCTGCCCGGCACCATTTACAGCGCCGCCGACGAAATCAAGGCCGCGGGTGGCCAGGCCCTGCCGCTGGCGGTGGATATCCGCGACGAAGAGGCCGTGGCCGCCGCCGTGGCCAGGACCGTGGAGGCCTTTGGCGGCATTGACATCCTGGTCAACAATGCCAGCGCCATCAGCCTGACCGATACCGAGCACACGCCGATGAAGCGCTACGACCTGATGAACGGCGTCAACGCGCGTGGCACCTACCTGTGCACCCAGGCCTGCCTGGCCGAGCTGAAAAAAGCCGCGCAGGCCGGCCGCAATCCGCATGTGCTCAACATGTCGCCGCCGCTGTCAATGAAGCAGCACTGGTTCGAGAACCACACGGCCTACACCATGGCCAAGTACGGCATGAGCATGTGCACGCTGGGCCACTCGGGCGAGTTCAAGAAATACGGCATCGCCGTCAACAGCCTGTGGCCGCGCACCGCCATTGCCACGGCGGCGCTGCAGATGATCCCCGGCGCGGACCTGAAGCTGTGCCGCAAGCCGGAGATTCTTTCGGATGCGGCGTATTGGATCCTGAGCGGCCCGAGCTCGAACAGCGGCAACTTCTACATCGACGACGAGCTGCTGGCGGCGCACGGCATCACCGACCTCGACAAGTATTCGGTGGTGCCGGGGACGAAGAACTTCATTCCCGATTTCTTCGTCGACTGAGGCACTGGGTTCGGCTAGTGCGCCTGCCGGACAGGCGCTTTTTGGACCAGCTTGGGCACGAACAGCAGGATCAGCACGGCGGCAAGCACTTCAAAACCGGCGATGAAGTAGAGACCGCCGGAAACCTGCCCGGTCAAGGTCTTGAAGTAGCCGATGAGGTAGGGTCCGACAAAACCGGAAAGGTTGCCGATCGAGTTGATCAAGGCCACGCCGCCCGCGGCCGCAGTGCCGGTGAGTATCACCAGCGGCATCTCCCAGAACACCGGGAATGCGCTCAGGATGCCGGCGGCAGCTACGGTCAGCGCCATCATGGCGATCCATGGACTGGTCGGCACCGCGGCGACGACGGCCAGGCCCGCGGCACCCACCAGCACGCCCAGCGCACAGTGGTATCGGCGTTCCAGCATCTTGTCGGAATGCCGGCCATTGAGCACCATGCAAATCGCGCCCGCCACATAGGGAATCGACGACAGAAAACCGATCGTCAGGTTGTTCGAGAAGCCCATGCCGCGGATGATGGTGGGTGCCCAGAACGCAATCGCCATGTTGCCGCTGACGATGCAAAAGAAGATGACGGTAAAGATCCAGATCTTCGGGTTCTTCAGCGCATCGCCAAATGAATGCTGCCGCGGCCCCGCGTTGCGGTGGTCCGCCTCCAGCTCCGCCTGGATCAGCTTCTTCTCGTGCGCGTCAAGCCAGTTGGCCTGTTCGGGCTTGTCCGCCAGCAGGTAGATGGCGGCGATGCCGATCAGCACCGAAGGAATGCCCTCGAGCAGGAACAGCCACTGCCAGTTGGCCAGCCCAGCCATGCCGCCCATGTTGTTCATGATGAGCCCGGCGAGCGGCCCCCCTATGATGCCGGCCACGGCCGAGGCTGAAATGAAGAAGCCCGTCATCTGGGCCCGCCGCGAGGCGGGAAACCAGAAGGTCAGGTAGAGCACCACACCGGGAACCAGGCCGGCTTCGAAGGCGCCCAGCAGAAAGCGCAGCACATAAAACGAGGTGGTCGAGTTGACGAACACCATGGCAATCGAGGTGATGCCCCAGAGGATGGTGATGCGCGCCAGCGTTTTCTTCGCGCCAATGCGCTCCAGCAGCAGGTTGCTCGGCACCTCGAACAGAAAGTAGCCGACGAAAAAGATGCCGGCGCCCAGGCCGTACACGGTTTCGCTGAAGCCCAGATCCTCCAGCATGCGAAGCTTGGCAAAACCGATGTTGACGCGGTCTATCCAGGCCACGATGAAGAGAAGGGCCAGAAACGGCATGAGGCGCCAGAACACCTTGGAGAAGGCGGCGTCAAGCGCGCCCGTGTCGCGGCGGGCGGCACTGGCGTGGGGATCGAGCGGTGGCGACCCACCGGCGGCATAGGCCTGTGAATTCATGAATGTCTCCTGGTGATGGGGTCTGAAAGGCGCGGCCGCTCAGTCGGACGCGCAGGCGTTTGGTGAAACCGAAATTTCAACTTCCTGGACTGCGGAGCAGAACTCGCAGTCCCCCTGGCTGCCGTCCTGCCAGATCAGGTTGGCGAAAACACCGGGCCGGTCCAGGGCCGCCATGCCCTGGTGCCAGACGTCGGCGTTGTAGCTGATGCCTTGCCCGGGCTGCGCAATGAAGGCGGCAACCCGCGCCACATCGGGCGCGCCCTCCGGGGTGGCCGGGCAGACGATGACCAGGTAGCGCGACACGTCCATGGGGATGAACGATTGCGTTGACAAGGGATGGCGCTCCCACAGCGTGGCGCGCAGCGGCAAGGGCTTGGGCTTGTAGCGGATGATGGCCAGGTTGGGATGGGCGCCCTGCGCGCGGCGGTTGTCGAGCGCCGCCGCATGCTCCAGGCGGACCGCCTCCACGCCAGGCGCCTGAAGCACCTGCCCGTAGGGGGCAAAGGCTTGCGCGCTCAAGGCTTGGGCAAGGACTTTCATGCTTCGAACTTCGCCTGGTTGGGCAGGCCGTCGTTGACTTTGTCGGCGTCGATGAACCAGTCGGCAATCTGGCCGCCCGTCATGAACACGGTGTCGCTGCGCTTGAGCAGGGTGTCCATCATTTTTTCGACAAACTTGATGCGGTGCGGCACGCCATTGAGGTGGTGGTGCAGCGAAATCGTCACGACGCGCGGCGATTGTTCCAGCTCGGGCTCCAGCGCGTCCAGGGTGTGCAGCAGGCGCTTGTATTGCTCGTCGGAAGAATGCTTCTCCACGGCATAGATCACGCTGTCGTTGAGCTCGAGCGTGTAGGGCACGGCCACCATGGGCCCGTGCTTGGTCTTGATCCAGGATGGCAGGTCGTCGATGACCCAGTCGCAGGTGTAAATCACACCGGCCTCGCGCAGGATGTCCAGCGTCTCGGGTGTTTCCCGCAGGCCGGGGCCGGTCCAGCCACGCGGCTTGTAGCCGCAAAATTTTTCCAGGCGCTCCAGCGCCGCGTGGATCAGGGTGCGCTCGTCGGCATCGGGCAAGGCGCGCTGGTGCATGCCGTGGCCCTGGAATTCCCAGCCGAGTTCAAGCGCCTTTTCCGCCACGGATGGATAGACGTCGAGCACCCCCGCGTTGATGCAGGCGTCGGCCTTGATGCCGCGCTCGCCCAGCGCGCGAAACAGGCGCGGCATGCCGCAGCGCATGCCGTATTCGGCCCAGCTCCAGTTCGGCATGTCGGGAATGGGTTTCATGCCGTGCGGGGTCGGCATCACGTGCCGCGGCATATGGTCGTCAAACCGCCAGTTCTCGAGCGCCACCAGGATGTGGACGATCAGGGGTTTGCCGCCGGGGGCCTTCAGGGCCGGGCGCTCGGTGGACATCTGGAACGGGACGCGCGGGTTGGACGTAAACGCCGGTGTGGGAAATTCTCTTGCAGACATGGACTCATCCTCTTTGCTGGGGGTGGGGACGACAAATGCGCATGCGGCCCGAAAGAAAAGCCGCATAGCCGCACTCATCACGCAGGTTCCTCAATCGCGCCGGATGACGCCCATCAAGAAACCGTCAGCAAAGTATGGAAAAAGGGCAGGGATGCGTCCAACTAGAAATTCTGGGCGCCTTTGATAGGGTTTTCTTATGGGGCCCGCTCCCCACGCCCTAATCCTGCGCCTTGGGAGGCAGCGCCATCTCCGGGCCGGAGGTGAGCGCGTACTCGGTGGTGACCTGCTGCGCCATTTGCACGATGATCTCGGCCAGCGGGCTGTCCAGGCCGCTGCGGTAAGACGCGATCAGCACCAGTTCAGGCGGGGGCTGCTTGACCTTCAGCAGGCGCAGCTGGTTTTCCAGCAATTCGCGCTGGATGATGGCGGGAGGAACCACCGCCACGCCAAAGCCGTCGACCGCGAGCCGGATGATGGCCGCGATCGAGTTGATGCAATTGATCTGGACGGCATCGACCGGAAGCTCGGCAAACGAACGTACGGTCGCCTTGTGCGGCCCCGAATCGCGCGAAAAGCTGATGATGGGGAAGACCGCCAGATCCAGCAGGTCCAGCAGCTCGTCGGCAATGCCGAGGCGGGGACTGGCAACCCAGCGCATCGGGTAGCGGCCCAACTCGACATTGGCGATCGCGCTGCCGAGAACCGATTCGGCTTGCAGGATGAGGTCCAGATGCCCCGTCTTCAGCTGCTCGCCCAAATGGATGGTGGTGTCGCTGCTCAGTTCAATCGCCAGCTTCGGGAAATCCTGGCGTATGCGTTCAATGAGATGGGGCAGCCAGCTGTGAACGATGGCCTCGATCACGCCAATGCGAACCGTGCCGGAAATGCTCTCGCGGTCGCTGACTTCGCGCTGCATCTCCTGCGCGAGTTTCAGGATGCGCTCGGCGTAGATCAGCACCTTGGTCCCGTCCTGCGTCAGCGTGACTTCACGACCGCCCCGGTCGAACAGGCGCACACCGAAATCCTGCTCCAGCGTGGCAATGCGACTCGACACCGCCGCCTGCGTCGTATGCAGCTTTTCGGCCGTCATGCGGAAATTGCGCAGCCTGGCCAGCCAGACGAAGGTTTCAAGAAAACGCAGGTTCATGCTTGCCCCATGGGTGAAGCGGCTACTGTATCCCTGATTCAGCGGCCCGACTTCAAGCTCTTCTGGGCAGGCGGCCCCGCGGCCAAGGGCTGAGTTCTTCTCCCATGCTTAAAGAGAAAATTGAAACTCCCCGCGCCAATAAGGCGCAGGATGCTATGAAAAACATAGCGTGTACGGCGGAAAACCTAGATCTCGAAGCGAATGCCCTGGGCCAGCGGCAGGCTGGCCCCGTAGTTGAC
>CAZWDK010000118.1:4394-9599 GCA_964633095.1 uncultured Polaromonas sp. | reverse complement strand
TAATCGTGATGCCACGCTCCTGCTCCTGCTCCATCCAGTCCATGGTGGCCGCGCCGTCGTGCACTTCACCAATCTTGTGGTTCACGCCGGTGTAAAAGAGAATCCGCTCGGTGGTGGTGGTTTTACCGGCATCAATGTGCGCGGAAATACCAATATTGCGGTAGTTTTGAATGGGGGTAGCGCGGGACATAAATTACTTTCAGTTCGGGGTTACGAACAAAGGCTGGTTGCCAAAAACATCTCTTGGGCTTTTCTACGCGTCTGCCGACTGGGCGTTGTACGCGCAGTCGGCAGAAAATGGGGGTGAACCGCCGAAAATCAAGATGGCAAACACCCTGACAACTCCGGCAACCCGTCACATCAGCGCAGAAGCACTGTCATAGAGACATTAGAAGCGGAAGTGGCTGAACGCCTTGTTGGCTTCGGCCATGCGGTGAACTTCGTCACGCTTTTTCATGGCGCCGCCACGGCCTTCGGTGGCCTCCATCAGCTCATTGGCCAGACGCAGGGACATGGACTTCTCACCGCGCTTTTTGGCGGCTTCCTTGAGCCAGCGCATGGCCAGGGCCATGCGACGGACGGGGCGCACTTCAACCGGCACCTGGTAGTTGGCACCACCGACGCGGCGGGACTTCACCTCAACCATGGGCTTGATGTTGCCGATGGCCATGTGGAAAGCCTCCAGCGGGTCTTTGCCGGGGTTCTTTTTCTCGATTTGCTCCAGGGCGCCATAAATGATGCGCTCTGCGACGGCCTTTTTGCCGCCTTGCATGATCACGTTCATGAACTTGGCGAGATCAACATCGCCAAATTTCGGATCAGGAAGAATTTCACGTTTAGGGACTTCGCGACGACGTGGCATTTTTTCACCTCTTTGCTTCAGTTGGCACCGCTTTTGGCAGCACCGCGAGAGTCATTCAAACCCTCACTTACTCGACCGGCACAACCATTTGTACTTGGGTCACTTCGCCTAAAACACCTGCCAGGGTGAGTTAAGCACCTGTTTTTGAAGGAGTCATGACAACTTCTTCTGGCGCGAACCGCAGGGCCCGAGCCGCTTCGGCTTATTTGGCCTTTGGCTTTTTCGCACCGTACTTGGAACGCGACTGCTTGCGGTCTTTCACGCCTTGCAAGTCGAGCGAGCCACGAACGATGTGGTAGCGCACACCAGGCAAATCCTTGACACGACCGCCGCGAACCAGCACCACGCTGTGTTCCTGCAGGTTGTGGCCTTCGCCGCCGATGTAGGAAATGACTTCAAATCCGTTGGTCAGGCGCACCTTGGCGACCTTACGCAGCGCGGAGTTGGGCTTTTTAGGCGTCGTGGTGTACACACGGGTGCACACGCCGCGGCGCTGCGGAGAGTTTTCCATCGCAGGGCTCTTGGACTTGGTCTTTTCGACCTCGCGCCCCTGACGGACTAATTGATTGATGGTTGGCATTGAAAAACGTCCCTAAACGTCTGAAAACTAACTTCGCTGATTACGCCGCGGTTGATGCGCGGCCACAAATATTTCCCACTTCAAAAGCGGAAAAGCCTTCTAGTATAAACCGGATAGCCAAAACGCTCAAGCGGAACAGGGCAGAGGCGCGCCGGCACGCCGTTTCGGCCCTGTGGCTTACTTGATCCAGAGCCGGATCGCGTCCCAGGCCCGGCCCAGAATGCCCGCCTCTTCCACGGCTTCCAGCGCCACCAGCGGCACCTCGGCCATCGGCGTTGGGTTGTCGCCCAGCATGACCTTGAGCGAGCCCAGCGACTGGCCCTTCACAAAGGGCGCCACCAGCAGGTCTGGCCGGGCGACCTGGGTTTTGACCTTGGGGGCGCTGCCGGCCGCCACGGTCACCACAATGGCTTCGGGCCGGCCCAGCTTCACGGTATTGGCCTTGCCCTTCCAGACCGCAGGCGTCGCCACGGCCTGGCCGGCATCGAACAGCTTGACCGCCTCAAACGCGGTGTAGCCCCAGTTCAGCAGTTTTTGCGACTCGTTGGCGCGGGCGCTGTCGCTGGAGGTGCCCAGCACAATCGCCAGCAGGCGCCGGCTGCCGGGTGCGCCGGCGACGCCCAGGTTGGGGAAATCGCGCTTGGCGGTGGCAATCAGGTTGTAGCCGGCGGCATCGGTATGGCCGGTTTTCAGGCCGTCAACGGTCGGGTCGCGGAACAGCAGGGTGTTGCGGTTGTTGTCGTTGGCGGCCGGCGTGCCGGGGTAGCGGTACTTCTTGATCGCCGAGTAGCCGATGTAGTCGGGGAAGTCATTCATCAGCCGGGTGGACAGAATGCTCAGGTCGCGCGCCGTGGTGGTGTGGCCGGGCTCGGTCAGGCCTTCCGGATTCCTGTAGGCGGTGGATTTCATGCCCAGCGCCTTGGCCTGCTCGTTCATACGCTTGACAAAGTTCTCGGCCGTGCCGCCCACGCCCTCGGCCAGCGCCATGGTGGCGTCGTTGCCCGACTGCACCACCATGCCCTTGATCAGGTCTTCCACCGGCACCTGCATTTTGGGATCGATGAACATGCGCGATCCCGGCATTTTCCAGGCCCGCTCGCTCACGCCAAAGGTTTGCTTGAGGTTGATTTTCTGCGACTTGAGCGCGTCAAACACCAGGTATTCGGTCATCAGCTTGGTCAGCGACGCCGGCTCGATCGGGGAATCGATGTCCTTGGCCGCCAGGATCTGGTTCGCCGTGACATCCAGCAGCAGATAGGAACGCGCCGCAATCTCGGGCGGCTGCGGCGCCTGGGCGTGCGCGGCGGGGAAAACGGCGGAAAACGTCAGAAACAGGGTGGCGGCGAGGCCGCGCAGGCCGCTGCGGGCCTTCAGTGAGCATTGCATGTCGGGAGTCGCTAAGGGAGGGGGTAAGGGAGAGGTGAAAGTCGGAAGAAAGGGTCGTCGCGATCAGACCAAAAAGATCAGGCGGCTGGCGAAGAAAGATGGCGTATCACCAGATTTTTCAGCAGGGGCAATTGTCCATGAAAGAAATGGCCGCCGCCGGGCACAACCGTAACAGGCAGTGCCTGCGGACGTGCCCAGTCCAGCACGGCCGGCAGCAGCACCGTGTCGTCCTGCTCGCCATGCACCACCAGGGTCTTGAGGTGCGCGGCCGCGTCAATCGGCGCGGCCGGGGCGCGGCTGACGCTGGTTCCGACCAGCACGAGTTTTTCGATGTGGCGGCTGAGGTTGAGACGGGCAAAGGCATGCGTGGTGACAAAAGCGCCGAAGGAAAATCCGGCCAGGGCCAAAACACTTTCGCCCTCACCCGCCGGCGCCACATGCTGCACCACCGCCAGGAAATCCTCCAGCTCACCGCGGCCCTCGTCGTGGCTGCCGGCACTGCCGCCCACGCCGCGAAAGTTGAAGCGCGCGGCGGTCCAGCCGCACTGGACAAAGGCCCGCGCCAGCGTCTGCACCACCTTGTTGTCCATGGTGCCGCCAAACAGCGGGTGCGGGTGGGCAATGACGGCCACGCCGCGGGAGGCGCCGGCCGGCAGATCCAGCGCGATTTCCAGTGCGCCCGCCGGGCCTTGAAAGCTGGATTTCCGGGTTTGGGAATTCACAGGAAGATTTTCCGTTCAAACAAATACGCTATAAAAAGAGTAGCATCCAGCACCCGTCAGCATTAGGCCAGAGTCCGGAATCATGCGATTTCCAGGAAGCTCGGCCGCGCAGCCGGTCGGGCGTGTGGCAGGACCGGAGGCGCCCGTCCGTCATCGCCTCGTCGCACAGGCCTTAACGGCCCAGGTGCGCCGGCATCAGCAAGCGCTCCACCACCTGGCCGTTCTTCAGGTGCGACTCGACAATCTCGTCGATGTCGCTCGCGTCCACATAGCTGTACCAGACGGCTTCGGGATAGACCACGGCCACCGGGCCGCCCGCGCAACGGTCCAGACAGCCTGCCTTGTTGACCCGCACCTTGCCCGGCCCGGCCAGCCCGGCGGCCTTGACCTGCGCCTTGCAGCGGTCAAACCCTTGCTGTGCGTGGTGGTCGGCGCAGCAGTTCTCGCCGTTGCTGCGCTGGTTCAGGCAAAAGAAAATATGACGTTCGTAATAGGAGGCCGGGGCGGCGCTGGAGGAGGCCGCAGCCTCACTCTGAAAGATAGCTTGAGTCATCCTCTGATTTTACGGTTTTGGCCGCACTGGAGCGCTCGCGGCTGGAAAGCCGCACCAATACATACAGCAATGCGGCGTAAGGCCAAACCCAGCCCAGCCACTGGGTCAGGCCATAAAAATGGATGAAGCGGCCCTGCTCCCAGATTTGCAGCGTCTGGGCAAAGTAAGGGTCGGGGGGCGCCTGGTTAAGCAGTCCCAGATGAAGGGCCAGCGCCAGCAGGGTCAACGCGGCGGCGGCGCGGCGCGGCACGAACAGCAGCACCAGCGCCAGCACGGCCGTCAGCCCCAGGCCCGCCTGCACCGGCAGGTCCAGCCAGGCCCAGGCATGCTGGGGTCCGTAGCTGAGGGCCGCCGACAAGGCCGAGGTCGCAATGCCGACCGCGATCATCACCGCCGAGAAGGCCGCGCGTTGCCAGAGCGTGCGGATCACGCAGAAGCCGAGCAGGCAGGGAATGAGTGCACCCAGGGCGACGCACAGCAGTTCGGCCACCGGCACCAGCGGCTGCAGCTCCACCTCCCGCACCGGCAGCCATTCCAGAAAAGGCGTGGCGGACAGGGCATCGGCCAGCGCGGACTCCAGCCGCTCAAAAACCTGGCCCAGCCCCAGCGGCACCGCAGCCGGAAACAGCAGGGCCGGCGGCCACAGCAGCAGCAGCACCAGCGCGCCGCGGGCATCCGGGGCAAACCAGTACGCCCTCAAACGGCTCCAGCGATCGACCACGCCGGCTTTCTCCAGCCCCCAGGCACAACAGGCGCCCAGCCAGGCCCCCAGCGCGTTGAATGCAACATCGACGTTAGAAGCAACGCGCGAAAGCTGGTAGCCCTGCAAGGTTTCCATGAGCACCGAGAGCAGTGCGGCACTGAGCGCGGCTACGGTGACGGCCCAACGTACCCGGCGGGTGCGCAGCGCCGACAGCGTCAGCAAAAACCCCAGTGGCGCATAGCCCACCAGATTGATGCCGATATCGAACCACGTCCAATACTTTGGCCATGGCGCCGTCAAATACTTCAGCGGGAAAATGCCCTGATTTCGCCAATCCGAAAAGGGGTAAAGGCTGGCATAAATGATCAGGCAAATATAGGCCAGCGCCAGCGGCCAGGC
>CAZWDK010000118.1:0-4294 GCA_964633095.1 uncultured Polaromonas sp. | reverse complement strand
CAGCTTGCGCGCCATCAGGATCAGCCGCTCACGCTCCGCCAGGCTTTCCGGCGGCACCATGGCCAGATTGACCAAAATGCGCGGCAGATAAAACAGCCCGGCAAACCAACTGGCAATAAAAACGATGTGGAGTGATTTGACCCAGAGCATCCGGGTAGTTTAGTTGCCAGGATGCATGGATGAACATCGACGCGCTGGCAAAAAAACGCCCGGGTGGCACAAGGCCAACCGGGCTGACAAGCCTTTTTGCGCTCACGCGCAAAGGCCCCGCTCAGGGAGGAAAAGCGGGATGCAGCCATTAAAAATGACTACACGCCCCGATCTTAACGCTTAACGCTTAGCTCTTAACGCCCGGCACCCAATGATTAATACTTAACGATTAACAAAATTGACATCGCAGCGGCAGCTCCCATGCCCGACGCGCCAAGGCAGCCCGCCAACAAAAAACCCGCGCGAGGCGGGCTTCTTGGCAAGGCCAGACTAGGGCTTAGCTGCTGGCGCCTGTGGCGCCGGTGGGGGCGACCACCGGGGTAGTTTTGGAGGCCGAGGTCGTCAGCGAACTCGTCGTGGTCACTGAGGGTGCGCCGGTCGGCGTGACGACACCCGCCGTTTTCAGCTTTTCAAGGTCGGCGTCGGTGGTCGAGCCGGTGGGGCTGGCCGTGAACGGCGTGAACAGGAAGCCCGCGTTGGCCACGCTCAGTGTCGGCACCAGCGTTTTCAAGGCCGGAACGAAGTCATTGACGATACGGGCCGTCAGGGCGGTGGTGTCGGCCAGCAGCGTCTTGACAGCGGGCAAGGCAAACCAGGCCACCGGGTCGGCTGCGGTCATGCCGGGCACGTTGCGCAGGTAGCTCACCAGCAGATTGGTCATGGGCGTGATGTTGGCGGTTTGTGTCGCGCCAGAGCCGCTGGTGATCGAGTAAATCGGGGTGCCGCCGGCCGGCGTGATGGACAGCAGGCACGGGCCTACGCCGCCGCTGACGACAACCGTGAACGAACCGTCGAGGTTCGAGGTGGCCGTCCCGGTGCCGCTTTTGCAGGTGGCCGAGACAGCGCCGACCAAGGGCGCGCCGGTCGCGGCCGTGCCATTCAGGGTCAGGGCTGATCCACTGCCACTGCTACCACCGCCACCGCCACAAGCGGTCAGCAACGCGCTGCCACCCAGAACCAAGCAAGCCAAAGAAAGTTTATTCAAACGCATTTTCATCCCTTTACACAGGTTTTACAAAAAGTATCGCATTGATACACCGGAGTCCATGCTAGCCGATCTGCCCAAACAGTGTCATCGGCCCACATTACAAATTAATTGATTTGATCGCGTGCATATAAGTAGAACGACTCACGCATGCGCTGCACCTGGCCCTTGATGTCGGCTGGCGTGATGCGGCCCGAGTTGAGCAGCTCCACTTCGGGCTTGTAGTTCAGGTTGACCGGCCGCACGGACGCGCTGTCCACAAAGTTGCCCGTGTTTCCACCGGTGGTGAGCAGGGTGCGTATGGACTGCGCATAACGCGGTGTGCCGGTGATCTGCACCGGGCCGGCCCCCATGCCTTGGCGCGGCCCTATCGGCAGGCTCAGCTCCAGGCCCACAAAGGTGTTGTTGCCGCCCTTGCGCATGAACAGCTGTACCGTCACATCACCAAACCAGCGCGTAAAGGCCAAAGATGGCCCTGTGGAGCGGTCGGTGTACTGCTGGTAGCCCGCCTCAATCCAGGTCTGGGGGTTGAACCGCCAGCGGTACGAGCCTGCATAGGCCTCCTCGATGCGCGGCAGCACGTCGGCCTGGTGTCGCAGGTAGCTGCCCTTCACGTGCAGCGTGTCGCCGTTCCAGGGCAGGAACAACATGGACTCGCCCTCGACCCCACGGTCGTCGTACTCGTACTTGCCCGCCCCCAGGCTGGTGAACAAGCGCGGCCCCAGCCAGAACGACTGCTGCAGCGCCACCGTTTTCAGGCCATTGCGGTGCAGCGAGCTGGCAAAAATGCGCCCCGGCTCCATGTTGTCGCTATGGGCCACGCGCTGCACCACGTCGGCATAGACCTCAGCCCCCTTCCACAGGCCCACCGTGCTGCGCACATTGGCCGCCAGCGAATAGTCAAACGCGCCGAACTCGGTGCCCAGCGTGTAATTGAGCAGCGGTTTGAGTTCCACCCGCAGCCAGGTCTTGCGGCGACCTGCCCCGGCCTCGCCCCCGGCCCACTGCACGGCATCGTCGTCATAACCCGGCAGCCGACCAAAGCCCAGCGTGTCATTCACGCGCGCGGCATCGCCATCGCGCAGAAAGCCGCGGTACGCCGCCACCTCGACCGAGGTTTCAAACACCTCCTGCCCGGCCTTGAGTGTGAGCGCATGCACACGGGCCGTGCCCACCGGCGCGTACTCGGCCGCCAGCCCCAGCACCACACCCAGGGCATCGGCCTCGTTCTGCAGGTAGCGGTGGTTTTCATATTCCACCACCAGCTGGTTGCCCAGCTGGCCCACACGCACCCGGTCCAGGCCGGTGGCGCGCAGCGCGCGGGCCAAGGTGTCCAGCCGGTCTTGCGCCGTGGCCACCATACCGCCTGCGGCGGGGGACGCACCGGCCGGTGTCAGCGGCGCTAACGCGGTCAGGGGTTTGGCGACGGCATCGATCCGCGCCTGGCGGGTTTTGTCATCCGTGCCCATGGGCACGACCAGCGACACATTGAAACTGGTGGCATCGGCCGCACGCCCCGCCAGCGTGGTGGCACCGAACGAGCGCTGCACCGTGCCCACCAGTTGCCCGTCGCCCAGCCAGGGCAGCACCTCCGAGTAGTAGCGAAGGCCGGCATGGCGCTGCGTGCCATCGGTCTCGGCCAGCAGCGTGGCGCGGCTGCTGCCCAACTTGAACTCGGCCCCGCCAAACGCGCCATCAAGTACTCGGGCACTGCCGGCCCGGCCCAACGCCGGCTTGCCCCGGGCATAACCCAACGACCATCGCAGCGGGCCGTATTCATCGCTGGCTACCGCATATTTGGAGTTGAAAAACACCGCGCCACCGCTGATGTCAGTCACGCCCACGGCCAGCTTGGGCAGGCCCCGCAAGTCAATGGGCAGCTGCCACTTGACGTTGGCTGAAATGTCGCTGAGGCCATTACCCCCTGTCAGGCTGGGCGCGCCGGGCGATGCTGCAAATCGGCTTGAATATTCAGCAAAGCGACCAAAGAGTTCAACCCGGGGCAAGAGGCCAATGCCCATTGAGTAGTTTTGCTTTCGGTTGAATGTGCCCAGCTTCGGGTCCTGGTAGTTGCCCACGCTCAGGGCCAGGTCGCCCGACTCCAGCACATAGGCCGAAGGAATAGTCAGCCCGCCGGTGGCGCCCAGGCTGGCCACACCCAGGCCTTGTGCCTGCACCATGGCTGGCAACATCGTCAGCCCCAATAGAGTGAGTGACGCCTTGTGCGTGCGCCGCGCGCCACCTGTGGTGAACTTCATGCTGATAAATATCCCAAGTGAATTGCTACAAAATTAATAGCTTCTTGCGCCCATCTGACAGGGCCATAGGCTGGTTTTGTTCATATTCCAAGCCACGGCTGCATGACGGGTGGCTGCCCTGACTGGGGGGCGCTTGCACACAGGGTCAGTGCTTCGGCGCTTTGAGCACCACTAGGTGCCTGGCCTGCGCGCCTTGCACGGCGGCCAGCGGAATGCCTTGGTCCAGCGTGACAAATCTGCCATGATTTTTCACCGCAAGCGCCAGCAAATAGGCGTCCGTGATGTGGCGGCCGGTGAGCAGTTTGTTCCATTCCATCAAGCCGGGGGTCAGCAGGCTGACGGCGTCTGGCCAGAAATGGTGCGCCGGATGGCGGGTGGCTTCAGCCAGGCGGGCGGCCACCTCGGCTGCCGGCGCTCGGTTGGGGTAAGCGGTTTGCGACAGGATACGGATGCAACCGTTCTGGGTGAGCGGGCACGACGCCCATCCCGCATCCAGGTGGTCGCCCAGCCACTGCGTTGCGGCCGCATGATGCATGTGGCTCGCATCCAGCAAGGCGACGAGCACATTGACATCCAGCAGTGCGACCATCAAACGCCCTCGGCTTCACGAAGGGCATTGACCTGGTCATTGCTGACCAGCGCGCCCCGCGCCGGCAACGGCCTGAAGCCGCCCACCGACGGCGCTGATGGCTGCTGATCGACCCGCGCCGTCAGCGCCATCCGCGCAAGGCGGGAAATAACCTGTCCGGCGCTCAGGTGCTCACGTCGCGCCATTTCCTTGGCCGCGATCAGGATGTCATCTTCAATGTCAAGAGTTGTGCGCATGTTGATTCGCCTGATG
>CAZWDK010000117.1:6324-9604 GCA_964633095.1 uncultured Polaromonas sp. | reverse complement strand
TTACCAGTTTGCCTCGCGCTCGGAGTTGGCACTGATCTTGTGGACCGACAGGTCGGCGCCGTCAAATTCTTCTTCCTGGCTCAGGCGCAGCCCCATGCCCGCCTTGAGCGCGCCATACACGGCAAAGCCGGCCAGCAGCGCCCAGCCCACGCCCAGGGTGCTGCCGATCAGCTGCGCGCCAAAACTCACACCGCCCAAGCCGCCCAGCGCCTGGCTGCCAAAAATGCCGGCGGCCAGGCCGCCCCAGAGGCCGCACAGACCGTGCAAGGGCCAGACGCCCAACACATCGTCAATCTTCCATTTGTTCTGCGTCAGCGTGAACATCAGCACAAACACCGCGCCGGCCACGCCGCCCACCACCAAGGCGCCCAGCGGATGCATCAGGTCGGAGCCGGCGCAGACCGCCACCAGACCGGCCAGCGGCCCGTTGTGGACAAAGCCCGGGTCGTTTTTGCCGCACAGCAATGCCGCCAGCGTGCCGCCCACCATGGCCATCAGCGAGTTGACGGCCACCAGGCCGGAAATCTTGTCCAGGGTTTGCGCGCTCATCACGTTGAAACCGAACCAGCCCACGATCAAGATCCAGGCGCCCAGCGCCAGAAAGGGGATGCTGGACGGCGGGTGGGCAGACATCGCACCGTCCTTGCGGTAGCGGTTGCTGCGCGCCCCCAGCAGCAGCACCGCCGGCAGCGCCAGCCAGCCGCCCACCGAATGCACCACGATGGAGCCGGCAAAATCGTGAAACTCCGCACCCGTCAGCGACTTGATCCAGGCCTGCACGCCAAAATGCTGGTTCCAGGCGATGCCCTCAAAAAAGGGGTAAACAAAGCCGACGATGACTGCCGTTGCCATCAGTTGCGGGTAAAACCGCGCCCGTTCGGCAATGCCGCCCGAAATAATGGCCGGAATCGCCGCCGCAAAAGTCAGCAAAAAGAAGAACTTGACGAGTTGGTAGCCGTTTTTGAGGGCCAGTTCCTCGGCCCCGACAAAAAAATGGCTGCCATAGGCAACACCGTAACCGACCAGAAAATACGCCACGGTCGACACCGAGAAGTCGACCAGGATCTTCACCAGCGCATTGACCTGGTTCTTTTTACGAACCGTTCCCAGCTCCAGAAAGGCAAAACCGGCATGCATGGCCAGCACCATGATGCCGCCTAGCAGGATGAACAAGGCATCTGAGCCCTGTTTGAGTGCTTCCATAAATTCCTCTTTGAACGAAATGTGATGTTTTGGTGCGTTTTTGGCTTGATTTTCAAAATCGCACCAAATGCAAGCAAAAAATGCGCCAAAACACTGCACAGCCTCCTGAATAACCCTGAGTACAACTTTTGAACAACCCATGACTTGTCCACAGGCCAGGCTGCTTTTTGAAAGTTGTTCAGGCTGGCCAGAATCCGCGACCGGACCCTAAACACAAGGTTAAACAATGGCCAAGTCCTTGATTAACAAGGAAAAAAGAAGGCTGTACACAGAAAAATGGGGCCCTTACTACTACTACTAAATTGAATTAAGAAATTAAAGACAAACAAGAAGAACAATTCGGCCGCACTCAAACCATCAACAAGCGTCTTGTCTGGCCGGCTTGCGGGTTCCGCAAGCCTTTGCCGGGGCTTTTCCCGCCAGCGTTTACAATGCGGGCTGTCATTGGGGAGTAGCCAGCCTTTCAATCCTTGAAAGGGGCTTGCGTCAACAGACTTGTCCGGCATGGACATGGCGCAAGCGGTCTTCGGATCACGCGAGACCTTTGACTGCACAGCCACCGTTTCAGGCCGGGGTGTCGTGCAGTCATGGGTTTTGTTCCGGCCGGAGTCATTTCATGGAAGCTTTCCTCGTCTCCACCGGCATCGTTGCCCTCGCCGAAATGGGCGACAAAACGCAGCTTCTGGCGCTGCTGCTGGCCGCACGGTTCAAAAAACCCTGGCCCATCGTCCTGGGCATTTTTGCCGCCACCATCATCAACCACACCATCGCCGGTGCCGTCGGTGCATGGGTGACCACGCAACTCGGGCCGGATGTCTTGCGCTGGGTGCTTGGTATTTCCTTCATCGCCATGGCCGGCTGGATGCTGATACCCGACAAGCTCGATGACGAGGAGTCCGATAAAGTGCCGCGTTTCGGTGTGTTCGGCACGACTGTCGCCCTGTTCTTTCTGGCCGAAATGGGCGACAAGACTCAGATTGCCACGGTGATGCTGGCCGCTCAATACAACCCGTACTGGGTTGTGGCCGGCACCACCCTGGGCATGATGCTGGCCGATGCGCCCGTGGTCTGGTTGGGTGAGCGCATGACCCGCCTGGTGCCCATCAAGACGGTTCACCTGATTTCCGCGCTGGTTTTTGCCGGGCTGGGCGTCACCGCGCTGCTGTTCAAGGCCGCCTGAGCCGGGCTGGATCAAGTTGCTATACTTGGCGCAGCGCCGATTTGCTCAGCTTGCGGGCGCTTAAAAAGTACAGCTAAAGACGACGCCCATGAACCCGGACTCGCTTTAGCGATGCCGGGTTTTTGTTTTTCTGCAGGTGATTTTTTGACCTTAGTCGCAACACCCCTGACCATGCATTTCGCCGACGCCCTGCCGCTGCAAAGCGGCGCGGCTATCCGCGCCTACGACCTGAGTTACGAGACCTACGGCAGCCTCAATGCCGACAGGTCCAATGCGGTGCTGATCTGCCACGCGCTGAATGCATCGCACCATGTGGCGGGCGTCTACCGGGACGACAGCGGCGCCATCATCGAAAAGTCAGAAGGCTGGTGGGACACCATGATAGGCCCGGGCAAGCCGGTGGACACCGACAGGTTTTTTGTGATTGGCGTCAACAACCTGGGCTCCTGCTTCGGCTCCACCGGCCCCATGCAGCTCAACCCTGACACGAACGAGGTGTACGGCGCGGATTTCCCGGTGGTGACGGTGCAGGACTGGGTCAATGCCCAGGCCCGCCTGCTCGATGCGCTGGGCATCCAGACCCTGGCCGCCGTCATGGGCGGCAGCCTGGGCGGCATGCAGGCCCTGAGCTGGACCCTGCAATACCCCGAACGCGTGCGTCACGCGGTGGTGGTGGCCAGCGCCCCCAACCTGACGGCGGAAAACATTGCCTTCAACGAGGTCGCGCGCCGCGCCATCGTGACCGACCCCGACTTTCACGGCGGCCACTACGGCAAGCACGGCGTGCTGCCCCAGCGCGGCCTGCGCATCGCCCGCATGATTGGCCACATCACCTATCTGAGCGACGACGTGATGAACGAGAAATTCGGCCGCCAGCTGCGCGAAGCTGCCAACGGC
>CAZWDK010000117.1:3699-6224 GCA_964633095.1 uncultured Polaromonas sp. | reverse complement strand
TACAAGTTTTCGACGCAGGAGGTCGAGTTCCAGATCGAAAGCTATTTGCGCTACCAGGGCGACAAGTTCAGCGAATACTTCGACGCCAACACCTATTTGCTGATCACCCGCGCGCTTGACTACTTCGACCCGGCCGGTGCGTTTGGCGGCGACCTGAGCCGGGCGCTGGCCCAGGCCAGGGCCAAATTCCTGCTGGTCAGCTTCACGACCGACTGGCGCTTTTCACCGGCGCGCAGCCGCGAAATCGTCAAGGCCCTGCTCGACAACCAGCGCGACGTGAGCTACGCCGAAATCGACGCGCCCCATGGCCATGATGCATTTTTGCTTGATGACCCACGCTACATGGGCGTGGTGCGCTCCTATTTTCAGAGCAAGGTGGCGACATGAAACCCGTACTGGAACTCAATGGCGGTCCCACGGCCGACCAGTTGTCGATTGCCCGGCTGGTGCCCAAGGGCTCGCGCGTGCTGGACCTGGGCTGCGGCACCGGCGAGCTGCTGGCCTACCTGATCCGCGAGCGCGGCTGTTCGGGCTATGGCGTCGAACTGAACGATGCCAATGTGCAGGCCTGCGTGGCGCGCGGCGTCAACGTGATCCAGCTCAATCTGGAGGAAGGCCTGGCCGTGTTCGGCGATGCCTCGTTTGACGTGGTGCTGCAGATCGACACGCTGCAGCATCTGCGCAATGCCGAAATCATGCTGCGCGAAACCGCCCGCGTGGGCCGCATCGGCATCGTCGCCTTTCCCAACTTCGGCCACTGGCCGAACCGCCTGGCGGTGCTGCGCGGCCGCATGCCGGTGACCCGGGTGCTGCCCTACCAGTGGTATGACACGCCGAATATCCGCGTCGGTACCTTGCAGGACTTTGAAGCCCTGGCGCTGCAAAACCGGCTGCAGATCCTGGACCAGTTCGGCCTGCAGGACGGCCAGGAAATCCGCTTCTGGCCGAATGCCCGCGCCAGCCGGGCCGTGTTCAAGTTCCAGCGTGGCTGACAGGGGAGGCGGTCGCCCACCATGCTCTGCTTTTGATAGCTGACTCCGCTTGTCTGGCGAGGGCTACGGGCTTTATTGATACACAAGCTGGCGGAATTTCGCGGCTGCCGGGGCTGGCGCCGGCGGTCCTGTCGGGCGGCGGCCACGCGGTATGCTTCTAGCCCTCATGATGCCATCCCCAGACCCCAGCACTGCCGCCTCTGTTTCAAGCCTACCCCAGCGCCTGTTTGGCGACTGGGTGCGGCAGCTGTCGCCGGCCACGCTGCGCGCCGATGCGATGGCGGGCCTGCTGGGCGCGGTGCTGGTGCTGCCGCAAGGCATTGCCTTTGCCACGCTGGCCGGGCTGCCGCCCGAATATGGGCTTTACACCGCCATCATTCCCTGCATCGTCGCCGCGCTGTTCGGCTCCAGCTGGCATGTCATGTCGGGGCCGACCAATGCCAATTCGCTGGCGCTGTTTGCCATGCTGTCGCCACTGGCCATGGCTTTCAGTCCGGCCTATATCCAGCTGGCGCTGGCCGTCACCGTGATGGTGGGCATCATGCAGTGGCTGATTGGCGCGCTGCGGCTGGGGGTGCTGGCCAATTTCATTTCGCCGGCCGTGCTGTTCGGCTTTACCTCGGGCGCGGCGCTGCTGATTGCGGTGCATGCCCTGCCCGATTTTCTGGGTCTGGCGCCGGCGCCCGAGCACAGTGCCGCCGCCGTGCTCAGGCATGTCCTCAGCCAGCTGCCCTCGGCCCAGGCGGCCGCGCTGACGGTGGCGGCCATCACGCTGGGCGTGGCGCTGCTGCTGCGCCGTTTTCGCCGCAACTGGCCTTACATGCTCATCGGTCTGGCCGTGGCCACCCTGCTGGCCTGGCTGTGGCGCCATTTTTCCGGCTCCGACGGCGCGACGGCGCTGCGCACCGTGGGATACATCGCCACGCCCTGGCCGCGCTTTGAGCTGCCGCACATCGGCTGGGCGCAGGCCCTGGAGCTGGTCGGGTTGGCGTTTGCGCTGACCATCGTGGCGCTGGGCCAGGGCATTTCGATTGCCAAGACGGTGGCGCTGCGCTCGGGCCAGCGCATTGATGCGAACCGCGAGTTTCGCGGCCAGGGCCTGTCCAACATCGTCGGCGGGTTTTTCTCCTGTTATGTGTCCTGCGGCTCCATGAACCGCTCCATGCCGAATCTGGAAGCCGGTGCCCGCACGCCGCTGGCTTCGGTGTTTTCGGCGCTGCTGTTGCTGGCGCTGGTGGCCGTCAGCGCCTCGCTGCTGGCGCAGATTCCGATGGCCGCATTGTCGGCGCTGCTGGTGCTGGTGGCGCTGGCCCTGCTCGACCTCGCGCGCTGGCGCCAGCTGTTCTCCTTAAGCCGCGGCGACTTCGCGGTAGCGCTGGCCACCATGGCGGCCACCGTCACCATCCGGCTGGAGACGGCCATTTTGCTGGGCATGCTGCTGTCGCTGATGCTGTTCTTGTACCGCACCTCGCGTCCCGCCATGCGCAGCATGGGTTTTGACAGCGCAGGCCTGGACCGGCAGTTTGTGGTGAT
>CAZWDK010000117.1:0-3599 GCA_964633095.1 uncultured Polaromonas sp. | reverse complement strand
TTGCCTGAATGCCCGCAACTCAAGCTGCTGCGCATGGAGGGCGAGGTCTATTTCGGCGCGACCCAGCATGTGGCCGACATGCTGCATGCGCTGCGCAGCCAGCCGCAGCCGCAAAAGCATTTGCTGGTGATGGCCAAAAGCATGAATTTCATCGACCTGGCCGGTGCCGAGCTGTGGGAGACCGAGCTGGCGGCGCGCCGCGCCATGGGCGGCGATCTGTACTTTCACCGGCCGCGGCCCGAGGTGATACGCATGTGGCGCAAGACCGGCTTTACCCAGGTGCTGGGGCCGGAGCACCAGTTTCCCGACAAGTTCACCGCGATTGCGACCATCTTCAACAAGCTGGACCCCGTCATTTGCCGGCGCTGCACGGCCCGCATTTTCTGGGAATGCCGGAGCGCTCCAAAACCTGGCGCGGACGCCAACCCGGCTTGAGCACCCGGGCGATGGGTTAAAGTTGTACGATAAATTTAGATTCACATGATCAGCCACTTCAAGTCCATCACCCCCGGTGCGCATCTTTCGGACCGGGTTGCCGACGCGCTCGCCGCAGAGATTCGCGCGGGTCGCCTCGTGGCCGGTGACAAGCTCCCGACCGAAGCGGTGCTGGTCGAGCAGTTTTCGGTCAGCCGCACGGTGGTCAGGGAGGCGGTTTCGCGCCTGAAGTCGCTCGGGCTTGTCGACTCGCGGCAGGGCAGCGGCGTGTATGTGAAGGGTGCGGGCTTTTCGCCGCTGAACTTCGACCCCCGCTACGCGGTGTCCAAGCAGGCCGTGATCCAGATGGTGGAAGTGCGGCGGGCACTGGAGGCCGAAGTCGCCGCGCTCGCGGCGCAGCGGCGCACCCAGGCCGATGTGAAGCGTATCCGCCAGTCGATCAGCGCGCTGGAAAAGGCGGTGCAAGCCGGCGGCGATGGTGTGAGCGAGGATGTCAAGTTCCACCGTGCCATCGCCGACGCGGCACGCAATCCCTTCCTCATCGGCACGCTCGAGTACCTGAGCCAGTTCCTGCAGGGGGCCACGCGCGTCACCCGGGCCAACGAAGCGCGGCGCGCCGACTTCGCCAGGCAGGTGGCCGACGAGCACGAACAAATCTCCCAGGCGATCGAGGCCGGCGACGTCGCCGCGGCACGGCGATCGGCAGCGCGCCACATGGACAACGCCATCAAGCGCATCGAGCAAGCCGACCCGGTTTTCTGGCAGGAGGAAGGCGTGCAACTGGCGCGTCCCCTGGTCACGGGTCTGCGTCCCAACACCTGACGCGCGCAAAGCGCCCACCGCCTCCATTCGGGAAAACCCCAAAAGACCGGGTAGCGCAAAGTTGTATGATAACCATATAAATCAACCAAGCGACCGGTCCTGCTGGTGGGGTCGCGCATTCCCGGAGACGCATTACATGACTTCCTCGACCCTGGCGGGCGTTCCGCCCGCCCAAGACTCGCTTGAGCGCCGTGCCTACGGCAAGGTGTTCTTGCGCCTCGTGCCCTTCCTCATGCTCTGCTACGTGATCGCCTATCTCGACCGCGTGAACGTCGGCTTTGCCAAGCTGCAGATGGCGCAGGATCTGGGCTTCAGCGAAACCGTGTTCGGCCTCGGGGCCGGCATCTTCTTTCTCGGCTACTTCCTGTTCGAGGTGCCCAGCAACCTGCTCATGAGCAAGGTTGGCGCGCGCATCTGGATCGCGCGCATCATGATCACCTGGGGCCTGCTGTCGGCCTGCTTCATGTTCGTGAAGACGCCGACCAGCTTCTACGTCCTGCGCTTCCTGCTCGGCCTGGCCGAGGCCGGCTTCTACCCGGGCGTGATCCTCTACCTGACCTACTGGTATCCGGCGCACCGGCGCGCCAAGATCATCGCGGTCTTCATGTCGGCCATTCCCGTGGCGGGCATTTTTGGCAACCCCCTGTCGGGCTGGATCATGGATGCCTTCAACGGTGCCTCATCGCTGCAAGGCTGGCAATGGATGTTCCTGATCGAGGCGGTGCCGGCGCTGCTGATCGGCGTGGTGGTGCTGTTCTACCTCGACAACGGCATTGCCAAGGCCAAGTGGCTGGATGCCGACGAGAAGAAACTGCTGGCGCGCGAGGTCGAACTCGACCAGCAGCACGGCAGCAAGGGCCCGCACTCGGTGGCCGGCGTGTTTAAGGACCGCCGCATCTGGTGGATGGCGCTGATCTACTTTGCCTTCGTCATGGGCCAGTACGCGCTGACCTTCTGGCTGCCCACCCTGGTCAAGGCGACGGGCGTCAAGGGCAACCTGAACATCGGTCTGCTCAGCGCCATCCCCTTCATCTGCGCGATCATTGCGATGAACCTGTTCGGCCGCAGCGCCGACAAGCGCCGCGAGCGCCGCTGGCACCTGATTGTTCCGGCGCTGATGGGCGCGCTCGGCTTCATCGTTGCCGCCTCCTACACCCAGAACACCGTCGTGTCGCTGGCCTTCCTCTCGCTGGCCGCGGCCGGCGTGCTGACCTGCGCACCGCTGTTCTGGTCGCTGCCCACGGCGTTCCTGTCGGGCACGGCCGCCGCCGCCGGTATTGCCGTCATCAACTCGGTGGGCAACCTTGCCGGCTTTGTGAGCCCCTACCTGATCGGCTTTCTCAAGGACGCCACCGGCAGTACCCAGGTCGGCATGTACGTGCTGGCCGGCGCCCTGGTGGTCGGCGCGATCGCCGTCTGGTGGACGCCCAAAGAGCTCGTTAACCGCTGAGCCCTTCCCTAGCATCCTCGTCATCCAAGGAGTTTTTTGACATGAATCCCATCATCGGCCTGATCGGCCTGATCGGCCTGGGCGCCATGGGCGGCGGCATGGCGCGGTCGCTGCGCCGCGCCGGCTACGCCTTGCGGGTCTTCGACGTGCGCGCCGACCTGGCCCGGGCCTTTGCGCAGGACGGCGGGACGGCCTGCGCCACACTGGCGGAACTCGGCGCCCAGTGCGATATCGTCATCTCGGTGGTGGTCAATGCCGCGCAGACCGAGGCGGTGCTGTTCGGCAGCGGCGACGTCGCCGGTTGCGCGGCCACCATGAAACCCGGCAGCGTCTTCGTGATGTGCTCCACGGTGGATCCGAACTGGTCGGCCGCGCTGGAACAGCGGCTGGCGGCACTCGGCCTGCTCTACATCGACGCCCCGATTTCCGGCGGCGCGGCCAAGGCCGCGAGCGGCGACATGACCATGATGACCTCGGGCAAGCCCGAGGCCTACGAGCGCTGCGAGGCCGTCCTCCAGGCCATGGCCGCCAAGGTCTACAAGCTGGGCGACCGGGCCGGCGCCGGCAGCAAGGTCAAGATCATCAACCAGCTGCTGGCCGGCGTGCACATCGCCGCCGCCGCCGAAGCCATGGCGCTGGGCCTGCGCGAAGGCGTGGACGGGGCGGCACTGTATGAGGTGATCACCCACAGCGCCGGCAACAGCTGGATGTTCGAGAACCGCATGGCCCATGTGCTGGCGGCCGACTACACGCCGCTGTCGGCGGTCGACATCTTCGTCAAGGACCTGGGGCTGGTGCTCGACCTGGCGCGCGCCAGCAAGTTTCCGCTGCCGCTGTCCAGCACCGCGCACCAGATGTTCATGCAGGCGTCGACGGCCGGCTTCGCGAAGGA
>CAZWDK010000116.1:0-9684 GCA_964633095.1 uncultured Polaromonas sp. | reverse complement strand
ATGCTGATCGTGCTGGCGGTGCTGCTGCCCATCATTCAGCTCAACCAATGGGTGAGGTGAGCTCAAGCCGAAAACCGCAGCCCCCGGCCAGGCCGGCGCGGCCCATGCCGCCCTGCCTCATACCCGCAGCGGCGCCTCCTGCATGGCCTCAATCTGCTCTTCCAGCATGTCGACCTGGCCCTTCCAGTAGTCGCTGGAGCCAAACCAGGGGAAGTTGATCGGGAAGATCGGGTCATGCCAACGCTGCGCCAGCCAGGCGCTGTAGTGAATCTGGCGCAGGGTGCGCAGCGGCTCTATCAGGGCCAGCTCGCGCCGGTCGAATTCGCGGAACTCCTCGTAGCCATCGACCAGCGCGCCCAGCTGCCGGCTGCATTGCGCACGGTCGCCGGACAGCAGCATCCACAGGTCTTGCACGGCGGGGCCGCTGCGAGCGTCGTCCAGGTCGACAAAATGCGGGCCCGCGCCCGGCAATCCCTCGGGGGTCCACAAAATATTGCCGGGGTGGCAGTCGCCGTGCAGGCGCAGGGTTTGCACCTCGCCCACGCTGTCAAACACGGCCTGCGCCACCTGGATGGCTTGCTCAAAGGCCTTGTGCCAGCGCGAGGCCATGTCCAGCGGCAAATAGTCGCCAGCCAGCAACAGGTCGCGCGGGGCGTAGCCAAAGCTGTGCAGGTCGAGCGCCGGGCGCTGCGTGAACGGTTTGGCGCTGCCGACGGTGTGGATGCGGGCCAGAAAACGGCCTATCCATTCCAGCACCTCCAGGTTGTCCAACTCGGGCCGGCGTCCGCCGCGGCTGGGCGAGACGCTGAAACTGAAGCCGCCAAAATGGTGCACGGTGCGGCCGTCCAGCTCCAGCGGCCCGACCACCGGGATCTCGGCGGCCATCAGCTCGGCGGCAAACGCATGTTCCTCGGCAATCTGCGCATCGCTCCAGCGGCCGGGCCGGTAGAACTTGGCGACCACCAGGTCGCCAGCCAACTCGTCGGTGCCGACCGGGCTTTCCAGATGGACCTGGTAGACCCGGTTCTCATAGCTGGACAGCGCCATCAGGCGCCCATCGCCGGCCAGCCCGACGCTGGCCAGCGCGTCCAGCACCAGGTCGGGGGTCAGGGGCTCGTATGCGTGCGGCGCCGCAGCCTTGCTTTTTTCAGTCATACCGCATTGTCGGCGCAGATGGTACCCGCGGCACGTCAGGGTTTGTGGGCGCGCCGGCATGGCGGCACTTCACCACGGCATGCCGTTGGTGGAATTTTCCCGTGAAATATGGCGCCAGACCAAGAATGATGGGCACAACCAGCTATCAAAAGCAGAGCATTTTGCCCTGCGACACCGGGCCGCGCCACGGCGCCCAAAAGAAAAAGCGGCGCGGCCCGGTCAAGGCTGCGCCGCCTGAGGCCGGGTCGCCGTTCCCGATCAAGGGCGACGGCGAGTCGGCCAGGGATCAGACCACTTTCAGCGTCACGTCGATGTTGCCGCGCGTGGCGTTGGAGTAAGGGCACACCACATGGGCCTTTTCCACCAGCGCTTCGGCCGCCGCGCGGTCCATGCCCGGGATGTGGATGGACAGTTCAACCGCGATGCTGAAGCCGGTGGGGATGGGGCCTATGCCGACGGCGCCGTCGATTTTGGTGTCCGCCGGGAGTGCAATTTTTTGCTGGCCGGCAACAAATTTCATGGCGCCCAGGAAACAGGCGGAGTAACCGGCCGCAAACAGCTGTTCGGGGTTCACACCGCCGCCGGCGCCACCCATCTCCTTGGGCACTACGAGTTTGACGTCGAGCAGGCCGTCATCCGATCTGGCCTGGCCGTCGCGGCCACCGGTGGCGCTGGCGTGGGCGGTGTAAACGATTTTTTCGGGTTTGGACATGGTGTTTCCTTTGGAAAAAGCCCCGGAATTGAGGCGGGTTGAGAAGAGAAAAAAGTTAAACGCGGTGAAAAATCAAATCTGCAGGGCCTGGTCGGGTGGCTGCGTGAAGCGGCTACGCCACCAGGTGCCGGCGCAAGGCCTGCACCTGCTGTGTCAGGACCATCAGCTCGGGAATGGAGCATTGGCTGGCGCGCAGGATGCAGCCGGGAATATGAGCGGCCCTGGCCTTGAGCTTGCGGCCCGCGGCGGTGAGCGTGATGTGCACGCGGCGCTCGTCTTCCACGGCGCGAATGCGCGAGATGAAGCCCGACGCCTCAAGGCGCTTGAGCAGGGGCGTGAGCGTGCCCGAATCCAGGTACAGCCGCTCGCCCAGTTCGGACACCATCAAGCCGTCCTGCTCCCACAGCACCAGCATCGCCAGGTACTGCGGGTAGGTCAGCCCCAGCTCATCGAGCAGCGGCTTGTACAGCTTGGTCATGGCCAGCGAGGTGGAGTAGAGCGCGAAGCAGAGCTGGTTGTCCAGTTGCAGCATGGCATCGGCGCTGGTGATATTGTTGGGCATGGTTGAATTATAGCGCGCAATTAAATTGCGTGCAAATTAATGGCAGGGAGGTCTCTGCCGGATAGCGGCAGCGCACTAAACTGGAGGGTCATGGAAAACACCCCCACCCAACGCGCAGGCAAGCCAATGCGCAAGGCAACAAGCCAGGCGTCCTCCGCGCCCAGGACGGCCAAGGCCGCGCAAGTCATTGAAGAACTCAGGCCGGGCCAGTCGATCGAGCTGCTCAAGGAGCTGCACATCCTCACGCGCGAGGGCAGGCTCAACCAGGACACCCGGCGCAAGCTCAAGCAGGTCTACCACCTCTACCAGTTCATAGAGCCCTTGCTCAATGAGGTGGCGGCAAGCAATCCGGCGCCCACGCTGGCCGACCACGGCGCGGGCAAGTCCTACCTGGGCTTCATTCTTTACGACCTGTTCTACAACGTGGCCAACCCGGGCAGCAACAAGGCGGGCCATATCTACGGCATAGAAACCCGCGCCGAGCTGGTGGAAAAATCGCGCGCACTGGCGGCCCGGCTGGGCTTTGACCGCATGTCGTTTTTGAATCTGAAGGTAGCAGAGGCCACCACCTCGGCCGACTTGCCCGAGACCATTGACATCGTCACCGCGCTGCATGCCTGCGACACCGCCACCGACGACGCGATTGCCTTTGGCCTGGCCAAGCAGGCGCGCCACATGGTGCTGGTGCCCTGCTGCCAGGCCGAGGTGGCCGGTGTCTTGAAACGAAACAAGGTGCTGGCCATGCACAAAACCCCGCTGGCCGAACTGTGGCGGCATCCGCTGCACACGCGCGAATTTGGCAGCCAGATCACCAATGTGCTGCGCTGCCTGCAACTGGAGGCCAGCGGCTACCAGGTCACGGTGACCGAGCTGGTGGGCTGGGAGCATTCGATGAAAAACGAACTCATTCTGGCCAGCCGGCCGGCAAGCCCCAAGCCCGGCAAAGTCCGTGCTGCGCAAGAGCGCTTGCAGCAGGTGCTGCAGGAGCTGGGCCTGGCCGAGCTGGGCGCGCGTTTTGCGGTGCCTGCGGCGGCGCCTTAGCCAGGCCTCGGCCTAAACAGCGGCTGCGCCCATCGCCCGGCGCTCCCTGGCCAGCAGCCGGATGGCGCTCATCACCTCGCCCTGCGCCGGCGTCGGCAGCATGTCGGCGCGCAGGCTCAGGCCCACCAGCTCTTCGGTGCCGGCCATGCTGACGGGCAAGGGTTGCAGCGTGCCACTGTCCAGGTCGGGCCGCACGGCACCCCAAGGCGCCAGCCACAGCGCATCGCTCTGGCGGGCATAGCCGCGCGCAATCGAGACCGACAGGGTTTCAACCGTGCGCGCCAGCGGCCCCAGCCCGCGCGTCAGCAAAAAGCTGTCGGCGCTGTGGCGAATGGCCGTGCCCGGCATCGGCAGGATGACGGTGAAGCGCTGCAGCTGTGCCAGCGGGTCGGCTTGCAGGGCCGGGTCCTGCAGCAAGGGATGGCCGGGGCGCAGGGCCAGCACCAGCGGGTCGGCGTACAGGTGCTCAAAGCTCAGGCCCAGCATGTGCGCCGGTTCGGCAAAGCGGCCAATCACCAGGTCCAGCTCGCGCTGCCGCAGTTGCGCCAGCAGTTCGGGGTTGGCCCCGGTATGAATGCGCAGGCTGCTCCCCACGCCCGCCTGATCCAGTCGCAGCAGCAGCGCCGGCAGCAGCCACGGCGCCACGGTGGGCAGCACGCCCAGCGTCACCACGGCGCCGCCTTGCTGGCGGCTCTGCGCCACGCTGGCCACCGCTTCGCGCAAGGCGCTGACGCTGGCGCCGGCATGGCGCATGAAGGCCTCGCCTTCGCGCGTCAGCAGCGCGCCCTTGCGGCCGCGCTCAAACAGCCGCACCGCCAGCATCTCTTCGAGTTCCTTGAGCGTTTTGGAGACGGCGGGCTGGGTGATGGACAGCACGCCCGAGGCTTTTTGCAGGCTGCCGTGTTGCGCCACCGCCAGGAAACACTGCAAATGGCGGAACTTGATACGTGCATCAATCATGGTTTGATGTTGTTAGTGGTTATGGATAATTGCAGAAAATCTCAATATACATAACCTTTGATCGCAATTAAAGTCGGCGCAGAAGCTCAAGCCTTGCATGCAGGCTTCAGCCCTGGACCCACCACCTTATATATAGATGGAGAGATTGATGACATCCGACCCGCAGAACAGCTACCTCGCCCCGCGCGACTGGAGTGGCCACCCGGCCCATGTTTACCCCTTCTACAAATCGACCCAGCTGCGCGGCCCCAAGCAGCCGCTGCTGCCCATCAAGCAGGCGCTGGCCCAACTCACGGCCCCGGTCTACGGCAGCGAGCAGCTCGGCCCGCTGGACCATGACCTGACCAAAAACGCGGTGAAAAACGGCGAGCCGCTGGGTGAACGCATCATCGTCACCGGCCGCGTCATGGACGAAGACGGCCGCCCCGTGCGCAATACCCTGGTCGAGGTCTGGCAGGCCAATGCCGCCGGCCGCTATGTGCACAAGATGGACCAGCACAATGCGCCGCTGGACCCCAACTTTCTGGGCGCCGGCCGCTGCATGACGGACGACGACGGCCGCTACCGCTTCATGACCATCAAGCCCGGCGCCTACCCCTGGGGCAACCACCCCAATGCCTGGCGGCCCCAGCACATCCACTTTTCGCTGTTCGGCGACTACTTTGCCAGCCGGCTGGTGACGCAAATGTATTTCCCGGGCGACCCGCTGTTTGCCTACGACCCGATGTACCAGGGCGCACCGGCCGACTCGCGCGAGCTGATGGTCGCCAAGTTCAGCCTCGACGTGACCCAGCCCGACTTTGCGCTGGGTTATGTGTTTGACATCGTGCTGCGCGGCCCCAAGGCCACGCGTTTCGAATAAGCGGGAAGGAAGCATCATGAGCCAACTCAAGCAAACCCCCTCGCAAACCGTCGGCCCGTTTTTCGCCTACGGCCTCACGCCCACGCAGTACGGCTACGAGCTGAAAAGCCTGTTCACCCCGGTGCTGGCCCAGCCGCACGCCAAGGGCGAACACATCCGCATCACCGGCCAGGTGTTCGACGGCGCGGGCCAGCCCATCCTGGATGCCATGGTCGAGATCAGCCAGCCCGATGCCCAGGGCCAGCCCGTCACCTCGGTGGCGCAGGCGCAGGCCACAGGCTTCAGCGGCTTTGGCCGCTGCGGCACCGGCACCTTGCCGCAACATCACTATGTGTTTGAAACCGTCAAGCCGGGCGTGGCAGTACCCGGCCAGGCGCCGTTCATCAATGTCTGCGTCACCATGCGCGGCCTGCTGGTGCACACCTTCAGCCGGATTTACTTCGACGACGAGGCCGCCGCCAACAGCCAGGACGCGGTGCTGGCCAGCGTGCCGGCCGAGCGCCGCGCCACCCTGATTGCCAGGCGCGAGATGAGCGGCAGCGGGCCGGTGTACCGCTTTGACATTCACATGCAGGGCGAGCAGGAGACGGTTTTCTTTGACCTGTGAGCGCGACCTGAACAGGGGCTGAACCGCGCCAGCGCGATGAGGTGGTCAGCAGAGCCGCCACCAGCCCTAGTGTTGTTTCTTGCGCATTTTGTCAGTGTTTTTGATTGCTAGTCCATACGGGACGGGTGCAGGCAGCTATTGAATTGATAGCTGGTGGGCTGGCCGCCGCAGCGATTCACGGGTTTCCTGTATTGCCTAGCTGTGCGCCATGCCATCACCCCGGCCTGATCGCCCTTGCGATCAGTGCTTGTTCAAGTCGCTGCTGGCGGGTCCTCGGGTTTGGGGGGCAATAACTCGCTGATCTCGCTTTGTGCCGAATCCACGATGAAGTTGGCATCCGGGTCGTAGATCTGTGGCGGGCAGCTGAAGGGGTCGTCCTTGGTCGGGGTGGATTGGGCCGGACCCGGCTGTTTGGGCGCTTTCGCCCGCTTGGGCCGGCTCATTCGACTGCCGGCCATATGCGCAGGACGGGACGGCGACCTGAAATCAACGGAAGCGTCGGCCCCAGGCGCGAGGGGCGGCGGCGGCGGTGCCGCGATCACGGTCTTGGCGGGCTTCATGGATTCACCTCCCTTGGTTGCGGTCGGCGCGCGACCTCGTATTGACAGGAATTCATCGCCGGCCTGCATACAGTTGAAAACAGATGTTTTTAACTCTTGCAGTTTTTAGACTTGGTGAAGTTATATCGCGCCACTTTTCAGCAGTGAATCCATCAAACTGGGGAGGCGGTTTTTCCGGGGCCGCGCCACCGTGGGCGGGTGAAAACGGCGGCCCCATCAAGGCGCCACAGGCGAAAACCGCTGATCCCGATCCCAGGTGAAAGAAATACATTTTCTGGTAACCAAACGTTTGTAATAATTTGTATTTTGTGTGCCGTGACGTAATGTTGCCTGCGCGGCGCAAGCGCCTTGCTGAATGAATGGGCGGGCAGGGCTTGCCGGCGACATCCCGACCGCCGCAACACATGGCGCGAGGCTGCGGGAGCCATGGCCCGGCGCGATCGGGCGGGCCTGCTGGCGGGCACTTGAAGCGCCTGGGCGGCCGGAGTATCGTGCACCTTGGCTTTAACTTTGCCAACCCGCCACGCAAGGAGACTGTCATGCAGCCACGTGTGAAACTCACTCTTTGGGTCCTGGCCACCGCCATTGTTGGCGCCTGCGCCTCCATGTCCCCGATGTCGCAGAACCCCATGAGCTTTTTTGTGACCAGTGCCAACCCGGGCAAGGGCGCCGATCTTGGTGGTCTTGCCGGTGCAGATGCCTATTGCCAGAAGCTCGCGACTGCGGTCAATGCCGGCCGCAAGAACTGGCGCGCCTATCTCAGCACCACGGCCAGCGGCTCCAGCCCGGCCGTCAACGCGCGTGACCGCATAGGCCGCGGCCCCTGGCAGAACGCCAAGGGCGTGGTGGTGGCGGCCAATTTGGATGAGCTGCATGGCGCCAATATGCTGAACAAGCAGACCGCCCTGACCGAAAAGGGCGAGGTGGTCAGCGGCCGCGGTGACCCGGTCAACATGCACGACATGCTGACCGGGTCCACACCGGACGGCCGCGTTGCCGTGGCGGCCGGCGACACCACCTGCGGCAACTGGACGCAAAGCGGCGAAGGCTCGGCCATCGTCGGCCACCACGACCGCACCGGCCTGGACGAATCCGCGCCGGCCAAGTCCTGGAACGCCTCTCATCCGACGCGCGGCTGCGGCGTGGAGGCGCTGAAGACCACCGGCAGTGCCGGGCTGTTTTACTGTTTTGCCGCGAATTGAGTTGCCGCGCGGGGCGATTGCATTTGCTATCTAAATGATAGCTGCTTGCGCCCGTGTCAACTGGGCTGCGGCGCAGTTTTTCTCAAGAAGGTTAATGCGGGCCAGCGCTGGCTGCCTCAGCTGCGAAAGCGCCGGCGCGTCAGCGCCAGCGCCACCCAGAAGGCCAGCACGGTGTAGGCCAGCAGCACCAGGCCATGGCGCAGCGGCGCTTGTGGCCATGCATCCATGAACAGCGGGCGGATGATCTCGACCGCGTTGGTCAGCGGCAGCCAGTCGGACACCAGGCGGACCAGCGTGGGCAGCTGCTCGCGCGGGAAAAACACGCCGCTCAGAAACATCATGGGCGTCAGCACCAGCGTGAAGTAGTAGGTGAAAAAATCGTAGCCCTTGGCCAGCGCGTTGAAGATCAGCGCGATGCAGGAAAACATCATGCCGACCAGCAGCAGGATAGGCCAGGCCAGCAGCAGCTTGGGGCTGTGGCTGATGCCCAGGGCCAGCATCACGCCCAGGATGGCCGTCACGGTGAACAGCGCCTTGAACGCCGCCCACAGCATTTCGGCCAGCAGCACGCTGTCCAGGCTGACCGGCGCATTCATGATGCCGTCCCAGGTTTTTTGCACATGCATGCGCGAAAACGCCGAATACAAGGCCTCGAACGAGGCCGCATTCATGGCGCTCATGCAGATCGAGCCGCTGGCCAGAAACAGGATGTAGGGAATCTGGGCCGCCGCGCCGCTGCCGCTCACGCTGACCTCGCCCACCAGCGCGCCCATGCCGTAACCAAAGGCCACCAGCCACATCAGCGGCTCGGCAATGTTGCCGACCAGGCTGGGAATGGCCAGCTTGCGCCAGACCAGCAGGTTGCGCATGAAGACCGGCCACCAGCGGCCCGACAAGTCAGGCCTGCGCCAGATCGATTGCGGCTTCACGCTTGCCATCATGTGATGCTTGGCCATCACGCATCCTCCCTGATTTGGCGGCCAGTCAGCTTGAGAAACAGGTCTTCCAGGTTGGCGGGACGGTGCAGCGTGCGCAGGTGGCTGCTGGAGGCCAGACTGGCCAGCAGCGGGCGCGCATCCTGGGTGTAGAAAAACACGGTTTCACCGCTGACCTCCACGCGCGCGGCCAGTGCCCGCAGACCCGCGTGTTCGGCGGCCTCGGCCAATGCCAGCGCACCCGCGCCATAGACCTCCACCACGTCGGGCTCCAGATGCTCGGCGATCAGCGCCTTGGGCCGGCCTTCGGCGATTTTCTTGCCGTGGTCCAGCACCAGCAGCCGCGAGCACAGGCGCTCGGCCTCGTCCATGAAGTGGGTGGTCAGCAAGATCGACTTGCCCTGTTGCAGCAGCAGTTGCAGGCGCTCCCACATCAGGTGCCGCGCCTGCGGGTCCAGTCCGGTGGTGGGTTCATCGAGCAGCAGCAGCTGCGGGTCATTGACCAGGGCCCGCGCCAGGCTCAGACGGCGCCGCATGCCGCCCGACAGCTCGCCGGGCCTGCTGTTCGCCTTGTGCGACAGCGAGGCAAACTCCAGCAGCCCCGGCACCCGGGCCCGCACCTGCGCCGCCGTCATGCCGAAATAGCGGCCATAGACCTGCAGGTTTTCGGCACAGCTGAAGTCCGGGTCCAGCGTGTCGAACTGGGTGACCACGCCGAGCTTGGCCTTGATCGCCAGCGCGTCTTGCGGCATGTGCCGCCCGGCATCTTCGCCGTTCAGATGGAAGGCGATGTGGCCTGCGTCGGGCACTGTCAGGCCCAGGCACATGCGTATGGTGGTGGTCTTGCCGGCGCCGTTGGGGCCTATCACGCCCAGGCATTCACCGGGGGCAATCTCAAATGACAGCTCATTGACCACCACGGCGCTGCCATAGTGCTTGCTCAGGCCCTGGATCTGGAGGAGGGGATGGCGCATGCCGCTATTGTTGCCGACGCAGGGCCTGCTCAGGCATCGTCGCCATAGTCGTGGTCGGGGTGGTTGACCACGTCCAGCTTCCAGTAACCCCGGCCCACGATCTGGCTGGGGCTG
>CAZWDK010000115.1:0-9698 GCA_964633095.1 uncultured Polaromonas sp. | reverse complement strand
AGATCCGCCTGCTTGTGCCCGAGACCGAGCAGCCCGTCCAACCCGGCGAAATGGGTGAGCTGTGTTTTCGCGGCCCTTCGAGCCTGACCGGGTTCTATGACGCACCCGAGGCCAATGCCAAAGCCTTCACCTCGGACGGTTTTTACCGCACCGGCGACATGATGACGGCGCACCTGGTGGACGGCGTCACCTGCTATGCCTTCGAGGGCAGGCTGCGCGACAACATCAACCGCGGCGGTGAAAAGATCGGCTGCGAAGAAGTGGAAAGCTTTGTCAGCCAGCACCCCTCGGTGGCCGATGCCAAGCTGGTCGCCATGCCCGACCCTTTTTACGGCGAAAAGGCCTGCGTCTTCATCGTTGCCCGCCCCGGCATGGAGGTGCCCGACGTGAAAACGCTGGCCGCCTTCCTCGTCGGCCTGGGCTTGGCCAAATACAAATGCCCCGAGCGCGTGGAGGTGGTGGAAAGCTTTCCGCTCACGCGCGTCGGCAAGATCGACAAGCCCGCGCTGAAGAAGCGCATCCTGGAGCAGATCGAGGCCGAGGGCCGCACGCAAGGGGCGCGCACATGATCTCCACCGAACAGGTTCTCAGCGAACGGCCGCTGGTGATTCGCCGCCGCGTGAAATGGGGCGACTGCGACCCGGCGGGCGTGGTCTACACCCCCATGTTCTCGGAATACGTGATCTCCGCCGCCGAGCTGTTTTACGGCTCACTCTTCAACACCACGCCGCAGCGCGCCAAGCACGTGCAGGGCTTTGGCACGCCCAGCCGGGCGCTGGCGTTTGATTTCCGCCGCTCGCTGCGGCCGGACGACGAGTTCGACATGACGGTCACCGTGGCCAGCATCCACAGCCGCACCTATGTGCTCGACGTCACCGGCCACACGCTTGAAGGCGAGGTGATTTTTGTCGCCACGCTGACGCCAGTGTGCGTGGCGCGTGACGAGCGCCGGTCTATCGACATTCCAACAGCCTTTCGCGAGGCACTCGAGAGTTACCAGTCGGCCTGCAAAGCTTCCGGCCAGGAGAGAACGTCATGAAGATTGCTGTTATTGGCGCCGGCCCGGCCGGCCTGTATTTTTCGCTGCTCGCGAAAAAGCACAACCCGGCGCACGACATCGATGTGTACGAGCAGAACCCCGAAGGCGCGACCTATGGCTGGGGCGTGGTGTTTTCCGATGTGGGCCTGGCCTTCCTGAAAGAGGCTGACGCCGAATTCTTTGCCGAGTTCACCGCTCACCATGAGATGTGCGACTACATGGAGGTGGTACACCGCGGTTGCCATGTGCAGATTCATGGCAACCATTTTTCGCGCACGGCCCGCATCGACATGCTGCAAACGCTGCAGCGCGCCTGCGAGCGCGTGGGTGTGCGCATCCACTACGGGCAACGCATAGCCGACGTGAGCGCGCTGGCATCCGAGGTGGATTTGCTCATTGCCGCCGACGGCGGCAACAGCGCGGTGCGCAGCCAGTTTGCGGAGCATTTCCAGCCCAGTTTTGAAAAACGCCGTAACAAGTTTGCCTGGTACGGCACGCGCCAGCGCTTCCATCCGGTGTCGCTGATCTTCAACCAGACCGCACACGGCGTCTTCATCGCCCACAGCTACCAGTACAGCCCGGAGTTGAGCACCTTTCTTGTCGAAGTCGATCCCGACACCTGGAAACGCGCGGGGCTGGACCGCGCCACCGAAGACGAAAGCAGGCGCTTTTGCACGAAAGCCTTTGGTGAATCGCTGGGCGGCAACGAACTGCTGACCAACCGTTCGCTCTGGTTTGAAGCCAACATCGTCAAGAACGAGCAGTGGACTCACCGCAACATCGTGCTGCTGGGCGACGCGCTGCGCACGGTGCATTTTTCGCTGGGCTCGGGCACGCGCATGGCCATGCAGGACGCGATTGCGCTGCACAAGGGGCTGGCGGCGCACCCTGATGACTTGCCCGCCGCTTTTGCCGCCTTTGAGGCGACACGCCGACCGGCCTCGTCGAGCTTTCAGAACGCCGCTGCCAAAAGCCTGGACTGGTATGAAAACGTGGCCGGCAAGCTGCACCTGGATCCGGTGAGTTTTGCCTACGACTACATGCGGCGTACCGGTCAGGTCAGCCATGAAGACCTCAAGCAGCGCGACCCGCATTTCACCGCTGCCTATGAAGCGCTTCGCCCACAACCCGATCACGCCCCCGGATCACACCCATAAGTACCGCCGATAGAACCACCCTGAAGGAGACAACACCATGACATCCCGGAAAGTCAGCTTTGCCGACAACCACATGCGGCGTACCGGCCATGTGAGCCACGCCGACCACCCACTGAAGGACACAGCATGAACACCATCTACGTGTCGGACGTCATTGATCGCAGCCGCCTGGGCCGCTTGCAGCTGCTTGTGATCACGATCTGCACGCTATGCCTCGTCATCGACGGTATCGACGTACAAGCCATGGGTTATGTGGCGCCGGCCATCATTAAACAATGGGGCATCGACAAGGCCACGCTCGGGCCAGTCTTTGGATCAGGTCTGGTCGGCATGGCGATCGGGGCCCTGTGCATGGGCATAGTCGCCGACCGGATCGGGCGGCGGCTCGTGCTGATATTTTCCAGCTTGTTCCTGGCGGTCGCGATGGGCTTCACATCCCAAGCCGATTCGGTGCGCGAACTGCTGATCTGGCGCTTCATCACCGGCTTCGCGATGGGTGCGATCATTCCGAACGCGGTGGCGCTGGCTGGGGAGTTCAGTCCGGCGCGCATACGTGTCACGCTGATGATGATCACCTCGTCGGGGTTCGTCGCTGGCGGCGCCATCGGCGGTGCAATTGCGGCCCTATTGATCCCGGCCTTCGGCTGGCGCTCGGTATTCCTTGCGGGGGCCATCGCGCCGTTGGCGCTCGGATTGGTGATGATCGCTGCGCTGCCGGAATCACTGCAATTTCTCGCGCTGCAGCGCCGGCACCTGGACCGCGCGCGCCAGTGGTTGCGCCGCATCGACCCGTCACTGACGATCACCTCCGAAACCCGGCTCGAATCCCGGGAGCAACCCAAGCAGGGCGTGCCCTTCGTTCATTTGTTCGCCGACTCGCTGGGCACCGGCACGGTTCTGCTGTGGGTCATCAACTTCATGAACCTGCTGTCGGTGTACTTCCTGGCCAACTGGCTGCCGGTGATCATGACCGATGCCGGGCACGCCGCGTCGTATGCGGTCATTGCGGGGACGGTGTTCTGGATTGGTGGTTTCATTGGCAACCTGGTGCTCGGCTGGTTCGTCGATCGGCGGGGTTTCGGGCCGGTGATGATCTTCATGTTCGTCGTAGCGGCAATCTCAGTCGCGCTGGTCGGTCAGGTCGCGGGTTCGCTGATCCTGGCGTGCGCGGCGATCATGGCCACGGGCTTTTGTGTGCTGGGCGGGCAGTCGGGCCTCAATGCGCTGGCCGCATCGTACTACCCGACCTCCGTGCGCTCGACCGGCATGGGCTGGGCGCTCGGCATTGGTCGGCTCGGCTCGATCCTCGGCCCGGTCATCGGCGGTGAACTTATGCGCTTGCACTGGAGCTCGGCCGAGCTGTTCACGGCCGCTGCCGTGCCGCTGCTCGTCGCACTGGGGGCGAGCGCAATATTCTGGCGCAGCGGGAAGTTGCCGGCACGTGCCGGTGCCGTGACGCCGTCGGGGCAAGGCCTCGCTCGCGGTGCGAAGACGATTTGAATGACTTTGAGCAACCAATTGGAGACTTCAATGACCACCCCCTATCGCATCGGCCAGATCGTGCCCAGCTCCAACACCACCATGGAGACGGAAATCCCGGCCATGCTGCGCGCGCGTGAGGCGCTGCACGCCGAACGCTTTACCTTTCACTCCAGCCGCATGCGCATGCACCGCGTCACGCCCGAAGAACTCGCCGCCATGAACCGCGAAGGCCTGCGCTGCGCCGCCGAGCTGGCCGATGCCCGGGTCGACGTCATGAGCACCGCCTGCCTGGTCGCCATCATGGCGCAGGGCCTGGGTTACCACCGCCAGGTTGAAGACGACTTTCGCCGCATCGCGGTAGAAAACGGCTCCGACGCCAAGGTCATGACCTCGGCGGGAGCCCTGATTCATGGGCTGCACAAGCTGGGCGCAAAAAAGATTTCCCTCATGACTCCGTACATGCGCCCGCTCACCGACAAGGTGGTGGCGTATATCGAAAGCGAAGGCATCGAGGTGGTGGACCGGCTCAGCTTTGAAATTCCGGACAACCTTGAGGTGGGTCGGCGCGACCCGATGCAGCTGCTGGAGGACGTCAAGAGGCTGAACACCGCCAACGTTGATGTTGTCGTTTTATCCGCCTGTGTGCAGATGCCCTCGCTACCCGCAATTCAAACTGCACAGGACCGGCTTGGCATTCCCGTCACATCAACGGCAGTTTGCACGACCAGGATGATGCTTGACCTGCTGTCACTCAGCGTCGTGACCCCGGGTTTCGGCGCTGCGCTGGCGTGAGGAAAGGCCATTTCCAAAGTACACCTGCACACTTTCGGCCTGGGCAGGTTCCCAATTTTTAGATAAGACAGGAGACAAAAATGACGACCCAAAATCGCAACATCTTGTGTGCAGCGCGCGTGTTGATGGCCCTCCTATTCCTTGTGGCCGGCATCAGAAAGCTGCTGGCGTGGGGTGCCACCGTGGGCTACTTCAACAAGCTCGGAATTCCGCTCCCCGAAATCGCGCTGGCATTGACGGTTGCGCTTGAGCTTGCTGGCGGCATCGCGCTTGTGCTTGGCTGGAGGCTGCGGCTTGTCGCTGTAGTCATGGGCGCATTCACCCTGGCATCGGCATTGATAGCGCACGCCTTTTGGGTTGCCGAAGCGCCGCAGTTCAACGCGCAGCTTTTGAGCTTCCTCAAGAACACCGCGATGGCGGGCGGCTTTCTCTTGCTGGCTTATGTCGCAGGAAATCAAAAAGAAGCCTGACTTGAGCAAGGTGTTCAGGGCTGATTCGGGCTGGCCTTGCGTGGTCGGTGACAGATCCCGCCATGGGCCGGGAGCCTGACGGTCGATTGACCACATGCTGCCAAATTGATAGCTGACTACGCTCGTGATACGGGGCCCAAGGGCCTAAAACGGTCTTAAGACGGGTAAATCAGGTTTTAAAAAAGGCTCAGGTGTGCCCAATGCCTGCCCAATAGGCGTCCATCACTGGCGCGGATCAGTTCACTGACCGTGTCATTGGAATTTCACTAACTTGGCGGCGCGGTTTTCACTTTTCCTGTTGTCCGACTGGGGCAATTAAAAAAGCTGGCATCAGTCTTTGAGATTTATTAGAATTTCAGTAATTTCTGAAAATTCAATAAATCAAGACAATTCATGAACCTCGCTCCCTTAACCCAGCGCTTTGTCCTGCACTTCGGTGAGATGGGCAGCCGCTGGGGCATCAACCGCACCGTGGGCCAGATTTACGCCCTGCTGTATGTGTCGCCGCGCGCCCTGAATGCCGATGAAATTGGCGAGGCGCTGGCCTTTTCGCGCTCCAACGTCAGCATGGGGCTGAAGGAGCTGCAGTCCTGGAACCTGGTGCGCCTGCAGCATTTGCCGGGCGACAGGCGTGAGTACTTTCAGGCGCCAGAGGATGTCTGGGCGATCTTCCGCACGCTGGCCGAAGAGCGGCGCAAGCGCGAGATCGATCCGACGCTGTCCATGCTGCGCGATGCGCTGATGGAGCAGCCTGCATGCGAAGACGATATTCACGCCCAGGCCCGCATGAAGCAAATGCATGATTTGATCGAGCTCATGACCGGCTGGCTGGCCGATGTGCAGAAAATGGATTCGGCCACGCTGGTCAGCCTGATGAAGATGGGCGCCAAGGTGCAAAAACTGCTGGAAGTCAAGGACAAGGTGGCCAAGACGGTCAAGGCCGGTTTGACAGGCCGGGCCTTGGCGGACACAGTGGCAACGCAGCCCGCCAAGCTTGCCGATGACGACAGGAGTTGACCATGGATGGAGTTGACGCATTCCTTTTGGCCCGCATCCAGTTTGCGGCCAACATCACTTTCCACATCCTGTTCCCCACCATCAGCATCTCGCTCGGCTGGGTGCTGCTGTTTTTCAAGCTGCGCTTCGTCAAGACCGGGCAGCCGCACTGGATGGATGCCTACCAGTTCTGGGTGAAGATTTTCGCGCTGAGCTTTGCGCTGGGCGTGGTCAGCGGCATCACCATGAGTTTCCAGTTCGGCACCAACTGGCCCGGCTACATGGAAAAGGTCGGCAATATCGCCGGGCCGCTGCTGGCCTACGAGGTGCTGACCGCGTTTTTCCTGGAGGCCACCATGCTGGGCGTGATGCTGTTTGGCCGCGCCCGTGTCAGTGAGCGCATGCACACCGTGGCCACGCTGCTGGTGGCCGGCGGCACCACCTTGTCGGCCTTCTGGATTCTGGCGCTCAATTCGTGGATGCAGACGCCGGCCGGCTTCGAGATGATCAACGGCCAGGCCCATGTCACGAGCTGGTGGGCGGTGATTTTCAACCCCTCGTTTCCCTACCGCCTGCTGCACATGCTGCTGGCCTCGGGGCTGACGGTGGCCTTTCTGGTGGCCGGTGTGTCGGCCTACCGCTGGCTGCGCCAGGTGCGCGGCGCCGAGGTCATGGCCAGCCTGCAAACCGGCGTTTATCTGGCGGCGGTGCTGATCCCCTTGCAGATTGTTGCGGGCGACCTGCACGGCCTCAACACCCTGGAACACCAGCCGGCCAAGCTGGCCGCGATGGAGGGCATCTGGAAGACCGAAAAGGGCGCGCCGGCCGTGCTGTTTGCGCTGCCTGACGAGAAGGCGCGCGAGAACCGCTATGAGGTCGCCATTCCCAAGCTCGCGTCGCTGTACCTGACCCATTCGCTGGACGGCGAGATCAAGGGCCTGGACCAGTTCGAGGGCAAGCACCCGCCGGTGGCGCCGGTGTTCTGGGCTTTTCGCCTCATGGTGGGGCTGGGGCTGCTGATGCTGGCCGTGAGCTGGGCCACGACGATTCAGTTGGCGCCCTGGAAGCAAGGCCAGTCACGCACGTTGACGGTGTGGCATGCCCGGGTGCTGGTGGCCATGACCTTTGCGGGCTGGCTGGCGCTGATTGCGGGCTGGTATGTCACCGAGATCGGGCGCCAGCCCTGGCTGGTGACGGGAGTGTTGGCGGCGGCCGATGCCGCCTCCACGGTGCCGGCGCCGCGCATCGCCTTCACGCTGGCCCTGTATCTGGCCTTGTACGCGGCGCTGCTGGCGGCCTACATCTCGGTGGTGTTTTATCTGGCGCGTCCCAAGCCACAAGAGGGCCAGCCTTTCGGGGAGGCGCTGGAGGACCAGCTCAATGTCGTGAACTATCCCGAGAAGGAAGGAGTCTCCCATGCTTGATCTTGCCCCCGATCTGACGCAGGCCGCCGGCTGGATGCCGATTGTCTTTCTGGTGGTGATGGGCCTGGCGATGCTGGCCTACGTGATCCTGGACGGCTACGACCTGGGGGTGGGGGTGCTGATGCGTCGCGCCAGTGACGAGGACAAGGACACCATGGTCGCCAGCATAGGCCCGTTCTGGGACGCCAATGAAACCTGGCTGGTGCTGGGCGTGGGCATTTTGCTCACGGTCTTTCATAAGGGTTACGGCGTGATTCTGGGCGCGCTGTACCTGCCGGTGGCCATGATGCTGGTTGGCCTGATCCTGCGCGGCGTCGCTTTTGACTTTCGCGTGAAGGCGCACGCGCACCACAAACCGCTGTGGAACCGGTTGTTCTACAGCGGCTCCATCCTGGCCGGCTGGTCGCAAGGCTACATGCTGGGCTCGCTGATCACCGGCTTTTCTTCCAGCACCTGGACCGTCGTTTTCAGCGCGGTGATCGGGCTGGCGCTGCTGGCGGCCTACTGCCTGCTGGGCGCGGGCTGGCTGATCATCAAGACTGAAGGCGCGTTGCAACTGCAGGCGGTGCGCTGGGCGCGCGTCAGCCTGTGGTTCACCATGGCGGGCATCGCCGCCATCTCGATCGCCACGCCGCTGGTCAGCGCCAGTATTTTTGCCAAGTGGTTTTCCCTGCCCAACATCGTGCTGCTGTCGCCGATTCCGGTGGCCACGGCGGTGTTGTTCTGGGTGGTTTTTCGCAGCCTGCAGCGCTTGCCGGTGCGGCTGGCGCAGGGCAACGAATATGGCGCGTGGGTGCCTTTTGGCGCCACGGTGGGGGTGTTCCTGCTGGCGTTTTATGGCCTGGCCTACAGTATTTTTCCGTGGCTGGTGATCGACAGGCTGACGATCTGGCAGTCGGCGTCGGCGCCTGAATCGATGGGGGTGATCCTGGTCGGCGCCCTGGTGGTGCTGCCGGTGATCATCGGCTACACGGTGTTTGCCTACCGCGTGTTCTGGGGCAAGAGCGGGGCGCTGAAGTATTAGGCTGAAATCAGTCGCCGTGGTCCAGCGTGAAGCCCGCATTGCGGTCCTGCCCGAGCAGGGCGACCATTTGCGGCAGGGCCGCCTGCAGCTCGGCCTTGAGGGTGTGCGGCGGATTGATGACAAACATGCCGCTGGCGGGCAGGCCCGGGCGCTTGATGTCGCCCGTGATGTCCGTCGTCAACTTGCTCGACTTCACCGTCAGCGTGGCATTCAGCCAGCTCCGCTTGGCCTTGACGGCCAGTGTCTTCAGTTTGCGCGGCAGGTCGTGCGCCTCGGGCCGCGGGATGATGGGATACCAGACCACATAGGTGCCGGTGGCAAAGCGCTTGACCGCATCCGCCATGCAGGCCGCGACCCGGGCGTAATCGCTCTTGATTTCATAGCTGGGGTCGCACAGCACCATGGCGCGCCGGGCCGGTGGGGGCAGAAAGGTTTTCAGGGCTTCAAAGCCGTCCTCGCGCGCAACGGCAACCTGCCGGCCCACGCCCAGCTGTTCAATGTTGCCGCTCAGCGACTTGAAGTCGGTGGGATGCAGCTCAAACAGCTTGAGCTTGTCGCGCCCGCTCAGGAATTGCTGCTCGATAAAGGGCGAGCCGGGGTAAATCTTCAGATGGGCCGGATCGCCGGTCTGGGCAAACTGGGGGTTCAGGCCGCGCAGCAGCTCCAGGTAGTCCTGCAGGGCCGGCGTCCAGGCGCTGTCGGGTTTGATTTTTGCTATTGTTTTGGTAGCTGCTGGCGCTTGTTCAGCCTGGGCTTGAGGCTTGTTTGATGCGGAAAAAAGTCTGAAGACACCGTCCCGGGCTTCGCCGCTGGTTTCGGTGTAATCGCCGTCGAGCCGGTACAGTCCCGCACCCGCATGGGTGTCGATCACGGTCAGCGCCGTGTCTTTCTGGGTCAAATACTTCATCAACGCGATCAGCGTGGTGTGCTTGAGCACGTCGGCATGGTTGCCGGCATGGAAGGCGTGGCGGTAGGAAAACATGGGTCTATCCTACCCGCTTGCCGGCGAAATGCGCTGCGGCATTGACGTAAGCCCTTGATTTTTCATATAATCCAAGGTTCTGCAGCGAATTTGTGGTTCCGCGGCAGAATTGCTGCAGGCCTTGCAAACCCGTTTCGGTTCATTGCGAGGCCGCCGGCAAACTCCCACCTAAGAGGTTCTCAACAGAAGAACACCGACCGTGGAAAAGAACCCGGCAAACCCTTAATAGTTAAGAGAAACTCATGAAAACCTTCAGCGCAAAACCCGCTGACGTGACGCACGAGTGGTTTGTGATTGACGCGACCGACAAGGTCCTCGGACGAGTAGCCAGC
>CAZWDK010000114.1:0-9790 GCA_964633095.1 uncultured Polaromonas sp. | reverse complement strand
GCTTCATCGCCGTGCAGGCGTTTCGTGCTCTCCAGCACTCTGAGCATGTCGTGCAGCGCGCTGGCATGACGATCACGCGTCCAGGCCATAGCCCGAGAACAGCTCCGCCATCGTCTGCCGCAGCCACATGTTTCCCGCATCGGTGTTGAACCGCTCATGCCAGTGCTGCTTGACCTTGTAGGCAGGAAGGGGCACCGGCGATTCGAGGACCTGCACACGCTCCTGCAATGCCAGCGTGCGGCCGAGCAGCCTGGGCACGATGACCAGCAGCTCGGTCTGCGCGACGATGCGTGCGACGCCCAGGAAGCTGGGCACGCGCAGCACGACCCGGCGCTCGGTCTTGTGCCTGGCCAGCACCTTGTCGACGATCGAGTGTCCCGTGCCGGTCGCCACGACCGCGATGTGGCCCTCCGCCGAGAACGCGCGCCGGCTGAGTTTTGAGCGGACACGGGGATGTTCGGCCGACGCCAGGCAGACGAAATTCTGTGCAAACAGCGCTTGCTGATAGAAGCCCGCTTCCAGGTCGGGCGTGAACCCGATGGCCAGGTCGATGTCCCCGGACTCCAGCCCACGCTTGCTTTCAGGGGAGATCTTGTCCACTTCGACGGCCAGGCCCGGTGCCGTTTGCTGCAGGTGGCTGAGCAGCCGCGGCAGCAGCACGATCTCGCTGATGTCGGTCATGCAGATATGGAATTCGCGCACGGCATCGCGCGGCGAGAAAACCTCGGGCGTGCCGCGCGCCTTTTCGATGCACAGCAGCGCCTCCTGCAGTTGCGGGTAGATGCGCTGCGCCTTCGGCGTGGGCTCCATGCCCCGCGAGGTCCGGCTGAACAGGCGGTCGTCGAAGTGGTGGCGCAGCTTGTTGAGCGCGATGCTGGCGCTTGCCTGCTCCATGCCCAGCCGCTGCGCCGCGCGCGAGACGCTTTGCGTCTTGTAGACCTCGACGAACACGCCGAGCCAATCGAGATCGAGTTTGGCCATGTCCAATTATATAAAAACGATATTCAGAGTATTCGGTAATGTGCTTTGACGCAATAGTTGAGGTCGCCGATAGTTGGCACCGTCGAAGGACGAATGGAGACATACATGGCAGAGACATTCAGGAATGCGTCACCGGTGCTCGTGGCAGGCGGTGGCATTGGCGGTCTGGCGGCCGCGCTTGCGCTGGTGCGCCAGGGCTTTGCGGTCAAGGTGTTCGAGCAGGCGCCCCAACTGGGCGAGATCGGCGCCGGCATCCAGCTCGGGCCCAACGCGTTCGCCGCGTTCGACGCCCTGGGCATCGGCGAGATCGCCCGCGGCCGGGCCGTCTACACCGACGAGATGGTGATGCACGATGCGCTCGACGAGTCCCTGGTGGGCCGCATCCCCACCGGCACGGCCTTTCGCGAGCGCTTCGGCAACCCGTACGCGGTGATCCATCGCGCCGACGTGCACGGCTCGCTGCTCGAAGGCGCGCAAGCCACCGGCCGCATCGAGATCGCGACGTCGACGCAGGTGCAGCGCGTGGAGCAGGACGACACCGGCGTCACCGTGTTCGACGCCCGGGGCGGCCGGCACCGCGGCATCGCGCTGATCGGCGCCGACGGTGTCAAGTCGGCGGTGCGCCGGCAATACGTTGGGGATGAGGCGCGCGTGTCGGGCCACGTGGTGTATCGCGCGGTGGTCGACCGAAAGGATTTCCCCGCCGACCTGCAGTGGAACGCCGCCAGCATCTGGGTTGGCCCGAACTGCCATCTGGTGCACTACCCGCTGCGCGGCGGCGAGCAGTACAACGTGGTCGTGACCTTCCACAGCCGCGAGAAGGAGGAGTGGAGCGTGCGCGAAGGCAGCCGCGAAGAGGTGCAGGGTTACTTTGAAGGCATTTGCCCGCGCGCGCGGCAGCTGATCGACCTGCCCAAGGACTGGAAGCGCTGGGCCACCGCCGACCGCGAGCCGATCGGGCAGTGGACCTTCGGCCGCGCCACGCTGCTGGGCGACGCGGCGCACCCGACGCTGCAGTACCTGGCGCAAGGCGCCTGCATGGCCATGGAAGACGCCGTCACGCTCGGCGAGGCGCTGCGCGTGCACGACAACGATTTCGGGCGTGCGTTCGAGCTGTACCAGCGCTCGCGCGTGGCACGCACCGCGCGCATCGTGCTGTCGGCGCGCGAGATGGGCCGCATCTTCCACGCCAAGGGCGTGGAGCGCCTGGTCCGCAACGAGCTGTGGAAGGGCCGCACGCCCGAGCGCTTCTACGACGCGATGGAATGGCTGTATGGCTGGCGTGTCGAGAACTGCCTTGCAGCCTGAACAGGGAGAAGCTCATGCATGAACTCGGACGCCTGGAAGACCTTCCCCAGGACTACCGCGACGAACTGACGGCGCAGAACCTGGTGCCGCTGTGGCCCAGCCTGCGCGGCGTGCTGCCGCCCAAGGTGCCCACGCGCCAGACCCGGCCCACGCACTGGCCCTACCGCGCGCTCAAGCCGCTGCTGCTCAAGGCCGGCGAGCTGACGCCCATCGAGAAGGCCGAGCGCCGCGTGCTGGTGCTGGCCAACCCGGGCCACGGCCTCGAGAAGATGCAGGCCAGCTCGGCCATCTACCTGGGCATGCAGTTGCTGCTGCCCGGCGAGTGGGCGCCCAGCCACCGCCACACGCCCAACGCCGTGCGCATGGTCGTCGAGGGCGAGGGTGCCTGGAGCACGGTGGACGGCGAGAAGTGCCCCATGGTGCGCGGCGACCTGATCCTCACACCCACCGGCCTGTGGCACGAGCATGGCCACGACGGCGACCAGCCCGTCGTCTGGCTGGACGTGCTGGACCTGCCGCTGGTCTACTACATGGAAGCCAGCTACCACGTCGACGGCGGCCGCCAGGCCGTGACCCCCGGACATCGCGGCCGCGCCTACACGCGCGGCGGCATGGTGCCCACACCGGTGTTCGGCCGTGGCGGCAAGCGCTACCCCATGCTGCGCTACCCGTGGGCCGATGCGAGCGCCGCGCTCGAGGCGCTCGCCGCCGACCAGCCCGACCTGGAAGCCGTGCAGATCACCTACGTGAACCCCGAGACCGGCGAGGACGCCGAGAACATCCTGGGCTTCTACGCGTTGATGCTGCGACCGGACCAGACGCTGCGCCTGCCGGCGCGCTCGCCGGCCCAGGTGTTCCACCTGATCGAGGGCAGCGTGGAGGCCGCCATCGTCGACAGCCGCTTCACGCTGGCTGAGGGCGACACCTGCTGCGCGCCGGGCTACGAGGCCGTCACGCTGCGCAACCTGAAGGCCGACCGGCCCTCGTTCGTCTTCATCGCCGACGAGTCGCCGCTGCACCGCAAGCTCGGCGTCTATGAGACGCGGAGCTGATCGCGCCCGCAGCCCCCACCCTACCCTCCCCCAATGGGGGAGGGAGACCAAACCCCATCAATGAGACTCACACCATGACCACCTACCTCTGGAACCCACCCGCCGTTCAATCCCTGCCCGTGCGCGGCCGGGCCGAACGCCTGCCGATCAACCGCATCTTCTGCGTCGGCCGCAACTACCATGCGCACGCGATCGAGATGGGCCGCCCTGTCGACAAGTCGGTCGAGCGGCCGTTCTACTTCACCAAGTCGCCGCAGACGCTGGTTCCCAGCGGCGCCACCGTGGCCTACCCGCCCGGCAGCTCGAACTACCACTTCGAGATGGAACTCGTGGTCGTGATCGGCAAGCCGGGCTTCCGTGTGCCGGCCGAACGCGCGCACGAAGTTATCTACGGCTACGCCAGCGGCCTGGACATGACGCGGCGCGACCTGCAGCTGGTGGCGCGCGACAAGGGCCGGCCCTGGGACTTGGGCAAGGACGTGGAGGAGTCGTCCATCTGCTCCGAGGTGGTGGCCATGCCCGGCGTGATCATCGACAAGGGCGCCATCGCGTTGGCCGTCAACGGTGACACCAGGCAGCAGTCCGACCTGGACAAGCTGATCTGGAACGTCCGCGAGATCATCGCCGACCTCTCGCAGTTCTACCACCTGCAGCCGGGCGACCTGATCTACACGGGCACGCCCGAGGGTGTGGGCGCCGTGGTCCCGGGCGACCGCATCACGGGCCACGTCGAAGGCGTGGGCGAGATCGCGCTGACCGTCGGCCCAGCCGAGTAAAGCGCGCTGGACGGGCTACCCAAGACAACTTCTCAACGCGGAGACAAGCCATGACACAACACACAACTGCAACGGATGACGCGCGCCGCCTTCGGACGGTGATCTGGGTCATCGCGTTGGCGACGGTCGGATTGATTTTCGACGGCTACGACCTGGTCGTGTACGGAACGGTCGTCTCGACCTTTCTGCGCGACCCGTCCCAGATCGGCGACGTCACGCCCGCGATCGCCGGCGCGCTGGGCAGCTACGCGCTCGTCGGCGTGCTGGTTGGTGCGTTGCTTGCCGGCAGCGTCGGCGACATCCTCGGCCGTCGTAAGGTGATGGTGTTCTCCTATGCCTGGTTCTCCATCGGCATGGGCATCTCCGCGCTGTCCACGAGCACGACGATGTTCGGGTTCATGCGCTTCATCACCGGCCTCGGGGTCGGCGCGCTGGTGGCCACCACCGGCGCACTCGTGGCGGAGTACGCCCCCAAGGGCAAGAAGAACCTGTGCAACGCGATCACGTACTCGGGCGTGCCGCTGGGCAGCCTGCTGGCCGCCGGCCTGGCGATGCTGCTGCTGCCCGTCATCGGCTGGCGCGGCATGTTCCTTATCGGCGCGCTGCCGCTGATCACGCTGTTGCCGCTCGCGTACTTCAAGATGCCGGAGTCGGTGGCGTGGCTCGCCGCGCGCGGCCGGATGGACGAAGCCCGGACACTCTCGCTGCGCACCGGTGTCGAGATTCCCGAAGCTGCGCCGGTCGCCGCCGTGCAAACCAGGCCCTCCACTGAAGGCAAGGCCGGGTTTGCCGGGCTCTTCGGTTCGGGCTACCTGGTGCCCACCCTCGTCCTCGGGCTGATGAGCGCGACCGGCCTGCTGCTGGTGTATTCGCTCAACACCTGGCTGCCCGAGCTGATGCTGCGCGCGGGCTTCAATGCCAAGGGCTCGCTGTCCTTCCTGCTCGTGCTCAACGGCGGCGCGGTGATCGGCGCATTGGTCGGTTCGGGTGTGGCGGATCGGTTCGGCCCGAAGCTGGTCGTGGCCGTGAGCTTCCTGATCGGCGCGCTGGCCATTGCGGTGCTGACGCTTGATCTTCCGCTCGCCCTGCGGCTGGCCGCCGTCGCCGTCGTCGGCCTGGGAACGAGCGGCACGCAGACGCTGATCTACGGATTCGTCGCCAATTACTACCGCACCAACGTGCGCGGCGCGGGCGTGGCCTGGTGCGCCGGGTTCGGCCGGCTGGGTGGCGTGGGCGGCCCGCTTCTGGGTGGCTTCCTGATCGGCAGCGGTTTTGCGCTTGACTCGATCTTCTACATCCTCACCGGCCTCGCGCTGCTGGGCATGCTGTTGACCCTGCTGGTGCCGATGGCCCGCGCCCAGTTGGAGCACCGCAAGACTGGCATCGCGCCGGCGCCGACGACGACCTGAAGCCGGTGCCAAAACGCCCCAAAAGCGGCCCGACCCACCCCTGCGCGCGACGCTGGCCGCCGCGCGCGAAGGACATCCCCCATGAGGCTCTACAACTTCTTCCGCAGCGGCACCTCGCACCGGCTGCGCATCGCCCTCAACCTGAAAGGTCTGCCCTGCGACTACGAGGCGGTGGACCTGCGCGCCGAGCAGCATCTGGGCGCCGGCTACAAGACCCTCCATCCACAAGGGCTGGTGCCGGCACTCACGCTCGACGCCACGGAAGGCGATGGCCGCGCCCGCGTGCTGATCCAGTCGCCGGCCATCATCGAATGGCTGGAGGAGCGCCATCCCACGCCGGCGCTGCTGCCTGCCGATCCGTGGCAACGGGCGCAGGTGCGCGCACTGGCCGCCATCGTCGGCTGCGACATCCATCCGGTGAACAACCGGCGCATCCTCGAAGCGCTGCGCCATGACTTCCGCGCCGACGAGGCGGCGGTGAACCGCTGGTGCGCCACCTGGATCACCGCCGGCTTCGATGCCATCGAAGCGCTGCTGGCCGCGGACTCGCAACGCGGCGACTTCTGCTTCGGCGATGCACCGACGCTGGCCGACGTCTACCTCGTCCCGCAGGTCGAGAGCGCCCGCCGCTTCAGGGTGGACCTGGATCGCTGGCCACTGATAGGCGCGGTCGACACCGCATGCGGCGAGATCGACGCCTTCCGCCGCGCCGCACTGGCCACGCAACCGGACGCGGCCTGACAGGGCGCGCAGGCGCGGTCCGACCGAATCGTGACCCGCATCAGGCGGTTCGGCGGCGCCATCGCCCCGGCGCCGCTAATGTGCGATCCGGTTTTCCAGAATGCTGTCGTGCAAGGTGCGCAGGAAGGCGCGCACCGCGGGTGACCGATCCTTCTTCTTGCGCGTGATGATGCCCAGCTTGGCCATGGAGATGGGCAGCTCCACCGGCACGATGGCGATCATCCCGTAGTTCGCATAATGCTGTGCCACATCCAGCGGCACCACCGAGATCATGTCGGTGCCTTCCAGCAAGGAGGTGGTCGCCAGGATCGATGCGGTTTCCAGGATGTCCGGCGGCGCCGCCAGACTGGCCTCCTGCAGGGCCTGCTCGACGCGCCTGCGCATCGGGCTGCCCGAGGGATGCAGGATCCAGGTCTGCCCCACCAGGTCGCCCATGGTGACCTCCGGCAGGTCGAACAGCGGATGGCCGGGCCGCGCCACCACGCTCATGGGCTCGCCTTCGAGCAGCTCGATCTCCAGGTCTTCGTCGTAGAACTGGTCCGGCAGACGGCCGAGCACGACATCGAGGTCGCCGCGCAGCAGCCCCGGCATCAGCAGGTCGCTGGTGTCCACCTGCACCGTCACCCGCACGCGCGGGTTGGCGGTCTTGAAGCGGCCCAGCCCGTGCGTGAGGAGGGTGGGCATCGCGCCCATCACGCTGCCGATGCGCACCAGGCCCGCCGCGCCGGCGGCCAGTGCCGCCATCTCGCCGCCCGCGTGCTCAAAGTCATGCAGCACGCCGCGCGCGTAGCGGATCATCACCTCGCCGTAGACCGTCGGCTCCATGCCGCGCGCATGGCGCTCGAACAGCGCCACGCCCAGCCCTTCTTCAAGCTGCTGCAGCAGCGCCGTGGCGGCGGGCTGGGTGGTGTGTATGGCCGCCGCCGCGCGCCGCAGGTTGCGGTGTTCATCGAGGGCGTCCAGCAGCATGACCTGCCGACTCTTGATGCGCAGCCGGCGAAAGAGGTTGGCGGGCGGGGCGGCTGTGGCCATGGCATCGTCCATGAGTGATCCCAAAATGAGTATCGAAATATATCAAATGACGATTGGATCGGTATCGCCAATACGCATAAGCTTCGCTATCTTTCCCCTCTTTGAAAGACCACAGTGCCGACCACCATTACCCATCTCTCGGTTCGCGACATCCGTTTCCCCACCTCGCGCTCGCTCGACGGCTCGGACGCCATGAACACGGCGCCCGACTATTCCGCCACCTACGTGGTGCTGCACACCGACGCCCCCTCGGCGCTGGAAGGCCATGGGCTGACCTTCACGATCGGCCGCGGCAATGAAATCTGCGTGGCGGCGGTGAAGTCGCTGGCTTCGTTTGTGGTCGGCCGCACGCTGGAGGAGATCAGCGGCGACATGGGTGGGTTCTGGCGCAACATCACCACGGGCGACAGCCAGCTGCGCTGGCTGGGCCCGGACAAGGGCGTGATCCACCTGGCCACGGCGGCCATCGTCAACGCGGTGTGGGACCTGTGGGCCAAGTCCGAAGGCAAGCCGGTCTGGAAGCTGCTGGCCGACATGAGTCCCGAAGAACTGGTGCGCTGCCTGGATTTCCGCTTTGTGACGGACGCGCTGACGCCCGAAGAGGCGCTGGCCATCCTGCGCCGCAACGCCCCCGGCAAGGTCGCGCGCGAGCAGGAAATGCTGGAGCAGGGCTACCCCGGCTACACCACCTCGGCCGGCTGGCTCGGCTATTCCGAGGAGAAGATGCGCCGGCTGGCCCGCGAAGGCGTGGCCGAAGGCTGGACCCACTTCAAGCAAAAGGTCGGCGGAAGCATCGAGGAAGACATCCGCCGCGCGACCATCCTGCGCGAAGAGATCGGCTGGGACCGCAAGCTCATGATGGACGCCAACCAGGTCTGGGAAGTGGACGAGGCCGTGGTCAACATGCGCCGCCTGGCCGCCTTTGAACCCTGGTGGATCGAAGAGCCGACCAGCCCTGACGACATCCTGGGGCATGCCAGCATCCGCCAGCGCATTGCGCCCATCGGCATGGCCACCGGCGAGCATTGCCACAACCGCGTGATGTTCAAGCAGCTGCTGCAGGCCAAGGCCATCGACTTTTGCCAGGTCGACGCGGCCCGCCTCGGCGGCCTGAACGAGGTACTGGTGGTGCTGCTGATGGCCGCCAAGTTCGGCGTGCCGGTCTGCCCGCATGCCGGCGGCGTGGGCCTGTGCGAGTATGTGCAGAACATTTCGCTGTTTGACTACATCGCGGTGTCCGCCTCGCTGGAAAACCGCGTGCTGGAATATGTGGACCACCTGCACGAGCATTTCCTTGACCCGGTGGTGATCCGCAAGGGCCGCTACATGCCGCCCCAGCGCCCCGGCTACAGCATCGAGATGCACGCGGAGACGCTCAAGCAGTTCGAGTTCCCGAACGGCCCCGCCTGGGCCTGAGCTTCACGCGCCTTCGAATCATCACAACTACAAAGAGAGACATCCATGAAGACGTTTGCTACCCGCATCCTGGCTGGACTGCTGTGCGCCCTGGCCCTGCCATCCGCCGTGCTGGCCCAGGCCGCCTATCCCAGCCGGCCGGTTGAACTGGTCGTTCCCTACCCGGCCGGCGGCGGCACCGATGTGCTGGGCCGGGCCTTTGCGCAGGCGGCGACCAAGCACCTGCCGCAGAACCTGGTCGTCGTCAACAAGCCCGGCGCCAGTGGCGCCATAGGCTGGGCCGATGTCATCAACAGCAAGCCTGAGGGCTACAAGGTGGCCCTGCTGGCGACCGACCTGATGACCCAGCCCAACATGGGCCTGACCAAAATCACCTATGAGGACTTCATCCCCATCGCCCGCCTGAACTACGATCCCGCGGCCATCACGGTGCGCGCCGATGCGCCCTGGAACACGGTCGAGGAGTTTCTTGCGGCCGCGAAAAAGGGCGACCTTCGCGTGGGCAATGGCGGCAACGGCTCGACCTGGCATCTGGCCGCGGCGGCCGTGGAGGACAAGACCGGCGTGAAGTTCAACCACATCCCGTTCAGCGGCGCGGCCCCGGCAGCGCTGGCGCTGCTGGGTGGGCATATCGAGGCCATCACGGTCAGCGCGGCGGAGGTCTATGCCTACACCTCGACCGGCAAGCTGAAGACGCTGGCGGTGATGTCCGAGCAGCGCATCAAGGGCTTCGAGAAAGTGCCTACGCTCAAGGAGCGCAACATCGACATTTCCATCGGCACCTGGCGCGGCCTGGCCGTGACCAAGGGCACGCCGCCCGAGATCGTCAACGTGCTGCGCGCGGCGACCGCCAAGATTGCGACCGAACAAGGCCTGCGCGACGCGCTGGACCGCCAGAACATGGGTTATGCCTATGCCGATGGCGAGGCCTTTGGCGCCGTCATGGCCAAGGATCATGCCTTTTACAAAGGCCTGATCAACAAGCTCGGCCTGAAGCAGTAGGTCCAAGACATGAGCAAACCCTCTCTTCTGGTCTGCCGGGCGATCGCGCCCGAGGTGATCGCCCGGCTGGAGC
>CAZWDK010000113.1:7256-9800 GCA_964633095.1 uncultured Polaromonas sp. | reverse complement strand
TTGCCGATTACAAGGCGCGCATGAAGGAGGGCCAGGACGCGATTTACTACATCACGGCCGATACCCTGGCTGCCGCCAAAAACAGCCCGCAGTTGGAGATCTTCCGCAAGAAGGGCATCGAAGTGCTGCTGATGGCCGACCGCGTCGACGAATGGGCTCTGAACTACCTGCACGACTTTGACGGCACGCCGCTGCAGTCCGTCGCCAAGGGGGCGGTCGATCTGGGCAAGCTGCAGGACGAGGAAGAGAAAAAAGCCGCCGAAGAGGCACAGACCCGGTTCAAGCCGGTGCTCGACAAACTCAAGGAGGTGCTCAAGGACAAGGCCAAGGATGTTCGCGCCACGACCCGGCTGGTCGATTCACCGGCCTGCCTGGTGGTGCAGGACGGCGACATGTCGACCCAGCTGGCCCGCATGCTCAAGCAGGCCGGACAGGCCGTGCCGGAGGTCAAGCCTATCCTGGAAGTGAACGCCCAGCACCCGCTGGTCAAAAAGCTGGAGGCCAGTACCGCGGCCGGGAATTTTGACGACCTGGCCCATATCCTGTTCGACCAGGCCTTGCTGGCCGAAGGCGGCATGCCGGAAGATCCGGCGGCTTACGTGCGGCGCGTCAACCAGCTGCTGGAAAAAACCTGATTCCGGCGCCGCCCCCGGTCATGGCAATTATTTGTTGAGCTGGGGCATGTCCAGCGTGACGAGCGCTGGGCCATTTGGCGTGGCGGCCAGCGTGACCTGGCGCGCCGCAACAGACTGCAGGATCAGGCCTTCCTCGATGCTGCTGCCGACCCGAAACGGCCGGGCCGGATTGCCGTCCACGGCAATCAGCGCGGCCCCGCCGCCGGGCGAGCCCGCCACCACGCCCTGAAGCGCAAAGCGGCTGGCCATGCTGGCCTGCGGCGCCGCGACCGCAGCCCTGGCGCCCAGCACGCGGGCCACGATCTGTGGGTCAATGGCCGCCGGGGCTGTTGCCGCAGACGGGCTTGCTGCCACACCGGATCTCGCGGACAGTCGCAGGCCCCAGTACATCAGGCTGCCCGCAGCCAGCGCCCACACCAACAGGGTGGTGCTTGGCATGACCCATCGATTTTGAGAAACTGTAACCATTCACGGATTATGATGGATGTAAACACCGCAAAACCAGCCCTTCATGACCACTTTCAAACTTTTCGCACGCCGCGGCTGGCAAGCCGGTTTTACCCTGATCGAGCTCATGGTGGTGCTGGTCATCATTGGCGTGCTGGCCGCGTTGATCGTGCCCAATGTGCTGGAGCGGGCCGACGACGCGCGCGTGATGGCCGCGCGCACCGATGTGAACAACCTGATGCAAGCCTTGAAGCTTTACAAATTGGACAATCAGCGCTTCCCGACCGCCGAACAAGGCCTGCAGGCGCTGATCGCCAAACCCACCAGCGGTCCTATTCCGGCCAACTGGAAGCCCTACCTGGACAAACTGCCGAACGACCCCTGGGGCCGTCCCTACCAGTACCTCAATCCCGGCGTGAAGGGCGAGATCGATGTGATGTCTTTTGGCGCCGACGGCCAGCCCGGGGGTGAGGGCAAGAATGCGGATATTGGCAGCTGGCAGTGATGTCGCCCCCACGCTCGTTTACTGCATGTCACTCACTGTCCCCTGAGGGGGCGTATTTTTCTAGGGGAGGCCCGTCGAAAATGTTGGCCTCACATCTTCCATGTCTGCGTTTGCCCTGAGCGATCGAAGAACGCCGTTTCCCGGCCTTCGAAGCCGGGGCTTTACCTTGCTGGAGTTGCTGGTGGTGGTGGCCATCATCGCCATGGCGACGGCGGGTGTCAGTTTTGCGATGCGTGACAATTCCCAGACCGCGCTGGAACGCGAGGCCCAGCGCCTGGCCGTCCTGTTTGAGTCGGCCCGGGCGCAGTCGCGCGCCAGCGGCGCGCCCGTGTACTGGCACACGACCGCTGAGGGGTTTCGTTTTGAGGGGCTTCCTGCCGAGGCCTTGCCCGGTCGGTGGCTGGCCGAAGGCACGGCGGTCCGCGGAAACAGCAACGTGCAGTTGGGCCCGGAGCCCATCATTGGCCCGCAGGCGGTGGAACTCGTCAGCATCAACCCGCCCCATCGCGCCCTGCGCGTGGCCACGGATGGTTTGCGGCCTTTCGCGGTGCAGGCGCTGGAGTCACCGTGAAGCCCGGCCTCCGTTCGGTGTCGGGCTTCACCCTGATAGAGGTGCTGGTGGCGCTGGGCATTGTGGCGATTGCCCTGATGGCCGGCTTGCAGGCGATGGCGGCCCTGACCAACAACGCCATGCGCCAGTCCGACGTGCTGCTGGCCCATTTGTGCGCTGAAAACGAGCTGATCAAGGTTCGCCTGTCGCGGCAGATGCCTGGCGTCGGCGACAGTACAGCCGTCTGCGAGCAGGCTGGACGCAGTTTGCAGGTGTCGCTGACGGTGCGGCCCACACCCAACCCCCAGTTCCGGCGCGTGGACGCCCGGGTGAGCGATGGCAACACGCCGGTGCTGCAGTTGTCCACGGTTGTGACGCAGTACTGATATGGCCCCCACGCTTGTCGC
>CAZWDK010000113.1:0-7156 GCA_964633095.1 uncultured Polaromonas sp. | reverse complement strand
GTACTGCGCTGCCCCCCGAGGGGGCTGTTTCGGCTTGGGGCGGCCCTGCGCCGAAACGCATGGCCTCTACGCTTTTCACTTCTTGCCACGTGCGGCCCCTCATGGGGGCTGAGCTTGTTCGGGGTGGCCCGCACATTCGCCACCGCGGCTTCACGCTGATCGAGCTGCTCGTGGCCGTCACCGTCATGGCGCTGCTGGCCGTTCTCAGCTGGCGCGGCCTGGACGGCATGGTGCGCGCGCAGGCGCAGACCGGCCAGCGCGCCGATGAAGTGCTGACCCTGCAGGCCGGGCTGGCACAGTGGAAGGTCGATCTCGATGCCATGACCCAGACCCCCAACGTCAACAGCCTGGACTGGGATGGGCGTGTGCTGCGCCTGACGCGGCGCACGGCGGCAGCCGGCGATGGCTTGCTGGTGGTGGCCTGGACGCGCCGCATGGAGGCGCAGGGCGGTCAGTGGCTGCGTTGGCAGTCACCGGTGCTGCGCACGCTGGCTGGCTGGAACGAGGCCTGGAACGAGGCCGCTCTGTGGGCGCAAAACCCTGGCGACGAGGAAAAAAAGCGCGAAGTGGCGATTGCGCCACTGGCCGAGTGGCAGATCTTCTATTTCAGAAGCGACGCCTGGACCAATCCCCTGTCGAGCAGCAACGGCAGCCCCGAGGCCGCCACGGTGGCCGCGGCGGTGGCGGTCGGCAGTTCGCCCGTTCCCGATGGCGTGCGGCTGATGCTGACCTTGCCGCCTGGTCAGGCGATCAGTGGCAAGCTCACACTGGACTGGGTGCGGCCCACGCTGGGAGGTGACCGGTGATCAAGATGTTGTCCCCACGCTCGCCACTGCGTGTGCTTCGCTGCCCCCCAGGGGGGCGAATTTTCCTGGGGGCGGCCTGTCGGAAAATTGGCAGGCCTTTCGTGGCGGTCGATGCCCCTCGCGCTGGCCAACAAGCGGGCGCGGCGCTGTTGGCTGCCATGCTCACCGTGACCTTGGTGGCCACCCTTGCTGCGGCGGCGTTGTGGCAGCAGTGGCGCAGCGTGGAGGTGGAGGCGGCCGAGCGCGCCCGGGTGCAGTCGGCCTGGATGCTGACAGGGGCGCTGGACTGGTCACGTTTGATTTTGCGCGAGGATGCCCGTGCCGGCGGCGTCGACCATCTGGGCGAGCCCTGGGCCGTTCCGCTGAACGAAGCGCGGCTGTCCAGTTTTTTGGCGGTGGACAAAAGTGCCGGAAATACCGCGAGCGACACCGAGCGCGATGCTTTTTTGTCGGGTCAGGTGAGTGACCTGCAGGCGCGGCTCAACGTCACCAACCTGATAGATGGCGGCACGGTTTCCGAACCGGCCCTGATCATCTTTCGCCGCCTGTTTGAGTTGCTGGGTTTGCCGCCGCAGCCCCTGGATGCCATGGCAAGGCAGTTGCTGCAGGCCTCGCAAGCGGCAAGCCGGGGCGCCGCCAGCCCGGCCGACACATCATTGACCCCTTTGATGCCGCAGCGGGTGGATCAACTGGTTTGGCTGGGGCTGCCTCCTGAAGTGCTAGCCGTGTTGAGCCCCCACATCACGCTGCTGCCCGCGCGCACGCCCGTCAATCTCAATACCGCCAGCGCCGAGGTGATTTATGCCAGCACGCCGGGTCTGGACATGGCCGACGCGCAAAAACTGGTGGCCGCGCGTCAACGCAGCCACTTTCGCACGCTGGCCGATGCGAACCAGCAGCTTGGCGGCCGGGTCGGCCGGTTTGTGGATGGGCAGCATTCGGTGGCCTCCAGGTATTTCGAGGTGCGCGGCCGTTTGCGGCTGGACCAGGTGGTGGTTCAGGAGCGTTCGGTGCTGCAGCGCGACGGCCTGGCGGTGCGCACGCTCTGGCGCGACCGCGGCGTTGTCACCGACTGGCCTGTCGCCGTGGCCCGACCTTGACAAGAGACCAAGGCCGCATCGATCGTGCCCAGGGTGTGTCATTAATTCAACGCTTGCCCGCTGAGTTGATGACACACCCTGGGATTGGGGTTAGGCTTGATGTCAACAGGCGCTCAAAAACGCTAACCTACAATGACTCAAGAACCCGTCCATGAGCACATTGATCATTTTTTTGCCTCCGACCATGCCTGGCGCAACGCCGGCTTACGACTATGCGCTCACGTCCGACGGGCGCACGCTCGCGGACCATGCCAGTGCACCCTTGGCGCTGCTGCCTGTGGCGCAACGCGGTGGCGAGGTGGTGGCTGTCGTGCCCGTGGCCTTGCTGTCGTGGCATAGCGTCGAATTGCCCAAGGGTGTGGGCGCTGGTTCACCGCGGCTGCGGCCCATTCTGGAGGGCTTGCTGGAAGACCGGCTGCTCGATGAGTCGGCGCAGCTCCATCTGGCATTGGCGCCGGGCGCCACGGCCGGCGGCCGGGTTTGGGTGGCGGCCTGTGACAAGGCCTGGCTGCACGGACACCTGCAAATGCTGGAGGCGGCGCAACGCCCGGTCACCCGTATCGTGCCGGAATTTGCGCCCGAAACAGGCGCATTGCAACTGCATGCCGTGGGCGAGGCCGACAGGCCGGAACTGGTGGTGACCGGCGAGGCTGTGGGCGGCGTGTTGCGTGTCCCGCTGGCCGCCGCCGCGCTGGCACTGCTCCCGGCGACAAGCCCCGATCAAGATATCCAGGTCCTGGCCGAACCCGGTGTGGCCGCCCTGGCCGAGCAATTTTTGCAGCGCAAGGTCAGCCTGCTGACCCGCCCCCAGCGCTGGCTGGACGCCGCCCGCACGCCTTGGGACCTGGCGCAGTTTGACCTCGCCAGTTCGGGCCATGCCCGCACGCTCAAGCGCCTGATGGGCGTGGGCCGCGAATTGCTGCAGGCGCCAGGCTGGCGGCCCGCGCGCTGGGGGGCCGCGCTGCTGCTGCTGGGCAATCTGATCGGCCTGAATGCCTGGGCCTGGAAAGAGCAGTCGGCGCTGCAGGCGCGACGTGCGGCGATGCAGGGCATGCTGACGCAGACTTTTCCTCAGGTCAAGGTGGTGGTGGATGCGCCGCTGCAAATGGAGCGCGAAGTGGCGGCCTTGCGCCAGGCCATCGGTGCCGTTTCGGGCCGTGATCTGGAAGCCATCCTGGCGGCGCTGGGCACGGCCCTGCCGGCCGACCGTTCCGCCGTCAGCATTGAGTTTGCCGCCGGCGAGGCCCGCGTCAAAGGCCTGCAGTTGAACGCACGAGAAGCCGCCAGTGTGTCGGGGCAGCTCAGGCGCATGGGCTATGGCGCGCGCCTGGAGGGCGATACCCTGCTGGTCAAACAAGACATCAACGAAGTGGTGGCGCCATGAAAATTTCAGCCATGCTGACCCCGTTGCAGGCCTGGTGGCGCACCCTGGCGCCACGCGAGCAGACCCTGGTTCGCGTTGCCGTCATGCTGCTGGGCCTGGCCTTGCTCTGGTGGGTGCTGATGGCCCCGGCCTTGCGTACATTGCGCCTGGCGGACGCGCAGCAGCGCAGCCTGGATGGGCAGTGGCGGCGGATGCAAAGCCTGCAGGCGCAGGCGCAGGCGCTGCAGTCGCAGCCCAGGATAGGCCATGACGAGGCCTTGCGCGCGCTCCAGGCTTCGGTGAAGCAGGGCCTGGATTCCTCCGTGCAGCTGAATGTGGTGGGCGACCGCGCGACCGTCACGCTGCGCAACACGCCTGCCGACGCGCTGGCCGAATGGCTGGCGCAGGCCCGCATGAATGCGCGCGCCATCCCGAGCGAGGCCCGCCTGGTGCGCAACCCGTCCGAGGCGGCCGCCTGGGATGGCACGCTGGTGCTGAGTTTGCCGGCGCAGTAAGTCAGCGACGCCTGAAGTCCACCATGCCGCGCCCCCAATCTCCTTCCCGCCGCCCAGCCGTGGTTCCGGCGTGGCGCTGGGCGTTCCTGGGTGCGCTGCTCGGGTTGAGCCTGGGCTTTCTGGTGTATGCGCCTGCGAGCTGGCTGGCGGCCGCGTTGCACAAGGCCAGCTCGGGGCAGCTTCAGTTGATCGAGGCGCGCGGCACGGTCTGGACCGGTTCGGCCCGCTTGCTGTTCACGGGCGGCGCGGGCAGCCGCGACAGCGCGGTCTTGCCGGGGCATGTGGACTGGCAGCTGCGCCCGGGCTGGCTGGCCCTGAAGGTGCGGGTGAACGCCGATTGCTGCATGAGCCTGCCGCTCCAGGGGCGGCTGGCGCAGCGCTGGGGCCGGGCAAGCCTGCAGCTGGCCGACGGGGTCTCGCAGTGGCCGGCCGCCGTGCTGGCCGGACTGGGCACCCCCTGGAACACCGTGCAGGCCGAGGGCAACCTGCGCCTGGTGACGCAAGGCTTGTCCGCAGAATGGCTGGCGGGGCGGCTGGTGCTGGCCGGGCGCGCCGAACTCACGGCCCAGGCTTTGTCATCGCGCCTGTCCACACTCAGGCCCATGGGCAGCTACCGCCTGGCGTTGACGGGCGGCCCCACGCCGACACTGGAACTCGCCACGCTGGATGGCAGCTTGCAGTTAAGTGGCCATGGCCGCTGGGTCGGCTCGCACCTGCGCTTTGAAGGTGTCGCCAGCGCCAGCCCCGAACACGAGGCCGCCCTGGCCAACCTGCTCAACATCATCGGGCGCCGTACTGGCGCGCGCTCCATCATTACCTTGGGCTAAAAAACATGACAAACCACCAGACACCGATGCCTTTGTCCGCGACTCTCAGCACCCCGGCCAAGCCTGGTTTTGCTATTTTTTTGGTAGCTGTTTGTGCCCTGTTGACGGGGGCTACAACCCTGTCGCATGCACAAGGTTCGCGGGCCAATCCGGCCCCGGGCAACGAGGCGGCGCGCCCGGGTGGTCCGGTGACGTTGAATTTTTCCAATGCCGAAATCGATGCGGTGGCGCGCACAATGGCGGTCATCACCGGGCGCAATGTGGTGGTGGATCCGCGTGTCAAGGGCACGATGACCCTGATCACCACCTCGCCCGTGACGCCGGCGCAGGCCTTGCGCCAGTTTTCCGTGCAGTTGCGCACGCAGGGCTTTGCCCTGGTGGAGTCCGCCGGGCTGTACCTCGTAGTGCCCGAGGCCGATGCCAAGCTGCAAAGCGGCACCGTGTCCACCCGCGCCGTGCCGGCCGCGAGCGGTCAGATCATGACGCAGATTTTCCGGCTCAACCATGAGACCGCCAACAACCTGGTGCCGGTGCTGCGTCCGCTGATCAGCCCCAACAACACCATCAACGTGAACCCGGGCAACAACTCACTGGTGATTACCGATTACGCCGACAACCTGCAGCGCATAGGCACCATCATTGCCGCACTCGATGTGGCGAACGCCACGGGCGTGGAAGTCATTCGCCTGCAGCATGCCATCGCGACCGACCTGGCGCCGCTGGTGACGCGCCTGATCGACTCGGGCGGCGCAGCCGGGGCGGCGGGCCAGGGCGACGCGGCTTTCAGGACCACGCTGCTGGCCGAGCCGCGTAGCAACTCGCTGATTTTGCGCGCCGCCAACCCGGCGCGTCTGGCGCTGGTCAGAACGCTGGTTGAACGGCTGGACCAGGCGGCCTTGGGCGGAGCGGGCGCGGAAGCGGCCGCCGGCAATATTTACGTGATCTACCTGAAGAATGCCGATGCCACCAAACTGGCGGCAACCTTGCGCGCCGCATTGGCGGCGAATGCCATCGGTAGCGGCGCTCCCGTTGCGGCCGGCCCCGGCGCCGGCATTGCCACGCCGCCGACTGCCGCGACCCCTGGCTTGGCGGCCGGCAGCAGTCTGGCCAGCTCGCAGCAGCCGTCCACCGGCGGGCAAATCCAGGCCGACCCGGCCACCAATTCCTTGATCATCACGGCGCCCGAGCCGCAATACCGCCAGTTGCGCGCGGTGATCGACAAGCTCGACGGACGCCGCGCCCAAGTGCTGGTGGAAAGCCTGATCGTTGAGGTCAATGCCGACAAGGCCGCCGAGTTCGGTATCCAGTGGCAGGGCGCCATCGGTAAAAATGGCGATAACAACATCGGCCTGCTGGGCACCAATTTCAGCGTAGGCGGCACCAACATCATCTCCCTGGCCACGAAGGCCATCACCGGTGGGGTGTTGCCGTCCACGGGCGGCAACTTCGGCGTGGCGACCAAGCAGGGCAACGGCGTGTATGTGCTGGGCTTTCTGGCGCGCTTTCTGGAGTCCAACGGCGACGGCAACGTGTTGTCCACCCCCAATTTGCTGACGCTGGACAACGAGGAGGCGAAGATCGTGATTGGCGAAAACGTGCCCTTTGTGACCGGGCAGTTCACCAATACTGGCAGCAGCGCCAACACCGTCAACCCGTTCCAGACCATAGAGCGCAAGGACGTCGGCCTGACCCTGCGGGTGCGGCCGCAAATCAACGAAAACGGCACAGTCAAGATGGTGATTTACCAGGAAACCTCGGCCGTGAAAGCGGGCACCGAATCCGCGACCAACGGCCCCACCACCACCAAACGCTCGATTGAGTCGTCGGTGCTGGTCGACGATGGTGCGATTGTGGTGCTGGGGGGGCTGTTGCAGGATGAATACTCGGGCAACCAGGAAAAAGTGCCGGGTCTGGGGGATATTCCCCTGTTTGGCAACCTGTTCAAGGGCGAGGCCCGCAGACGCAAGAAATCCAACCTGATGGTGTTTCTGCGGCCTATGGTGGTGCGCGACGCGCCGACCAGCGACAGCCTGTCGATGGACCGCTACGACATGATGCGCGCCATCCAGAAGGAGGCCCAGCCAGTGCCCAACGCGCTGGTGCCGGTCAACGAGGGCGCGGTGCTGCCGCCGCTGCGCCAGGGGGCTGCCGTGCCGACCTCACCGCCCGCTGCGCCAACCTCACCACCGCCTGCCGTGCCTGCCACCAGCCCCGCCCCCGGCCAGTAAAGCCTTATGCGTTACCTCCTGCCTTACGCCTTTGCCCGCGGCCACTCGCTGTTGCTGGAAGACGATGGGCGCGCACTGACCTTGTGGCACAACGCCAGCCCCGACGCCGGCGCGCTGGGCGAGGTGATGCGCAAGTACGCCTCGCACAACCCGGCGCTGGTGTTGCAGCGCGCCGACGCCGGAACCCTGGCCCAGCGCATCAGCGCCGCCTATGCCGAGGGCGAGTCTAGCGCTGCTGCGGTGGTCAGCGAGGTGGAGTCCGACGCCGACCTGTCGCGCATGATGCAGGAGCTGCCGGCGGTGGAAGACCTGCTGGA
>CAZWDK010000112.1:0-9860 GCA_964633095.1 uncultured Polaromonas sp. | reverse complement strand
ATGGTGCCGGTGCTGCGCCATGCCGAGGCGCGCGATCTCTGGTCCAGCGCCGCGGAAGTGGCGCGCCTGGCGCAAGCCGCGCGCGCCGGCAAAGCCACGCGCGACGAGCTCACGGGATCGACCTTGACCCTCACCAGCCTGGGCGCGCTGGGTGGCATTGCCTCGACGCCGGTGATCAACCATCCGGAAGTGGCCATCGTCGGCGTGAACCGCATCGTGGAACGGCCGATGCTGCGCGACGGCGCGGTGGTGGCGCGGCAAATGATGAACCTGTCGTCCTCGTTCGACCATCGCGTGGTCGACGGCGTGGATGCCGCCGGGTTTGTGCAGGCTGTGCGCAGGTTCCTCGAATCCCCGGCCATGCTGTTCGTGGTGTAGGGGCCATGGGCAAGGTCACTGCCTTGGCAATTTGCAAGCGGCCATCAATCCTTTTACATTGCTCCACCGAGCAGTTGACGCCGGGCGAATTGCCGTTAAACCTGGATCGGCACAACCAACTCATAACTCGTACTGCGCCCACCCGACTCCGATCTCTGCAGCACGCCGCTCGCCACCAACTCGTTGATATCGCGTAAGGCGGTGTCCGCCGAGCACTTGGCGATGGCCGCCCACTTGCTGCTCGTCAACTTGCCTTCCAAGCCTTCCAGCAGCCGGTTGACGAGTTTGATTTGCCTTTCATTCATCGGCGTTCCTGCCTAGCGTTGCCAGAACCTGGCGCGGCCCAACACGCCCGAGAGAGTGAATTCCGCACCCTCGATCGCGCGCAACAGGCAGCCGAGGAACCAGGCCAGCCAGGGCGTGACGTCCATCGTGCCTTTTTGAGTCTGCTCCAGCAGGTCGTAGTAGTCTTTGCGTTCACGCTGAATTTGCGCCGACAGGCTGTAGAAGCGCTGCGCTGACTGCTGCGCGCGGGCCAGGGCCATGTCACCCACTGCGCGTGAAATGCGGCCGTTGCCGTCGTCAAACGGGTGCAGCGTGACCAACCACAGATGGGCCAGGCCCGCCTTGAGAACCGGATCGCTTACTGTGGGCGCAGCGTCGGCATTGAACCACTGCAAAAAGCGGAGGGTCTCGGATTCGAGCCTGTCCGCGGGTGGGGCTTCGTAATGCGCCTTCCGCCGGCCCGCCGGGCCAGACACCAGCTGCATGGGGCCCGTGGCATCGTCACGCCATGCGCCGGTGTGCAGGCGCGTCAAGCCGCTATAGCCTGTCGGAAACAAGGCCGCATGCCATCCAAACAGGCGCTCGCGGGTGAGCGGTTCGGAATATTGGCTTGTGGCGTCCAGCACCATGTCCACCACGCCGTCGACATTCCGGTCCGCAGGCGCCAGTGCGCCAATGTCCACACCCAACCGGCGCGCGATGGAGGAGCGCACGGCGTCGGGGTTGAGTTGTTCGCCTTCGATCTCGCTGGTCTTGAGTACGTCTTCCGTCAGCACCTGCAAGGTGGCCTGGTCACGCAATGCCAAGCCGATGTCGGTCATGCGGCCGAGCAAATGGCCTTGCGCGCGGTGCACGCTGGCAAGTAGTGAGGCCAGGGAGGCCTGGTCGTAATGCCACTCCGGCCAGTCAGGGCGCTGCCAAATATAAAGATGAGGGGCGTCGTGGGGTGAATCTCCGCAAACCGCTGCTATCCGATTCGCAGGGGAGTTGTTTGGCTGTTATTTGGAGATGAAAAGTGTCTTAAGCCCAAGCAGGGTGGGCGAAATCAGCTATCAAAAAGTGAGCAAATTTGCCGGCTGGGCCAGGGTGAAACGACAGCTCCCGCGTTGGAGGGGCGGCTGTGAATTCAGCCCCGCGCTTGCGCGACGATCCAGTTGCGGAAAGCCGCGAGCACAGGCAGCTCCATACGGTCGGCCCTGAAGCAGAGGTAGTGCCCCTGGTCCACGGTGACCGGGTCGCCGCATGGTACGGCGAGCGATCCTTTGGCCAGTTCTTCCAGCACCAGAATGCGCGGCACCAATCCAATTCCCAAGCCGCTGGCGACGGCCTGGATGACGGCCGAGTACTGGGCGAAGCGCGGACCTGACTGTACGACGGATTCGGCCACGCCATGGTGTGCGGCCCATTGCCGCCAGGCGCTGGGCGCGCCTTCGTGATGAAGCAGGGTGTGTTCCGGCACATTGCCAGGCTCGCCAAGACGCCCCGACGCCATGAGGCCCGGCGCGGCAATCAATACAAACTCCTTGCCGGCAAGGTAGTCCGAGACTACCCCCGGCCACTCGCCGTGGCCGTAGCGTATGGCGGCGTCGACACCGGAAGGCATCTCTTCGTTGGGCCCCAGGTGCTGGGTGAAGCTCAAGGTGACGCTGGGCGATTTTTTACGGAAATCCGGCAGGCGCGGAATGAGCCACTTGGTCAGAAAAGTCGGCACGCTTGCCAGCGTCAGTATGCCCGCTCCCCCATCTCCCGACTGCATCTCGAAGGTGGCCGTTTCAAGGGCGCGCAGGCTGCCGGAAATCTTTTGCCAGTAAAGCCGCCCCGGCCCCGTCAGCGCTACACCGCGCCCGTTTCTTTGCAGCAGCGGGCGTCCTACAAATTCTTCAAGGCTTGAGAGCTGTTTGCTGACCGCGCTCACGGTGATGCACAGCGAGCCGGCAGCGTGCGTCAGGCTCTCGTGCCGTGCGACGGCATCAAACGCCAGCAGCTCATGGATGGTGGGGCAGAGTCTTTTCATGGCATGTTTTTGTGACAAGGTGATTAAAAACACTTTCTGTAAATTCAACTATTGATGCTGAATCGTCAACAGAAAAATGCTTGTTCATCGGTAGTATCACGGCACAAATCGGAAAAAGAAATCCCCAAAGATAACTGTTTGGAAAATGATGTCAGTTCTTCAGCCTCGGGAAATTCTATGATCAGGGGCGTCAGCATTGCCTATGGCGCCTACCTGCTGTTGCCTATCGCACTTTTGCTGCTGGGCGGCTTCGGCAACAGCTGGACCAACACGCTGTTGCCCAACGGGCTGACGCTGCGCTGGTACCAGGACCTGTGGCTGGATGCTTCATTTCGCAAAGCCTTTGCAACCAGCCTCACGGTGGCGTGCAGCGCCTGCCTGATCAACGCTTTTCTTGCCTTGCCGCTGGCCTATTCCCTGTACCACCGCGCGGGCCGCGCGGGCAGCTGGGCGGCCAGGCTGGTGAGCTCCATGCCGGTCGCGGTTCCCACCATCACGCTGGGCTTCGGCTACCTGATTGTCTTCAATACCGACTGGATGCCCTGGCTGGGTTCGCTGCCGCTGCTGATCGCGGCACACACCATCTATACGCTGCCCTATCTGACGAATGCTTTGCTGACGGATCTCCGGCATCTTCAGCTTCAGGGTCTGGAAGACGCCGCGGCAACCCTGGGTGCTTCGCCCTGGGCGCAGTTCACCGGCATTGTTCTGCCCAACCTGCGGCACAGCCTGCTCAGCGGCCTGGTCATGGTGGCGGCCCTGTCGGTGGGCGAGTTCGGCCTGTCCAACCTGTTGACCAGTTTCAAGTTTCGCACCTACCCCGTGGTTCTTCTTCAGGCGTTCTACGGCGCAACCGGTTTTGCCTGCGCGGCGACCGTCATTTTGTTGCTGCTGGCCGGTGTGTCCGCGCTTATCTCATCCAGCCTGGGACGAAAAAAATGAGTCTTACCTTCAACCAGCTCAGCTACAACTACCCGGGTACCCGGCAGGGCCTCAAGGATTTGTCGTTTACCGTCAACACCGGTGAGCTGATCGCCGTGATCGGCCCCAGTGGATCGGGTAAATCCACCTTGCTCAAGCTGGTTTCCGGTTTGACAAGCGGCCACAGCGGCCACATCACCCTGCACGGCCAGGACTTGGTGAACAAGCCGGTGCATGAGCGCAATATCGGCATGGTGTTCCAGAACTACGCACTGTTCCCGCACCTCAATGTGCTGGACAACATCGCGTACGGGCTGCGACTCAGAAAGACGGCCAGGGAGCCGAGCCATGCCAAAGCCAGGGCCCTGCTGGAGGCAGTGGGCCTGTCGGCATTCGCCGACCGTGCAGTGTCACAGCTTTCCGGCGGGCAACAGCAGCGCGTGGCATTGGCCCGGGCCTTGGCGATTGACCCCCAGGCCCTGTTGCTTGACGAGCCGCTGGCCGCGCTGGATGCCAGCATCAGAGGGCATCTGAGAGACCAGATTCGGGAAATCCAGAAACGCTTCAATGCCACCACGCTGCTGGTCACGCACGACCAGGAGGAAGCCCTGGCCATGGCCGACCGCGTGGCAGTTTTGAAAGACGGCTGCCTGCTTCAGCTCTCAACGCCCAAGGATATTTACGAGCAGCCCGCCAGCACAGCGGTCGCCCAGTTCGTGGGGCTGTCCACGATTTTCCCGGGACGGGTGCTGTCCACGGACCTGATCGACCTCGGGTTTGCAAGGCTGGTGGCGCCCACGCACAAGCGGGCGCCCGGCCAGATGATCCACGCGCTGGTGCGGCCCGGGCATGTGCAGATCGACCCGCCCGGAAACTCGCTCAACCTGATGGTGGGCCGGGTTGGTGCCCAGCGCTATCTCGGGGCTGTTTCCCGGTTTGACTTTCATGTGCCCGGCGCAGACAAGCCCATCCTGGCGGAATCGCGCGAGCTGCCCCGGCATGCCGTCTCGGTGGCGCCCGAGCACATTCGGCTGCTTGACAGCTGACTTTCCCGTTTATCCGGCCGGTTCAACCCCTGGCCACCGTTAACTTCATCGTCAATCTCCACCCGATTAAAGGAACAATCCATGAAACGCAGAAATCTTCTCCAGGCCGCCGGTGCGCTGCCCTTGACCGGCCTGCTCGCGCACAGCGCCTTCGCCTTTGAGGGCCCTGAACTCTATGCGGGTGAAAAGGCGCTCTATGCCGAAGCCGAAAAAGAGGGGCTCGTGGTGTCTTTTGACACCGGCCCCGAGTGGGCCAACTGGAAGTCCCTCTTTCGGGATTTCAAGAAGCGTTATCCCGAAGTGGAACTGACGTATAACGACCTCGGCTCCGCAGCGACGGTGGTGGCGCTGGAGAAAACGCGCAGGCGCCCCCAGGCCGACACGGCCTACTACTTTGCCGCGTCAGCCGTGGACGCCGTTAAAAAAGACGTGGTTGCGTCTTTCAAACCCATCAACTTTGACAAGCTGCCACAGGTTTTCCGTGAAAGCGAAGGCCGCTGGTTCACCATTCACACACTCAATGTGGCTTTTCTCGTGAACAAGAAGCTGGTTAAAAACGTACCGGCGAGCTGGGCCGATCTGCTCAAGCCCGAATACAGAAACACCGTCGTCTACCTGGACCCCCGCTCCACCGGCGTCGGCCAGGTCCTGGTGTTTGCGGCGGCGTATGCCAACGGCGGAAGCGTGGACAACATCAAGCCCGGCACCGATTACCTGGGCCAGCTGCATGGCGCGGGCAATGTGCTGCGTATAGAGGGCACCACCCCCTATGCCAAGTTTCTCAAGGGCGAGATCCCGATCTGGATCGGCTACGAAAACGACGGCCTCAAGGCCAAGCATGCGGACGGCATGGGCGATGCGATGGAGGTCGTCATCCCCAAGGAAGCGAGCGTTGCCGCGCCCTACGCCATCAGCCTGGTGAAAAACGCGCCCAACCCCAACTCGGCCAAGCTGTGGCTGAACTTCATCATGAGCGAAGCCGGCCAGTCGCTGTTTGCCCAGGGCTTTGTGCGCCCATCGGTGCCGGGTGTGCGCCTGTCTCCTGACGTAGCGGCCAGGATGCCGGCAGCGCCACAGCTCAAGCCGCTGGATGTGGTCAAGGCCTCCGCGCAGAAGCCTGAGGTGGACCGCCTCTGGGCACAAGCCGTTCTCACCAAGTAAGACGCCGTGGCTGCGCTTTTTTCCGGCCCCTGTTTGTTGGGCACTTCATGATCCGGCGTTTTGGTGCCTGGCCTGCCTGGCTGTTCATGGGGCTGTTTTTGGCGGTGCCCCTTCTGGCGCTCGTTCCCGAGGCCGGTGGGGGCGGTGGTGCGGCGTTTGCGCAGATCCTGGGTGACCGGCAGTTTCTCGTCGCCCTGCGCAACACGCTGGCGCTGGGCGGGGTGGCCGGTCTGCTGTCCGCCGCGGTGGGCACCGTCATTGCGATGGAGCTGGCGCGGCAGCCGCCACGCCATCGCCAGTGGATGATGTCGCTGCTCGGATTGCCGCTGGCCTTTTCGGGGCTCGTGATTGCCTATGGCTTTATCCTCGCCTTCGGCCGTGCGGGCTTCGTGACGCAGCTGCTGGGCATGGCGGGCGCCGACTCATCCGCGCTGGGCAGCTGGATTTACAGCGTCGGCGGCTTGGCCTTTGCCTATGCTTATTACCTCATCCCGAGGGTGGCGTTGTCCTTGTACCCGGTGTTTGCCAACCTCGACCACACGCCACTGCAGGCGGCACGCACCCTGGGCGCCACCCGTTGGCGGGCTTTCAGGGATATCGTGGTGCCCGAAGTCGCGCCCTCGGTCGTGTCTTCCGCCTTCTTTGTGTCGGCCGTCGCGATGGGTACTTACGGCACGGCACTGGCGCTGGTGGGTACCCAGCTCAACATCCTCCCCCTGATGCTGCTGTCCAAGGTGGGTGATGGCGGTGCTGACTTTGCCGGGGCGGCGGTCATGTCCCTGGTGCTCATGTTTATCTGCATCGTTGTCTTAGGAGTGGGTGATGTCTTCACGAGCCGCCGAACCAGCCGCAAGCCTCGCGCTGCTTGAGCAAAAAGTCAGCGTGCTGCAGCGCAGTGCCAAGCGCTTCAAGCAGCCCGTCGGCCTGATCGGCCCGGGTGACGGCAACGCCGAACTCTGTGCCGCCGCCTACCAAATTGCCAGCCGCCTCGCACGCGCCGGGCTGTCGCTCGTCTGCGGTGGGCGCGGCGGGGTTATGGAGGCTGCGTCCCGCGGTGCGGCAGAAGCCGGCGGCGTCGTCGTCGGCCTGCTCCCCGAAAACGACGACGCGGCGGCCAACGCCTACCTCAGCGTCGCCATTCCCACCGGCATGGGTGAAATGCGCAACGCCCTGATTGCCCGAAGCAGCCTGTGCCTGGTGGCCGTCGGCGGCGGCATGGGAACGCTCTCCGAAATGGCTTTCGGGCTCAAGCTGGGCAAACCCGTTTTCTGCCTGCATCCGGAGCTTGAGCTGCCTGGCGCCACGCCAGTCGCCGATGTGAATGATGCCGTGCATCGGGTGTTGTCATGGCTTGTGCAGTCCAGGAATTGAATTTCGCTATTATTTTCATAGCTGCTTGCGCCCATGAAGCAAGGACTGCAGGCCTATTTGATCATTGGTCGGATGGAAGGCGCGCCGTTTCGGGCCAGTATTGCCGTGTGACCAGCAAGGCCGGCCGCGGGCCGCTATCAAAAGCCTGGCGAGCCAGGCGCAGTGAGGTCTGAAGTTCACTGGCCGGTGACGGCCACCACCGCCCTGCGCGCACCCGCCAGCCGCTCTTCCAGGTAAGCGCCATAAAAATCCGGCACCGCCACACCCACCAGCCGCTCGGCCAATTCCTGCCCGCGCTCGCCCAGAAACAGCACGGTGGGCGTGAAAGTCGCTTTCCACGCGCTGATCTGTGCGGCGGCATGGCTGAGCTTGCCGTCGAAACCCATGAGTGGCGTGCTGCGGTCGGCACTATTGAGCTGCCAGGCCGGCAGGCCGGCCTCGCGGCGCGCGGGCAGCAGGTAGCTGCGCCGCACCAGTTCGCAATAGGGGCAGCCGGGCAGGCTGACCAGCAGCACCAGCGCTTCGCCCCGTGCGGCGGCGGCCAGCGCGGCCTGCGGCAAGGAGTGGGGAACGGGCAGGGCGCTGTCCCTGGCCAGTGCCGGCTTGGGCAGCAGCGCGGGCAAGGCCAGGCCGCCCGCGAGCGCGGCGCAGAACTGGCGCCTGCGAAGTGGCGGCTGCGTCACGCGGCGCAATCCAGCAGGATTTGCGTCAGCGCATGCGGCTCGCTGATCATGGGGTCATGGCCGGTCTGGAGCTCGACCAGCCTGCAATTGGGCAGCCAGGCGCCGTTCCAGAACTTCGGGTCCTGCGCGCGCAGGCGGCTGGGGTCAACCGTGGCCAGCGTCGGCTGGGTGCAGTTGACGAAGGTGCGCGGCACGGCGGCGACGCGCTGCACGTCAAAGTCCAGCGGCGCCTGGTAGGTGTTGCCGGGGTGCGGCGTCAGCCGGCGCTGGACCCAGGCGTGGTCGGCGTCATGCAGGCCAAACACGGCGGGGTCGGGCGGCGGAAAGCTGAAGCTGGGCGAGGCCTGCGCCGCCGCCATGCGCTGCTGCTGCGTGGCGCCCGATTGCGTGCTGCTCCAGCTTTCGCCGGGCTTGGGCAGCACCGCATCGACATACACCAGGTGCTTGAGGCGCTCACCCAGCCGGTCGGCGACGGCCGTGCCAACCATGCCGGCGTAGGAGTGCACGGCCAGGATCACCTCGTGCAGTTCTTCCGCCTCGATGAGGTTGATCACGTCGTTGATGTGGGTGTCCAGGTTGATGGCGGGGGACAGCAGGTGGGCGCGTTCGCCCAGGCCGGTCAGCGTGACCGGGTAAACCTTGTGGTGCTCCAGCTGCAGCGCCTGCGCCACGCGCCGCCAGCACCAGCCGCCATGCCAGGCACCGGGGACCAGAACGAAATGGTGGGCAATCATCAAATCACCTCGTTTCTTTTCAGTTCAGACAACTTTGCCTCGGAGTAGTTCAGCACGCCGCGCAGCACCTCGTCGGTGTGCTGGCCCAGCAGCGGCGGCGGCAAATCGGCGCGCACCGGCGTGGCACTGAGTCTGATCGGGCTGGACACCAGCCGCAAGCCGGTTTTGACCGGGTGTTGCCATTCGGTGACCATGCCGCGCGCCGCGACCTGCGGGTCGGCAAACACCTCGGTCAGGTTGTTGATGGCGCCGCAGGGCACCTTGGCCGCCTCCAGCGCGGCCAGCCAGTCGGCCTTGCTGCGGGTTTTCATCACGGCCTCCAGAATCGGCACCAGCTGCGCCCGGTTGAGCACGCGGTCGCGGTTCTTGGCAAACAGCGGGTTCAGGCCCAGCTCGGGAATGTTGGCGACGGCGCAGAACTTCAGGTACTGCTGGTCGTTGCCGACGGCCAGAATCAGGTGGTCCTTGCCGCCATCGGCGTTGGGCGCGACCTCGAACACCTGGTAGGGCACGATGTTCTGGTGCGCATTGCCGGCGCGGCCGGGCGCCTTGCCGCTGACCAGGTAGTTGGCGCCCAGGTTGGCCAGCATGGCGACCTGCGTGTCGAGCAGCGCCATGTCGACCTGCTGGCCCTCGCCGGTTCTTTCGGCATGGCGCAGCGCGGCGAGTATGCCCACGGTGGCGTACATGCCGGTCATCAGGTCGGCCACGGCGACGCCGACCTTTTGCGGGCCGCCGCCCAGGTCGTCGCGCTCGCCGGTCACGCTCATCAGCCCGCCCATGCCCTGGATCGCGTAGTCGTAGCCGGCGCGCTCGGCATAAGGCCCGTTCTGGCCAAAGCCGGTGACCGAGCAGTAGACCAGGCGCGGGTTGATGGCCTTGAGCGAGGCGTAGTCCAGGCCGTAGCGCGCCATGTCGCCGACCTTGAAGTTCTCCACAAACACGTCGCAATGCGCGGCCAGCGCACGGATCAGCGCCTGGCCGGCGGGCTGGGCGATGTCGCAGGTGACCGAGCGCTTGTTGCGGTTGGCGCCCAGGTAGTAGGCGGCCTCCTGCGTGTCCGCGCCTTCATCGTTTTTCAAGAACGGCGGCCCCCAGCTGCGGGTGTCGTCACCACTGCCGGGGCGCTCGATCTTGATGACGTCGGCCCCCAGGTCGGCCAGCGTCTGGGTGCACCAGGGGCCGGCCAGCACGCGGGACAAATCGAGAATGCGAATGCCTTGGAGAGAGTTCATGCCGCCATTTTGACCGCATTGGCCGCCAGGGC
>CAZWDK010000111.1:0-9967 GCA_964633095.1 uncultured Polaromonas sp. | reverse complement strand
ACTTGCCGCCCAGCTCCAGCGACACCGGCATCATCTTGTCGGCCGCGATGTGGGCAATATGCTTGCCGGTGCTGGTGCCGCCCGTGAACGACACGCGCTTGACCAGCGGATGCTTGGTGATGGCATCGCCGATGACCGAACCCCGGCCCGGCAGCACGCTGATCAGTCCCTTGGGCACGCCGGCCTCCTCGCAGATGGCGGCGAGTTCCAGCGCCATCAGCGGCGTCGCTTCGGCCGGCTTGATGACGACCGCGTTGCCCGCGGCGAGGGCCGGTGCCACCTTCTGCGCCTCGCTCGCAATCGGCGAGTTCCACGGCGTGATGGCCGCGACCACGCCCATGGGCTCGTACACGCTCATGGTCATGAAGTCGCCACGCGACGGGGTGATGGTTTCTTCCAGGGTTTCGCAGGCGCTCGCGAAGAACTGGAAGGTGCCGGCGGCACTGGCCACCAGCGCGCGTGTTTCATTGATGGGCTTGCCATTGTCCAGGCGCTGGCGCTGGGCCAGCGGCTCGGCGCGCTCGCGGATCAGCGAGGCCACGCGGTACAGCACGGCGGCGCGCTCGTGCGGCTTGCGCTGGGCCCAACCGCTGGTGCGAAACGCCTGGTCGGCGCGTGCAATGGCTTCATCGACGTCGGCCAGGCTGGGCGCGCGCAGGCGCGCCACCACCTCACCCGTGGCCGGGTACAGCGTGGCGGATTCGTCGCCGCCACCCAGGCGCATTTCGCCGCCTATGTTGATGGGAAGCAGGTCTTTCGATTCGGTGATGAGCGACATGGCAGGGTTCCTCAGATGGTCAGCGCGCGGCCGCGGTTGAGCAGCGCACGCACCACGCTGTACACGGTCAGCGCGGAAGTTTTGGGATTGGCCGCCAGCGGCTTGCCACGCATGGTCAGCTCGAAGCTGCCAAAGGCACCGCGTGCCTCGACGTGATGGACGTTCTCGGTCACGGCGGGATCGGCAAACAGTTGCACCCGGGTGCGCTGCAGGCCCAGGCCGGCGAGCGACAGCGTGGCCGCCACGTTGGCGTTTTTCGGATAAAGCTGCGCGGCCAGCTCGGCGCTGCCGTCGAAAATGCAGTGCGCCGTGGTGAGGCTGTCGAGGTCGCAGTCAGCCTCGGCCGGCGTACCTTTCCACGCGCCGGGTGGTTTGCGGCCGGTGTACAGCACCGAGTCGAGCCCGCCCACCCGTGCCGCGGCCAGGGCGTCGACGCCGCCCATGGCGCCCGACAGCAACTGCACCTGCGTGTTGCCGCGCTGTGCGGCCTGCTCCAGCAGTTGCGCCATGCCGGGCACGCTCAGCGCGCCGACGGAAGCGACGACGCAGGGGATGCCGCGCTCCAGCGCCGGCACCACATGCTCGGCAATCGCGCTGTGGCCGGCGCATTCGACGACAAGGTCGGGCGCGTCATCGGCGGCCAGCGCCTCCAGCACCCGGGCCTGCGGGGCCCAGCGGGCAACCGTGGCCTCGGTCCGGGCACGGGCATCGGATGCCGTGACCACGCGGTCCACCACCACATCGGGGTCGCCGTGCAGCAACTCCAGCACACTGGCGCCAATCGCGCCGCAGCCAATCATCGCAACTTTGAGCATGGCATCAGACCCTTCAGGCGCTTACCGCGACCTTGGTCGGCGGGCCGGCAAACGCGGTTTTGAAGCTGCCGATGGAGAGCATGTCGATCTCCAGGATGAAGGGGCCCTCCGCTGCAATGGCCTGGTCGAGACCGGCCCCCAGCTCGGAGAGATGGCTGACGCGGGTGTGGCCCAGCTTCAGGGAAGCACACAGTTGCGCGTAGTCCGGCGTGTGCAGCTCCACGTAGCAGCGGCGGCCGCCGTACTGCGCGTCCTGGATGTTCTGGATCACGCCATAACGCTGGTCGTTCATCAGCACGTACACCACGCCGGCCTTCTCCTGCACCGCCGTCGCGAGTTCGCCCAGGTTCAGGATGAAGCCGCCATCGCCCGACAGGCAGAAGGTTTTGCGGCCCGAACCGGTGACGGCCGCACCCACGGCCGCACCCACGCCCATGGCCAGGCCCTGGCCGATGCCGCCGCCCAGCGCATGCACGCCGGCGCGCGGATCGAAAATATGCAGCTGGCGGTTGCCCCAGGTGCTGTTGGACACCGTGACGTCACGCACCCAGTTGAAGTTGCGGCCGGCGGCCTGCTGCAGCTGGCTCACCAGTTCGGTGTAGGGGCCGAGGCCGTCGAGCAGGCCTTTTTCGGCCGCTGCACGCGCGGCGCGCAGGTCGGCCATGAAGGCCGGGTCAATCGACAGGCGGCCTTCGAGGCGGTCGGCCAGGCCTTGCAGCACGAGCTCGGCGTCGCCGTTGACAAAGTAGTCCGTGGCATAGCAGCGGCCTTCGGCGGCCGGGTCCACATCCACGCGGTACAGCGGGCGCGGCAGCTTGAGTTCGTACTTGAGGGTTTCGTTGCCACGCAGGCGCGATCCCACCACCACCATGGCATCGCAGGTCTGGTAGAAGTTTTCTACGGGCTTGTGCAGGTTGTAGGCACCGAGCGAGCGGGCATCGTCTTCGGCCACGATGCCGCGGCCCTGGGTGCTGGTGACCACGCCCAGGCCCATGGCCATGAGGCGGGCCACCGCCGCGCCGGCATGGCGGGCGCCGCCGCCCAGCCACAGCAGCGGACGGTTGGCCTTGGCCAGGCGCTCGGCAAGCTCGTCCAGCGCGCGCGCCGTCGGCTCCTGCGCTGTCACTGGCAGCGGCTTGAGGTCCACCGGCATGGCCATCAGCGCGGCCTGGATGTCGATGGGGATCTCCACGCTGACCGGGCCGGTGGGCGCCGTCATGGCGGTCTGCACGGCCAGCTTGATGGTGCCAAGCGCGGTCTCGACGCTGCGCACGCGGAACGCGGCCTTGGACACGGCCTTCAGCATGGTGAGCTGGTCCGGTGCCTCGTGGATATACGACAGGTTCTGGTCGAGGTAAGGCGTTTCGATCTGGCCCGTGAGGTGCAACAGCGGCGTGCCGGCGGTCAGCGCCTCGACCATGGCGCCGGCGGCATTGCCCGCGGCGGTGCCGGTACTCGTCAGGCACACGCCCAGGCTGCCCGTGGTGCGGGCGTAGGCATCGGCCATGTTGGTGCCGCCGGCCTCGCCGCGCGCCATCACGAAGCGGATCTTGCCGCGCTCGTTGAAGGCATCCAGGATGGGCATGTTGTGGATGGAAATGACCCCGAAGGCGGCCTTGACGCCGCATTCCTCGAGGAAGGCGGCAATGGCGGCGCCGACCGTGATTTGATGGGGGGTTTGATTGGGACTAAGCATGGCGGGAAAGGCCTCCAGAGACGTCGATGTGACTGCCGGTTGTGTACGACGACAGCGGGGTTGCTAAAAAGAAAATGGCGCGCGCGGCTTCTTGCGGCAGTCCCAGGCGGCCCAGCGGGATATGTTTGCGGGCGGCAAGCTCGCCGGTCCAGGCCGTCCAGTCGAGCGCGCGGTTCTCGCGCGCCTCAAAGCGGCGGCGCCATTGGCCGGACTCGATCAGGCCCACAAGAATGCCGTTCACGCGTACGCCCATGGGTGCGAATTCGGTGGCCATGGAGAGCACCAGATTCTTGATGCCGGCACGGGCCGCCGAGGTGGCCACCATGTGCGGCTCGGGCTGGCTGGCCAGCAGGGAATTGACGCAGACGATGGCCGGACTCTGCTGGCGCCGCAGTTGCGGCAGGAAGGCGCGCGTGGGGTAAATCACCGAAAAGAATTTCAGGCGCAGCTCTTCCGTCCAGGCGCTGTCTTCGGTGTCGGCGAAGGTTGATACGCGGCCCTGGCCGGCGTTGTTGATCAGGATGGAGGCAGCGCCCAGTTCGCGTTCGCTGCTCTCGGCAAATCGCTGCACGTCGGCGGCGTCCAGCACGTTGCAGCTCGCGGCGAACAGGCGGGCGTCGGGAAACTGCGCACGCAGCTTCGCCTCGGCGTCACGCAGACGTTTTTCATCGCGGCCGCAAAAGGCCACGGTCGCGCCGCTTTGCAGCAACAGCTCCACCGTGGCCAGGCCTATGCCCGACGAGCCGCCGGTGACGACGGCCACGGTATTGTTCAGATCAATCAGATTCATGGTGGTAGCAGTCAGCGCAGGCGCAAGGTGACCACCGTGTTGGTGCCGTCGCTGCGCGGTTGGTAGTTAAGAAGGCGGGACAACTCATCGGCCGAGGCGCGCACGCGCCGCACCATGTCGTCGATCAGTCCGGTTTCGATATGGGCGGACGGGATGGTGGTCCCCAGCGCGGCGACGATGCGGTTGCTCTCGTCGCGCACCGGGGCCGCAATGGTGGAAATGCTGGCCTCGTAAAAGCCTTCGCCGAGCACATAGCCGCGCTGGCGGTCAAGCTCAAGCAGGTTGAACAGTTCCAGCACGGTCCTGGGTGTGCTGCCGGAAAACGCTTCCAGGTGGTCCTCGGGGTAGAGTACGCGCAACTCGGGAAGGGTCAGGTCCTGCAGCAGCACCCGGCCCAATACGGTCGCGTGAGCCGGCAGGCGCGTGCCCACGCGGACCGAGCTGGCGAAGGGCGTGGGCGGTGCGACCTTGGCCACATAGACGATGGAGCGCCCGTCCCGGACCACCAGATTGCACGAGTAGCGAATCTCGTCGCACAGCCGCGCCAGCACCGGCTGGCCCAGCTCGGTCAGCTCCAGCGAGGACAGGTACTCGAATCCAAGGCGCAATACCGCCATGCCAAGACGGTACTCGCTGCTGCTGGCAGTCCGCTCGATGAAGCCCATGACCTCCAGCGTATTGAGCAGGCGAAATATCGTGGAGCGCGGCAGATCGAGCCGTCGTGCCAGCTCGGGCGCGCTCAGCGTGCGGTTGTCGCGGCTGAATTCGCCGAGCAGGCGCAGGCCGCGCTCCAGTGCCGGCACGATGTACTTGTCGTTGCTGTTGTCTTCGGGGATGTTGTCACGCATGGTGCTGGGCTCCGGTTGGTTGCAATGCGGCGCGCGTGATCAGGTGCGCGACCGCCTCAGGTTGCTCCACAGGGCTGGCATGGCCAGCGCCCTTGATCAAGTCAAAGGGCGCAGCATACAAGTGAGCCCAGCCACGGCAGGCGGCGGGCGGCGTGACGACATCGGCGTCCCCGCAATGAACTTCGACGGGCATCGCCAAACCGCGGCTCATGCCGAGATCGCTCTGGCACAGCAACTCAACAGCCTGCAGGTAGCCCGCAGGCTGCAAATTCGCGGCATTCCACCGCACCCAGGCGCGCGCCGCAGGGTTTGCCGCCGGCGAGAGCAGGCGCTGCGGGATGCGCTCGGCAAGGCCGCCGACGCCCAGCCTCTGCAGTGCATCGCGGCGCTCATTGCGCACGCGGGCGCTGGCGGCGGCCTGCGCAGCGGCGCCATAGCCGCCCGCCGGACTGATCAGCACCACGCGCGCCACACCTTGCGCGCCCAGGTCGCGTGCATAGGCGCAGGCCATCAACGCACCCAGCGAATGGCCGACCAGCACGCAGCGGCGAACGTCCAGCACCAGCAGCAATTCATGCAGGCGCGTGGCGTAGTCGGCGTCAAGCGGGGTATCGCCCGGCAGTGGCGTGGATTCGCCGTAGCCCGGCGCATCCCAGGCGATCACATGCAACTGCTCAGCGGCCAGCAGGGCCGGTTGCAGCCACGAGGCGGCCCCGGAGCTGATGCCATGCAGCAGCACCACGCTGGGAGCGTCGCCGGGCGCACCGCATTCGCGCAGCGCAACGCGTGCGCCCGAAGGCAGCGTCACGATGCGCTGGGGGAAGCGACTATCCAGCAGCGCGAGTGGCGCCTGCAACAGATCGTCAGCGGTGCGGGTCACGGCATCCATGACGTCAATACTCAGCGTTTGATCTTCGCCAGCGGGTGCTCGGGCGGATAGGTCGGGGTGATCGGCTTCTTGGCGCCCAGCATCACGCACATCAACGCGTCTTCGTCGCCTATGTTGATTTCCTCGCGGTACACGCCAGGCGGCACCGACACCACGTCGCGGTCGGTCAGGATGGTCTCGAAGCGCTCGCCGTCCTTTTCCAGAACCAGCTTGAGCTTGCCGCGGATCAGGAAGAACACCTCTTCGACATCGGTGTGCAGATGCGGCGGGCCTTCGTTGCCGGCCGGGATCACCATGGTCGAGAAGGTGAAATTTTCCGCCGGGATGGTGCTGCTGTCGGCTGCAACGCCGGTGCCGCCCGTGCCGATGTAGCGCATCTGACCGCGGCGGTATTTCGGATCGAAGTCAGCCTGGAACTTCAGCGCGTCAAAGTCGTACTTGCGGGTGGAGAAGCGCGCAACCCGGCTTTCCATCCAGGCGGCGAAGCTCGCGCCCTCGGGTTGATCCCAGCTCTTGGGCAGTTGCTGCTGTTCAGACAGATCGCTCATTGTGTATTCCTTTGAATTTGCGCTTAGCGCATGACGAAGCCGCCGTTGACGGCAAGAACCTGACCGGTGACGAACCGGGCCAAATCGGACAGCGCATACAGCACGGCGCCCGACACGTCCTCGGGCATCTGCTCGCGCTGCAGGGCGCGCTGGTCGATGTATTGACGGTGCCGCGACTCGGGCACATATTGCGTGGCCTCCACCAGCACCAGGCCGGGGGCAATCGCATTGACGGTGATGTTGTCGGGACCCAACTCGCGCGCCAGCGAGTGCGTCATGGCAATCACGGCGCCCTTGCTGGCCACATAGGCCAGCAAGTTGGGCGCACCCCACATGGCGGTGTCGGAAGCGAGGTTGACGATGGCGCCGCGTCCGCTGGCGCGCAGCGCGGGGCGGCAGGCCCGCGTCATGAGCCAGGTGCCGCGCACGTTGACGTTCATGACCTGGTCCCACTTGGCAATCTCGATGTCGTCCATGCCGCGGCCACCGGAGTCGGTCACGGCGGCGTTGTTGACGAGGCCGTCCAGGCCGCCGAGCTCGCGCACCGCCTGGTCGGCGCAGCGCTGGATGGATGCAGGATCTTCGACGTCCACCGCGATGCCGCTGACGTCAAAGCCCTGGTCGCGCAGGGTCGAAACGGACTGCTGCAGCAACTCCTCGCGCAGGTCTGCCAGCACCACCCTGGCACCGCTCTCGCACAGCGCGCGGGCGAAGGAGAAACCCAGACCGCGGGCAGCACCCGTGACCAGGACGCTGCGGCCGGCCAGAAGCGTCGCCTGGCTGGAGCCGGCCATCAGACGGCCCTCCTGCATTCATTGGCAGAGGCTTGGTGCGCCGCCACGCTCCGGTCGATTCTGGCGTGCTGGATGTCAATCATGGGGAACCTCGGTATAGTTGGCACTGAATTTGTTTGTTTCACCTATGAATCAATGATTAATTGGTGGAACGATTGAAAAAGTTTAATGTCACCCCTTCGATTTAATAATAGGGAAAACCCTAGGATTAAATCGATAGGTGTTTGCGCTGCGACGGACGGCGCGCGACGGCCGTGCCTGCCATGGCGGGTTTTCGCGGCGACCGCACGGCTGGCTCAGGAAATCGCGCGCGCAGTGCGTCGATGGAGGCAAGGGTGCAGGGCTGCAGGTCGCCCGGGCGGGCCCTGCAGCTTGCGGGACGGCGTGCTAGACATGATGGCCCGTCCGCGGAGGCGGGCATCATGTCTAGCGCTGGCCGGCGGGCCTGGCCGGCACCGTCTTCAGGTAGGCATAGAGCGCCTGGATATCGACATCGCTCATGGCCGACAGCGATCCAAACGGCATGACCTTGATGGCGCTGCCGTCGGGCCGTTTGCCGCTGCGCATCATGGCCATGAACTGCGCCGCGTCCTGGTAGCGCACCATGGCACTGCCCTCGCCGGGCGTGATGTTGGCGGCAGCCGGCCAGTCCGGAGGCCCGCCGGGAATCTTCCCGCCCGACAGTTTCACGCCATGGCAGCCTATGCACATATTGGCCACATAGGCGCCATGCTGCGCCGTCACGGCGGCCGCCACCGGTGTGGAGGGCGGCAACGAGTGGTCAATCCGTTGCGCCGCATCGGGAATCGCGCCAAAGCCGTAAAGCACCCAGGCCGGCAAGGGCAGCTCGACCACGGCGGAACCGCCTTTTTGGGGCGGCAGGCTGCGCACATGCGCCACCAAGGCGGCCAGGTCTTCATTGGTCAAGCGGTTGTAGTCCTCGCTGGGCATGATCAGCACCGGCCGCCCATTGGGCTTGACGCCATGGCGTATGGTGCGCACCCAGTCCTCGGGCTGGTAGCCGGCGACCACGCCGCCCGGCGTGATGTTGGGCCCGGCGATGCGCGTGCCTTTGCCGTCATTGACAAAGTCGCGCCCGCCCCCGTTGGCGCCATGGCATTCAACGCAGCCACGCGACTGGAACAGATACTTGCCCCGCTCCAGCGCCTGCGCATCCGAGGTGTAGGCCACGGGCTGCACCGTCACATTGATTTGGCGCATGCGTTTACGCTCGGCCAGCTGCGTGCCCACGACGGCCGCGCCAACGACCAGCAGCGCGGCCAGGCCCAGACTGGCAGCGCTCCATTTGATCCAGCGTTTCATGGTGGTTTCCTTCCCAGCAGCCCTGATCGCGCGCCTCTTGCCGGGCCGCATGGCGACAGGCAATCCGGGCATTCTAGGCAGCCGCTGCTGTTCTGTCAGTGAAAAAATTACATCGCCGGGGCTGAAAAAGGCGGTAACCCGTCGACGGACGCTATGCTTGCCATGTGAATGTTTCCCCCCTGTCCAACAGCGCCAAACTCCGCCGCATTGCCCACCTCGACATGGACGCGTTTTTCGCGTCCATCGAGTTGCTGCGCTACCCGCAGCTGAAGGGCCTGCCGGTGGTGATAGGCGGCGGGCGGCGCAAGGTCGATGAAGACCTGCTGGCGGCGCAGGGCGAGCGGGCGCTGCGCTTCATCCCGGTCGAAGACTTTCCGCTGCTGAAGGACTATGTGGGCCGCGGCGTCATCACCACGGCCACCTATGCCGCGCGCCAGTTTGGCGTCGGCTCGGCCATGGGCATGATGAAGGCCGCCAAACTGTGTCCGCAGGCGATTGTGCTGCCGGTCGATTTTGAGGAGGTGCGCAAATACTCGCGGCTCTTCAAATCCACCATCACCGAGATTGCCCCCGTGATGCAGGACCGCGGCGTCGATGAGGTCTACATCGACTTCACCGACGTGCCCGGCGGCCAGCGCGAGGGCGGCCGGGTGCTGGCGCGGCTGATCCAGAAGGCGATTTTTGAAAAGACCGGCCTGACCTGCTCGGTCGGCGTGGCGCCCAACAAGCTGCTGGCCAAGATGGCCAGCGAATTCAACAAGCCCAATGGCATTTCGATTTTGTACGAGGAAGACCTGCAGACCCAGATCTGGCCGCTGCACGTGCGCAAGATCAACGGCATAGGTCCCAAGGCCGACGAAAAGCTGGCCAGGCTGAACATCCGCACCATAGGCGAGCTGGCCGCGCAGCAGCCTGCGTTTCTGATCGCCAACTTCGGCAAGGCCACCGGCGCCTGGATGCATGAGGCCGCCTGGGGCCGCGATGAGCGACCGGTGCTGACCGAAAGCGAGCCCGTCAGCATGAGCCGCGAAACCACCTTTGACCGCGACCTGCATGCGGTGCGCGACAGGGCCGCGCTGGGCGCCATCTTCACCGAGCTGTGCAGCAAGCTCGCCGAAGATCTGCAGCGCAAGGGCTATGTGGCCAAAACCATTGGCATCAAGCTGCGCTACGACGACTTCAAGATCGCCACGCGCGACCAGACCATTGAGCACTTCACGGCTGACGCCAAAACCCTGCGCCAGATTGGCGGCCAGTGCCTCAAGCGGGTGCCGCTGGCACGTCCGCTGCGCCTGCTGGGCGTGCGTGCGGGAACACTGGCCAAGGCCTCGGAGGCCAATCTGCGCAATTTTTCAAAGGAAAAAACAGGTGCCGCTTTCACAGATATTGCGCAGCGGGCTACCAAATCAATAGCAGATTCAGGTCAATTGTTCTAACGAGCGCGCCATCCGGGTGGGGTCGAAACGTCACCTGCGTTGCGATCGGC
>CAZWDK010000110.1:0-9990 GCA_964633095.1 uncultured Polaromonas sp. | reverse complement strand
GCCCCGCCGTGGCGTGCCGCGGCCGTGAAATATTCAAGTTGGCGAAGGCTGAAGTGAATCACTTTTATGAATCCAATGGATTGATATTCTGTATTTTCATTGATTCAGAAGGCGGCCAACAATGGGGCATTCACCGACCTACCAAGAAAGCCCCTATGCCTGAAGCCTCTCCCTGCATCCGTCCACTCGACGGTTTGCGCATCCTCGACTTCACCCGGGTCCTGGCGGGCCCCTTGGCCACCGCGCTACTGGCCGACCTGGGCGCGGAGGTCATCAAGGTCGAGCCGCCCCAGGGCGACGACTACCGCGCCATCGGTCCCCTGCGCAACGGCGAGAGCGCCCTGTTCAGCGTGATGAACCGCAACAAGAAGAGCCTGGTGCTTGACCTCAAGCGGCCCGAATCGGTTGCGCTGGTGCGTGATCTGGCCGCGCAGGTGGACGTGGTGATCGAGAACTTCCGCCCCGGCGTGGCCGAGAAGCTGGGCATTGGCCATGCCGCCCTGTGCGGCATCAACCCCAAGTTGGTCTATGTGAGCGTGTCTGGTTTCGGCCAGACCGGCCCCTATGCCAGCCGTCCCGCCTACGATGTGATCGTGCAGGCCATGAGCGGCCTGATGGAGGCCACCGGCGAGCCTGACGGCGCGCCGACCCTGGTGGGCGAGGCCGTCTCCGATGTGGTGGCGGGACTGTTCGCGTCATGGGCCACCCTGGCGGCGGTGCACCAGACCACGCGCACAGGCCAGGGGCAGCATGTGGACGTGGCCATGTTTGACACCACGCTGAGTTTTTTGGCCACCTCGGTGTCGCGTTACCTGTTCACCGGCCGGCCGGCGCGCCGGGTCGGCAACCGCCATCCTCTCTCGGCTCCGTTTGGGGTGTACAAGGCGCAGGACGGGCATTTTGCGCTGGCGGTGCTCAATCGGAAGTTGTTTGCGGCCCTGGCGCAAGCCATGGGACGGCCGGAGCTGGGACTGGACGAAAGCCTGGCGACCGACGAACAGCGCTCGGCGCGCGAGCCAGAACTGCGCGCCGCCATCGAGGCCTGGGCGGGACAGCATCAGGTCGCCGACGTGGTGGCGCAGATCGATGCGGCGGGGGTACCCGTGGCACCCATCTGGGACATCGGCCAGGCGCTGAATTCACCCCAGGCGCTGGCGCGTGGATTGCTGCAGCCGGTGGACGACGAGCGCCTGCCGGGCCTGCGCCTGCCAACCCAGCCGGTGCGTTTCGGCGGTGCGGCGCCCGGCCGGGCGACGCGGGCGCCGGCCTTGGGTGAACACAGCCAGCAAGTCCTGACCTCCCTGCTCGGCTGCGGCATGGAGCGCCTGGCCGAACTGCGGATGCTGGGCGTATTTGGACAGCCTGCGCACGACGCGCCGCCTGTTTCATCCATTGCAGCCCATTCAACCCATTCAACCTCTACGACCAAGGAGTCCGCATGAATCCCTCCCTACGCCTCGGTGTGACCGATGAAGATCAGGCCCTGGCCGATGCCGTCGCCGCCTTTTCGCAGGCCGAACTGGCACCACGCGCCCAGGCGATCGACGAGCAGGAGCTGTCGGTGACCTGCCATGTACCGCAGCTGGCCGCGCTGGGTGTCATGGGCCTGAACCTGCCCGAACACCTGGGCGGTCCGGGTGTCACGCCGACGGCCATGCTGCTGGCGCTGGTCGAGATATCAAAGGCCTGTGCCGCCACCTCGTCGATGATAGGCGCGCACTTCCTGGGCACCGATGCCGTGCTGATAGGCGGCGATGCGGCCCAGCATCAGGCCTGGCTGCCGCGCGCCGCCAGCGGCGAATGGCTGGCAGGTTTTGCCTTGACCGAGCCGCGCGGCGGTTCGCACCCGGCCGACCTGCGCACCCGTGCCGTGCGTGAAGGCGAGCATTACCGCATCGACGGCGTCAAGCACTTCATCTCGAACGCGGCTGAAGCCCGTTTTCTGGTGGTTTTCGCCAAGACCGACATGGCTGCCGGCGCGCGCGGTGTCAGTGCCTTCATCGTGGACATGGGCACGCCGGGCATTCAGGTTTCCAGCCATGAAAAACTCATGGGAATTCGCGGCGCCCATGCTTTCGAGGTGTCTTTTGACAACGTCCGGGTGCCGCTGGCGTGCCGCCTGGGCGAGGAGGGTTCGGGTTTCAAGACCGCGATGAAAGTGCTGGACAACAGCCGTCTGGACGTGGCCGCCACCGCCTTGGGGATTGCCGAGGCCGCCTTGGCGGCTGCGGCACAGTGGGCCAAGGACCGCAAGATTGATGGCGAGGCATTGGCCACGCGCCAGGGCATCCAGTGGATGGTGGCCGACATGAAACTGCGGCTGGAAGCCGCCTGGGGTTTGACCCTGCAGGCCACGGCCTTGCGCACGGCCGGCAGGCCGTTTACCCAGCAGTCGGCGATGGCCAAGCTTCATGCGTCCGAGATGGTCGGCCTGGTCACTGACGCGGCCCTGCAGATTCATGGCGGTTATGGCTACACGCGTGAAATGCCGCTGGAGCGTTACGCCCGCGATGCGCGCATCTTGCGCATTTACGAAGGGTCCTCGGAAATCCAGCGCACGATCATCGCCCGGGGCGTGCTCGGTTGAGGACGGGTATGGACAGGCCATGTGCCAAACCCCTGTTGAAAATGGGGGAGTGACCCGCCGTACACTGCGGCTATGTCCGGTTTTTTGATGCAGTCGCCCGACACCGATGGAGCGCTTCACCGCCCCTGCATGGCGGTGGCGGTGGTCATGCGCCGTGAGCGCATAGCCAGCCGCTGGCAGCCCTGGCGCTGGGTGCTGGCCGACGTCGTGCCGCATGAGGAAGGCTTTGGCACGCGGCCGCGCCTGCTGCTCAAGGATGAGCACGAAGAGCGCTGGCTGCACCCGGGTTTCATGGTCGAGCTGTTTGTTGGCGATGCCGAAGGCTACTACCTCAATGTCACGACGCCGCAGCCCTGCTTCTGGGTGGTCTGGCGCATGGAGGAAGAGGCCGCGCTGGCCGACGAGCCGGTGGCGGTGCCGCAAGGCGTCACCCTGAGCTACCACGATGCCGGACGCTGGCTGGATGCGCAGGAAACCGTCGAACAGGTGCCTGCGCCGCCCGATGTGGTGCAGTGGCTGCAGCATTTTGTCGACCGGCACCATGTGCTGGAAGCCAAGCACCGCCAGCGCCCGCAAAGTTTTAAACCCCTGCAGGACCGCTTTGGCAACCCGGCGCGGGTGAGCACGGAAAAGAAATTGGGCGGGCCCGGCCATGGCTGAAGCAAACAAGGGATTTTTCGGCCGCTGGGCGCGCCGCAAGCAGCAGGCCTCGCAGGGCAAACCGCTGGACGGGCCGCTGCCCGTGGCGGTGCCTGCGCCGTCAGCCGCCAAGCCACCGCCTACCCCGCCCGCGGCGGCCCAGGGCGCCGAGCCGCCCGAAAAAACACTGTCCCTAGACGATGTGAAGCGGCTGACCCAGGACTCCGACTTCAAGCCCTTCATGGCCAGCAAGGTCGGGCCCGAGGTGCGCAACGCGGCGATGAAAAAACTCTTTGCCGACCCGCACTTCAATGTGATGGACGGCCTGGACACCTACATTGACGACTATTCCAGCTCCGAACCCATCCCCGAGTCCATGCTGCGGCAGATGGCCAGCGCGAAATTTCTGAACCTGTTTGACGACGAGAAAGAGGGTGAAAAGCAAGCACTGGCGGGAATGCCTACGCGGGAAAGCGCGAATAACCCCACAGGCGAAACCGTGGCACATTCAGATGAAAAGCCGGACCTGGCCAGTCCGGGCGCCGTGAGTCCTGTAAATCCCGGCCAGCCCGAGTCACCGACCGAGGGGCCTGATGCCGGGGCCAGCCAACCAGACCATGCCCACACTGATTTGCGATTGCAACCAGACCATGCCGCTCCAGCCCCAAAAGCTGGGCGCGGCACTGCATGAGGATTTAACCCAGCATTCGACGCTGTGCCGGCGCGATGCGGGGGCCTTCCAGAAGGCGGTTCAATCGGGCGATGACGTGGTGGTGGCCTGCACGCAGGAAAAGCGCCTGTTTGCGGAGCTGGGGGCGCAGACGCAAGGCGCGACCTCGGTCATCAAGTTCGTCAATATCCGCGAAACCGGCGGCTGGAGCAAGGACGCTTCCGGCGCGATGCCAAAAATGGCCGCGCTGCTGGCCGCCGCCCATTTGCCCGACCCCGAGCCGGTCGCCACCGTCACTTACAAAAGCAGCGGCCGCCTGCTGATCGTCGGCGCGCTGGATCTGGCCGAGCAGGTCGCCGAGTTGCTTGCCGATGCGCTGCAAGTGACGATTTTTTCGCAGGGCGTATCGCCGGCCGCGGCATTGGCCCCACCGGCGCAGGAGCGCAAATACCCGGTCATCAGCGGCAGCGGTCTTGCCCTCAAGGGCTGGCTGGGCGCCTTCGAGGCGAAGTGGGAAAAGAGCAATCCGATTGACCTGGACCTGTGCACGCGCTGCAATGCCTGCGTGGCGGTGTGTCCTGAAGGGGCGATTGACCTGAGCTACCAGGTTGACAGCAGCAAGTGCAGCTCGCACCGGGACTGCGTGGCGGTTTGCAAGGCCGCCGGCGCGATTGACTTCGACCGTGAAGCGCAGGCCGCCACCGAGGCGTTTGACCTGGTGCTGGATCTGGGGCGCCAGCCCCTGATCGCGCTGCATGCGCCGCCGCAAGGCTACTTTGCCCTGAATGCATCGGCGGGCCTGGCCTCGACCGGTTTGCTGGCCACGGTCGTCAAGCTGCGCGATCTGGTGGGTGAATTTGAAAAGCCCAAATTTTTTGCCTACAAGCAAAAAATCTGCGCGCACAGCCGCAACGAGACCGTCGGTTGCAATGCCTGCGTGGAGATCTGTTCGGCCGAGGCGGTCAGCAGCGAAAAAGACCACAACCGGATTGTGGTCAACCCCAACCTGTGCATAGGCTGCGGCGCCTGCACCACGGTCTGCCCGACGGGTGCGCTGACTTATGCCTACCCGCGTGCCAGCGAGCAGGGCGTGCGGCTCAAGACCCTTCTCTCCACCTATGCCAAAGCCGGCGGCACGCACCCGGTGTTGCTGCTCCACAGCCAGGGCAGCGGCCAGCAGGCGGTCGAGGCCCTGGGCCGGGCTGCCCAGTTGCAAAAAACCGTCAAGGGTGTGCCGGCCAACGTCATTCCGCTGGCCTTGTGGCACACCGCCAGCGTCGGGCTGGACCTCTGGCTGAGCGCCATTGCCTTCGGTGCCGAACAGGTGGCCGTACTGGTCACGAACGAGGAAGCCCCCGCCTACCTGGAAGCCCTGGCAGGGCAGATGCGGGTGGGCCAGGCCATCCTCAACGGGCTGGGCTATGCGGGTGTTCATTTTCATCTGCTGCAGGCGCAAACTGCCGGGGCTGCCCTGGCCATCGCCCGGCTGGATGCCAGCCTGCAAACCTTGGCACTGGCCCGGCCCACGGTGCCCGCCAGCCCGGCCCGCTTTGCGGTGGCGCAGGAAAAGCGCAGCACGCTGGATCTGGCGCTGGACCACTTGATGGCCGGCGCGCCTGCCGCCTTGCCCGAGGCGATCGCGCTGCCCGGCGAGGGCGCGCCGTTCGGCAGCCTGGTCGTCAATGTCGACCGCTGCACCCTGTGCCTGAGCTGCGTCAGTGCCTGCCCGGCCAGCGCGCTGCAGGACAACCCCGAACGTCCCCAGCTTAAATTCATCGAGAAAAACTGCGTGCAGTGCGGCCTGTGCGCCACCACCTGCCCCGAAGACGCCATTACCCTGCAGCCACGCCTGCTGCTCACGCCGCAGCGCAAGGAAGCCCGCGTGCTGAGCGAAACCCAGCCCTACCACTGCATACGCTGCGGCAAACCCTTTGGCACCCTGAAGGCCATCGAGTCCATGCTGGGCAAGCTGGCGGGACACGCCATGTTCCAGGGGGCGGCGGCAGACCGCCTCAAGATGTGCAGTGACTGCCGGGTCATAGACATCTACTCGGCGGACAACGAGCTCAAGATCACCGATATTCGCTGAATCGCGACATCAACATGATGCAAGCTCAACTCGTATCTTCCGGCCTGGACGAGGAAACCGCGCGTGCGGAAGTCTATGGCCTGCTGGCGGCCCTGTATTACGCAGCGCCTACCGCCGAACTGCATGACAACATGTGTCTTGCTGTAACCGAAGCACCGGCTGCGGGGGCGGTGCTGGAACGTCCCTGGGGCGAACTGGTGGCCGCCGCGCGGGCGCAAAGCCTGGCCGAGATTGGCCAGGAGTACGAGGCCCTGTTCGGTGGCGTGGGCAAACCCGAGGTCTACCTGTTTGGCTCCCACTACCTCAGCGGATTTCTCAATGAAAGGCCGCTGGCGGCCCTGCGCACCGATATTGCGGCGCTGGGGCTGGCGCGTGACGAGGCCATGCCGGAAACCGAAGACCATGTGGCCTACCTGTGCGAAGTCATGCGCTACCTGATTGCCGGCGATGACGTGGCGGTGGCCAACCTGACGCGCCAGCGCGAGTTTTTTGCGCGGCATGTCCAGCCCTGGATGCCGCTGATGTGCGAGGCGCTCCTGCAGCACCCCCGGGCCCGGTTTTACCGCGCGCTCGCGACCTTCACGCAAGCCTTTGTCGATGTCGAGTCGCAGGGGTTCGACATGCTGGCCTGAGGCGTCCGCCAGCATGCGTTTCAGGGCCGCACCAGGGGAATGACCTATCGTTTTCCCTAGGTCTGCGTTTGACCCGTTTTTGGCCCGTCTAAACCATTGTGGTGCACGGTGCGAAGGCGTACAGTAAGCAAACGGTTACATACTTTCGCCAAGCTTCCTTGGAGAACGCCATGCAGGAAAGCCAGCCCAAACCCTCGCGCAGGAGTTTCGTTTTCGGTGCTGCAGCAGCCGGCGCGGCGGCTGCAGCGATTGTGGCCTTGCCCGGTGCGCCTGCACCGGAACCCGCGCTTGAAAAGCCCAAGCCCGTACCCGATAAAGGCGGTGGTTACAGCTTGTCAGAGCATGTCAAGCGCTATTACAAAACCGCGCGCATCTAAATCCCCGTTTTCATTCTTGCGGAGAGCTTCATGCTTCTCACGAAAACCTCCCAAAGTATTCACGGCGATCCGGCGCATGGCACGGGTTCTGCGCGTTTTGTCCATAGCTTGTCGCGGGGTCTGTCCAACGCCCTGCCGACCATGGACCGCCGCGCCTTCCTGCGGCGTTCGGGCCTGGGCGTCGGTGTCGGCCTGGCCGCGACGCAGTTGACGCTGGTTAAAAAAGCCGGGGCGGCAGCGCCCGGTGCCGCCGAGGCCGGCGGGAAAATCGAGGTCAAACGCACCGTGTGCACCCACTGCTCGGTGGGCTGCGCGATTGATGCCGTGGTTGAAAACGGCATCTGGGTGCGCCAGGAGCCGGTGTTCGACTCGCCCATCAACCTGGGTGCCCACTGCGCCAAGGGTGCTGCGGTGCGCGAGCATGGCCATGGTGAATACCGCCTGCGCTACCCCATGAAGCTGGTGAACGGCAAATACGAACGCATCAGCTGGGACAGCGCCCTCAACGAAATCACGGCGCGCATGCTGGAGCTGCGCAAGGCCAGCGGCCCTGATTCGGTGTATGTGGTGGGTTCGTCCAAACACAACAACGAGCAGGCTTACCTGCTGCGCAAATGGGTGAGCCTGTGGGGCAGCAACAACTGCGACCACCAGGCGCGCATCTGCCACTCCACCACGGTGGCCGGTGTCGCCAACACCTGGGGTTATGGCGCCATGACCAATTCGTACAACGACATGCAAAACAGCAAGTGCGCCCTGTACATTGGCTCCAATGCGGCAGAGGCGCATCCGGTCAGCATGCTGCACATGCTGCATGCCAAGGAAACCGGCTGCAAGATGATCGTGGTCGACCCGCGCTTCACCCGCACGGCCGCCAAGGCCGACGAGTACATACGCCTGCGTTCGGGTTCGGACATTCCCTTCCTGTTCGGCATGCTGTACCACATCTTCAAAAACGGCTGGGAAGACAGCAAGTACATCAACGACCGCGTCTACGGCATGGACAAGGTCAAGGAGGAAGTGCTGGCCAAGTGGACGCCGGACAAGGTCGAGGAAGCCTGCGGCGTGCCCGAGGCCCGCGTCTACATGGCCGCGGAAATGATGGCCAAAAACCGGCCTTCGACCATCGTCTGGTGCATGGGCCAGACCCAGCACACCATTGGCAACGCCATTGTCCGTGCCTCCTGCATTTTGCAGCTGGCGCTCGGCAACGTCGGTGTATCGGGCGGCGGCGCCAACATTTTCCGCGGCCACGACAATGTGCAGGGCGCCACCGATGTCGGCCCCAACCCGGATTCCTTGCCCGGCTATTACGGCCTGGCGGAGGGGTCGTGGAAACACTTTGCCAAGGTCTGGGGCGTTGACTTTGACTGGATCAAGGGGCGTTATGCCTCGCCGGCCATGATGGGCAAACCCGGCATCACCGTCTCGCGCTGGATTGATGGCGTGATGGAGAAAAACGAACTCATAGACCAGGACTCCAACCTGCGTGCCGTGTTTTTCTGGGGCCATGCGCCCAACTCCCAGACCCGTGGCCTTGAGATGAAGCGCGCCATGGACAAGCTCGACTTGCTGGTCGTGATAGACCCCTATCCTTCGGCCACCGCCGCCATGGCCGCCATGCCAGGCAAGCCCGAAGACCTCAACCCCAACCGCGCGGTGTATCTGCTGCCGGCGGCCACCCAGTTTGAAACCAGCGGCTCCGTGACGGCCTCCAACCGCTCGCTGCAGTGGCGCGAAAAGGTGATCGAGCCGCTGTGGGAAAGCCGCAGCGACCACATGATCATGCACCAGTTCGCCGAAAAACTCGGCTTTGCCAAGGAGCTGTCAAAGAACTACAAGATGCAAAAGGTCAAGGGCCTGGACGAGCCCATGCCCGAAGACATCCTGCGCGAAATCAACAAGACCTGCTGGACCATTGGCTACACCGGCCAGAGCCCCGAGCGCCTGAAGGCGCACATGCGCAACATGCATTTGTTCGACGTCAAGACGCTCAAGTCCAGAGGCGGCAAGGACAAGGAAACCGGCTACGACACGACCGGCGACTACTTCGGCCTGCCATGGCCTTGCTACGGCACGCCTGAACTCAAGCACCCGGGCTCGCCCAATCTTTATGACACGTCAAAGCATGTCATGGAAGGCGGCGGCAACTTCCGCGCCAATTTTGGCGTGGAGCGCGAGGGCAAGAACCTGCTGGCGGAAGACGGTTCCTACTCCAAGGGGGCCGACATCACGACCGGCTATCCCGAGTTTGACCACCTGCTCATGAAGAAGCTGGGCTGGTGGGACGAGCTGAGCGATGCCGAAAAGACCGCCGCCGAAGGCAAAAACTGGAAGACCGATTCGTCGGGCGGCATCATTCGCGTGGTCATGAAAAACCATGGCTGCCACCCGTTCGGCAACGCCAAGGCACGCGCCGTGGTCTGGAATTTCCCCGATGCCATTCCGCAGCACCGCGAGCCGCTCTATGGCATTCGTCCTGATCTGGTGGCCAAGTACCCGTCGCACGATGACAAGAAAGCCTTCTGGCGCCTGCCGACGCTGTACAAGACCGTCCAGCAGAAAAACATCGCCGACAAGGTGCACGAGAAATTCCCGCTGATCATGACCTCGGGCCGGCTGGTCGAGTTTGAGGGCGGCGGCGAGGAAACCCGCTCCAACCCCTGGCTGGCCGAGTTGCAGCAGGAGATGTTCATCGAGATCAATCCCAAAATCGCCGCGGACAGGGGCATTCGCAATGGCGAGCGGGCCTGGGTCAGCACGCCGACCGGCGCGCGCCTGAATGTGCAGGCCCTGGTGACGGAGCGGGTCGGGCCCGACACCGTGTTCATGCCCTTTCACTTCTCCGGGCATTGGCAGGGCGCCGACCTGCTGGCCTACTACCCGGCCGGTGCGCATCCGGTGGTGCGCGGCGAGGCCATCAACACCGCGACCACCTATGGCTACGACAGCGTGACGATGATGCAGGAAACCAAAACGACGGTCTGCAACGTCGA
>CAZWDK010000109.1:4158-10016 GCA_964633095.1 uncultured Polaromonas sp. | reverse complement strand
GCCTTATTGCAGCGGATTTCAGCCGGCGTGCCAATTGCCAGCACCCGCCCCTCCACCATGACCATGATGCGGTGGCACAGGTCCATCACAAAGTCCATGTTGTGCTCGATCACCACAAAAGAGCCCTTGCGCGACTTGTTCAACTCTTTCAGCAGGGTCGAGATGCCGCCCACCAGGCTCGGGTTGACACCGGCGCAGGGCTCGTCGAGCAGCACCAGGTCCGGTTCGGCCATGAAGGCCATGGCGATGTCCACCAGTTTTTGCTGGCCGTAGCTGAGCGTGCCGGCCTGCTTGTCGGCCACATGGCGGATGCGGAACTGGTCGATCAGCGCATCGGCCTTGGCGCCCAGGCCCGAGTCGCCGGGGGCAAACATGCGGCTGAACATGGAGCCGGAATGCTCCTGCGCGGCCACGATCAGGTTGTCGCGCACCGTCATCTTGCCAAACACCTGCAGGGTCTGGAAGGTGCGGCCGACGCCGCGCCGGCTGAGTTCGAGCGGCGACAGGCCGGTGATGTTCTGGCCATTGAGCTCGATGGCGCCGGCGTCCGGGCTGATCTGGCCCAGCACGCTGTTGAACATGGTGGTTTTGCCCGAGCCGTTGGGGCCGATCACGCCAAAGATTTCCCCCGGCATGACTTCAAACGACACCCCGCCCACGGCCTGGATCGCGCCGTAGGACTTCTTGAGGTCGGCGACTTTCAATACAGGGCCCATCATGACGCGACTCCCAACTTGTTGGCGGCCGCAGCGCCAGCGGCCGCCATTTTGCGCGCCGCCGAGGCTTCACGCGCTGCGCGCCTGTCCCGGATGCGGTCCGGAATGCTGAGCAAGCCGTCGGGCAGCCAGACCATCAGCAGCACCACCGCGGCACCAAACAGCGGCAAATACCAGTTGGCGATGCCGGGCACGTCGCGCAGCCATTCCGGCAACACCACGCCGACGGCCGCACCAATGACCGGTCCGAGGAAATAGCCGGCACCGCCGACCACCACCATCAAATACATCATGATGGAGGCGCCGACCGCGAACGGTGCGGGTTCAATGAACTGCACCAGCGAGGCAAACAGCGCGCCGGCGATACCGGCGTACACCGCACCAATGGCAAAGCTCAGCAGCGTGTAGTTGCGGATGTCCACGCCCAGGCTTTCGGCCCGTATCGGGTTGTCGCGCAGCGCCCTGAAGGCCTTGCCCCAGGGCGAGCGCAGCAGGCCCCAGAGCAGGCCCGACAGAATGAGCGTCACCGCCAGCACGAAGTAGTAATAAGACAGGTTGCCCTCCAGCGAGTAGCCCAGCAGCACGGGCCGCGCGATGTTGTTGATGCCGAAGGTGCCGCCGGTCAGCCACTCTTCGTTGCGCATCACCAGCCAGATGGCGGTGTTAAAGCCCAGGGTGGCAAAGGCCAGGTAAATGGTCTGCACCCGCAGCGCCGGGAAGCCCAGGATCAGCCCGACGGCAAAGCAGATCAGCGCGGCCGCCGGCAAGCCGAGCCAGAAGCTGAAGCCCGCCTTCATCAGGATGGCCACGGTGTAGGCGCCTATGCCAAAGAAGGCCGCATGGCCCAGCGATTTCTGGCCGGCGTAGCCTATGGTCAGGTTCAGGCCCATGGTGGCGATGATGAAGATCAGCCAGTAGCTCAGCAGGTAGATGCCGTAGTTCTTCAGGAACTGCGGTGCGACCAGCACCAGCAAGGCACCCAGCACCGTGGCGACCGTCGCAAATTTGTGGTTCAAGAGCTTCATACCTTGCGCTCCTCTTTCTTGCCCAGCAGGCCTTGCGGCTTGAACAGGATCACGATCATGAAAATGACCAGGGCCACCGCGTCCTTGTAGGCCGGCGATATGTAGGCCGAGGCGAGGTTCTCGCAGACCCCGACGATCAGCCCGCCCAGCAGGGCGCCGCGCGAGTTGTTGAAGCCGCCGATGATGGCGGCAAAGAAGGCCTTGGTGCCCAGGCCTTCGCCCATGTCGAACTTGGCCAGGTAGGTCGGCGTGACCAGCAGCGCTGCCGCCACGGCCAGCACGGCGTTGATGGCGAAGGTGTAGAAGATCATACGCGGCACGTTGATGCCGAGCACGCTGGCGCTTTCGGTGTTTTGCGCCACGGCCTGCATGGCGCGGCCGGTGACGGTTTTGGCCAGGAAGGCCTGGGTCGCCAGCACGATCACCATGGCCAGCGCAAAGGTACCGACGTCCTGCAGGGTGATGGTGACGCCCGCAATATTGAACAGCTTGTCGGCAAACAGGCTGGGGAAGGGATGGGCTTCGGCGCTGTAGCCGGCGCGCACGCCGTTGCGCAGGGCAATCGACAGGCCGATGGTCGCCACCACAATCGGCATCATGCCGTACTTGAACAGGGGGTCAACCACGCCGCGCTTGAAGACCCAGCCCAGCAGCAGCACGGCCAGCAGCACGGTGCAGACAAAGCTGACCAGCATGGGCGCGCCCAGCGAGATGAAGCCCAGCATCATGAAGGCCGGCAGCATGACAAATTCGCCCTGGGCGAAATTGATGGTGCCCGAGGCCTGCCACAGCAGGGTAAAGCCGAGGGCCGCCAGCGCATAAATGCTGCCGGTGGCCAGGCCCGAGAAAAAGAGTTGGAGAAAGTCTGTCATGGCAGTGCTTGCATAAGAAGTTGCTTGCAGGAGGGTTTCATGGTGCTGGTACCGATGGCCGCACGCCACCGGAGCCGGCCCGTCACACGCTGCGCGTTGGAGCCGGGACGGGCCAGTGGTTTATTTCTTCGGTGCGGCGGCAGGCCCGGCACCCAGCGGCGGCAGGATGGCGACCACTTCCTGCTTGCCGTTCTTCACTTCAATCATGAAGCTCTCGCGGTCCAGGTCGCCCTTGCCGTCAAACGAAACGTCCATCAGCACGCCGGGCTGATCCACCGCTTTCACCTTCAGCGTATGCAGCGCTGCCGCCACCGCCTTGCGGTCCAGCTTGCCGACCTTCTCGATGGCGGACTTCAGCACGTAAATGCCGGAGTAGCCCTTCATGCCATTGTGGTCAGACACGTATTTGTATTCCTTTTCGAATTTGGCACGGAAGGCGCGAATGGCCGGTTGCGGCGCATCAACCGTCAGGCCCACGTGGGCAACCGCGCCGTTGGCAGCCTCACCGGCCAGCTCGATGACTTTCTGGCCGGTCAGCGTGGTTTCGCCGATGACGGGTTTGTTCCAGCCCTGCTTGCGCAGTTCGCGCAGCAGGCGCGCCGACTCTTCTTCATTGGAGTAGGCGAACACGCCTTCCGCATTGCTCTGCTTGGCACGCAGCACGGCGGCCGAAAAGTCGATCTGGCCGGGCTCGGTGGAAATTTCGGCAGCGATCTTGGTCGGCGAATTGGCCAGCGCCTTCTTGATAGAGTCCAGGCCGCCCTTGCCGAAGTCGTTGTTCACATAAATGATCGCAATGCTTTTGAGTTTGGCCTGCTCGCTGATGTAGCGCGCCACCTTGGGCATGGCGGTGGCCTGGGTGAAGCTGGTGCGAAACACATAGGGGTTGCCCTGCTCGGTGATGCTGGCCGCCTCGCCGCCGGTGAAATTGGGCACCTCGGCGCGACGCGACTCCGCCATGCTGACCATGATGGAGCCGGAGAACACCGGGCCGAAAATGGCGAACACGTTGTCGTCGATGGCTTTTTGCGTCAGGCCCTTGGCCACGCCGGGGTTGCTCTGGGTGTCGGTGGTGACGGTCTGGATCTTTTTGCCGAGAATGCCGCCCGCGGCGTTGATTTCCTTGACGGCCAGCTCGACGCCGTTCTTGAAATTGGTGCCCGCCGTGGCGCCGCCGCCGGACAGCTCGACAATATTCGCAATCTTGATCACATCCTGAGCAAAACTGGCCGTAGCCGCCACCGTGATTACGCAAGCAGCTATCAATTTAAGAGCAAATCGCTTTTTCATGGTTGTCTCCTCTAAGGGGGTTAAAAATCAGTGGAATCCGGGCCAGCGGGAATTCATGTCAGCGCGCAAGGCGGGAAAGTCGGTTCAAACAAGGCCTTCAACGTTCGATCATCGATTGAAACCTCGAATTTCCGTTGAACTTTAGTCGTTGAACTTCGGATTTGAAAGCAATAATAATCACATTGCGCGATTAACGAACAATAACAGTCGATAATCGCACGAAATAAGGGTTTCACCCTTGTCTCCCCTGCCCGCCTCACCGCAATACTGCGCCATGACCTCATCTGCGCCGCTCAAGCCCCCCGGCCTCGACACGCCCGACACGACCACGCTGGACAAGCGCGACTGGATTGCCGGCCTGGAAAAAGGCCTGTCCATCATTGAATGTTTTGACGATGCCAACCCGCGGCTGACGGCCAGCCAGGCCGGCGTGCGCGGCGGCATGACGCGCACCGCCGCCCGCCGCTACCTGCTGACGCTGGAACACCTGGGCTATGTGGCCAGCGACGGCAAGCTGTTCTGGCTGACCCCGCGCGTGCTGCGGCTGGGGCAGTCCTACCTGGAGTCGGCGCGCCTGCCGCGCATCGTCCAGCCGTTTTTGCAGCGGGTGACCGCCGGGACGCAGGAGAGCGCTTTTGTCAGCGTGATGGATGGTGACGACATCGTCTACATCGCGCGCAATGGCACCAACCGCGCCATGAACACCGGCTATGTGCTTGGTTCACGCGTGCCGGCCCAGGTCACGGCCTCGGGCATGCTGCTGCTGTCGATGCGCGAAGCCGGCTGGCTGGAAAACTGGCTGGCCACGCACGAGCTGAAGGCCTACACCTCCCACACCATCGCCAGCAAGGAGCGCCTGCGCGTCGAACTGGCCCGCGTGCGCGCGCAGGGCTGGGCCATTTCCGAGCAGCAGCTCGAACTCAATTACCGCGGCATTGCCGTGCCGCTGCGCGACCGGCATGGCGATGTGGTGGGCGCCCTCAGCGTGACCATGCCCATGGGCCACGAATCCAGCGAAGATGCCGCCGCCCGTGTGCTGCAGGTGCTGCGCGAAACGGCGCAGGCCATGCGCAACCTGATCTGAAGGCAGAAAGGCGCCGCCCGGATGCTATTGATTCGATAGCTTCCTGCGCCCGTCCTGATTGGGCTGTAGTCTAGTTTGTCTTGCATGTTTGGCAAATCACGCGGCTGCAGCTTTTGCGCGAATCCCCGACAATCGCCGCACCCAACATGCAAACCCGACACTTCCTCCAGCTCATCACCCTGTCTGCCCTCTGGGGCGCCTCCTTTCCCCTGCTTCGCATTGCCAGCCCGGCCTTGGGGCCGTGGCTGGTAGCCGGGCTGCGCTGCGTGCTGGCTGCCGTGGTATTGGCCACGCTGCTGCACGGGTTGCGCGCTCGCTGGCCCAAGCGCCAGGCTTGGCCCGGCCTCGCGCTGCTGGCTCTTGCCACTGTCGTGACACCCTTTGTGCTTTACAACTGGGCCGCGCTGGTGATTCCTGCCGGCTACTCCGCCGTGCTCAACGCCACGGCGCCCTTGTTTGGCGTGCTGGGCGCCGCACTGATGCGCGAGGAAAGGCTCACGAGCCGCCGCCTGCTGGGTTGCGCCGTGGGTTTTGCCGGCGTCGCCTTGCTGGTGCAGCTCGGCCCGGTGGCCGTCACGCCCAGGGTGGTGCTGGCCGCCCTGGCCTGCGTGGCGGCGGCAGGCTGCTATGGCTTTGGCGCGATTTTCATGCGGCGCGCCACGCTGGCGAATGAGGCCTTGCCGGCATCCGCCGCGGTGCATGTGACCGCGACACTCATGCTGACGATTCCGGCCGGCCTCACAGCGCCCGCAGCCCACCCGAGTTCCGGCGCCCTGATGGCCGTGGCGGTGCTGGGCATCATCACCTCGGGCCTGATGTACTGGTTCAGCATGCGCCTGATGCGCGAGATTCCGGCCAGCGCCGCGACCTC
>CAZWDK010000109.1:2419-4058 GCA_964633095.1 uncultured Polaromonas sp. | reverse complement strand
CCGCGCATGATGTCCGGCGTGCTGACCCGAACATCGGCGTTTTGCGCGCGCTGGCGCAGCGCATGCTCCATCACCACCAGCGCCAGCATGGCCTCGGCAATCGGCGTGGCGCGAATGCCGACGCAGGGGTCGTGCCGGCCCTTGGTCACCACCTCGGCAGCGTTGCCGCGGGTGTCTATGGACTGGCGCGGCGTGATGATGGAACTGGTCGGCTTGATGGCGATGGCCACCTCCAGGTCCTGCCCGGTGCTGATGCCGCCCAGCACGCCACCGGCATTGTTGGACAAAAAACCCTCGGGCGAGAGCGAATCGCCATGCGTGGTGCCGCGCTGCGCGACGCTGGCAAAGCCGGCGCCAATCTCCACCCCCTTGACGGCGTTGATGCCCATCATGGCAAAGGCGATGTCGGCGTCCAGCTTGTCAAACAGCGGATCGCCCAGGCCCACCGGCACACCCGAGGCCGTGACGCGAATGCGCGCGCCGCAGGAGTCGCCGGCCTTGCGCAGCGCGTCCATGTAGGCCTCCAGCTGGGCCACATCGGCCACAGGCGCAAAAAACGGGTTGTGGGCCACATGGTCCCAGGACTCAAAGGGAATCGCGACATCGCCGATCTGCGTCATGCAGCCGCGAAAGGTGGTGCCGTATTTTTCAAACAACCACTTTTTGGCCACGGCGCCGGCCGCCACCATGGGCGCGGTCAGGCGGGCCGAAGAGCGGCCGCCGCCGCGCGGGTCGCGCAGGCCGTATTTGTGCAAATAGGTGTAGTCGGCATGACCGGGCCGGAAGGTCTCCAGGATGTTGCCGTAGTCCTTGCTGCGCTGGTCGGTGTTTTTGATCAGGAGGCAGATCGGCGTGCCGGTGGTCTTGCCTTGGTACACGCCGGACAGGATTTCCACCGCGTCGGGTTCGTTGCGCTGCGTCACATGGCGGCTGGTGCCGGGGCGGCGGCGATCCAGATCACCCTGAATGTCGGCCTCCGTGAGCGACATGCCGGGCGGGCAGCCGTCAATCACGCAGCCAATGGCCGGACCGTGGGATTCACCAAAATTGGTGACTGCGAAAAGGGTTCCAAAGGTATTGCCGCTCATAGGCAATGATTATCCCCGACTGCGCCCGGAACCCGAGCAAGGGGCTGGCGCCGCATCTGGAATGGTTTGTGCTTGCTGCAGCGCACCATTCCTGCTGTCCCGATTGAAGGAGCATGCCATGCCGGATCGCACCGCCACCCAGTTTTCGCACATCAAGCCGGGCGACACGGCATTTGTCTCCGGTGGCCTGCGCGACTTCTTCCTGTACCGCGACCTCGGCATCGCCGAAGCGACGCACGGAAAGGTCATCGCGCACCTGGTTAAGGCGAATTCCGCACCAGAAACGGGCACAGGTTGGCACCGTCATGAGGCGGATTTCCAGATCGTGGTCATGCTCAAGGGCTGGGCCCGCTTCATGTACGAGGACAAGGAAACCCTGGTCGAGGCCGGCGACGTGGTACATCAGCGCCCCGGCATACGCCACTTCCTGTTTGACTACTCCCCCGACATGGAATACCTGGAAATCGTATCGCCTGCCGACTTCAAGTCCATCGACGTCGAGCCGGTCTGTGCTACTCCGCCCCCCACACCATGGAAGTGAGGAAGTGAGG
>CAZWDK010000109.1:0-2319 GCA_964633095.1 uncultured Polaromonas sp. | reverse complement strand
ATTCAGAACTCCGCATCGAGTTCGTCGATATCGTCGGGCTCCTGCCTGGCCGCGGCCACCCATTCCTTCATGGCCGGCAGGTCCATGATGCACTTGCCGTAGCCGGCGCAAGCCTGATCGAGCGGCACGTCATAGGTCAGGAAACGCGTCACCACCGGTGCATACATGGCATCCGCCACGCAGGGCTGCTGGCCAAACAGGTAGGGGCCGCCATAGGTGGCCAGGCACTCCCTCCAGATTTCCAGCACGCGGTCGATGTCGGCCTGCGCCCGTGACCAGACCTTGAAGCCGGGAAAATGCGCCTTGATGTTCATGGGCAAGGATGAGCGCATCGAGGCAAAGCCCGAATGCATCTCGCCGCAAATCGAGCGGCAATGCGCCCGCGCCTTGACGTCCGCAGGCAGCAGTTGCGCCTTGGGCCTTATCTCGTTGAGGTATTCGGCGATGGCCAGCGTGTCCCACACCTTCACACTGCCGTGCTGCAGCGCTGGCACCCGCAAGCTGGAGGAAAGCAGCAGCATTTCGGCCTTCATGGCCGGGTCGTCGGGCGGAATCACCTTTTCCGTGAACTCCAGGCCCGCGAACCTTGCCAGCAGCCAGCCGCGCAAGGCCCAGGCGCCGTAGTTCTTGCTGCTGATCGTCAGGACGGCTTTGGCCATGAGCGTGCTCCTCAAACCGGGAAAGTTGGCCCCCACTACCCATGGGTGCCGGCTCATCTTCGCAAGGGTTGTGCCAACCGGCCAGCCCGGCACCGCAGCACTGGCCCATAACTTGCCTGCAGCGAGCCCATCCGGGCCACAAGCCCCGCCTTATATGCCAGGACACCCATGCTTTACCAGGCTTATCAAACCCAGTCCGACCTGATGTCCCCGTATCGCCTGCTGGCGCAGTGTGGCAGTGCCGCATTCTGGCTCGGCAAAACGGAAGGCAGCCTTCTGCGCACACTGTCGGCAGCCATGGAGGTTTTCTCACGCCTGCGGCTCACCCATACCCGCCCGGCCTACGGCATCTCCACGGTGAACGTGGACGAACACGAACTCGCGGTGACCGAGGAAATCATTCTGTCCCTGCCCTTTGGCACCCTGCTGCGCTTTAAAAAGGAGGAGGCCCCAGGCCGGCCTTACCAGCCTGCCGTGCTGCTGGTGGCGCCGCTGTCGGGCCACTTTGCCACGCTGCTGCGCGAAACCGCGCGCACCCTGCTGCAGGACCACGACGTCTACATCACCGACTGGCACAACGCGCGCGACGTGCCGCTACGCCATGGGGCGTTTGGCCTTGATGACTACATCGAGCACATGATCCGCTTCATCCAGACGGTCGGCCCGGGCACCCACGTCATAGCGGTATGCCAGCCCTGCGTGGCCGTGCTGGCCGCCACCGCCATCATGGCGGAAGACGACGACCCGGCCCAACCACGCAGCCTGACGCTGATGGCCGGCCCCGTGGACTGCCGGGTGAACCCCACTGCGGTCAACCAGCTGGCCACCAGCAAGCCGATCGACTGGTTCGAGACAAACCTGATCAGCCATGTGCCCCTGCCGCACGCCGGCCATATGCGCCGCGTCTATCCCGGCTTTGTCCAGGTCAGCGCCTTTCTCTGCATGAACCTGGAACGCCACAAGAAGTCGTTCCAGGACATGTACCGCTACCTGGTGGACGGCGAGGTGGACAAGGCCAACATGATCCGCATGTTTTATGACGAGTACCTTGCGGTGAACGACTTACCCGCCGAGTTCTACCTGGAAACGGTGGAAAAGGTGTTCCAGACCTACGACCTGGCCCGGGGCAAACTCAGCTTTCGCGGGCGCATCGTGAACCCCGCGGCGATACGCCGCACGGCGCTGATGACGGTTGAGGGTGAGCGCGACGACATCTGCGCCGTCGGCCAGACCGTGGCCGCTCAAGACCTTTGCAGCAGCATCCGCCCGTACATGAAGACCCACCATATCCAGACAGGTGTGGGGCATTACGGGGTGTTCAGCGGGCGCAAATGGAGCCAGCAGATCTACCCGCGGGTGCGGGAGATGATTCACGCCAGCGCAGGATAAGGCGGGGGGTCAGGTTGCCCGGCCCCCATCGCCTCAACAGGGATTGGACTCAGCCGTCCTTGGCCTCGTCCTCAGCCGGCCAGTCGCGGATATAGGCCTTGAGCATCTTGTTTTCAAAATTCTGGCTGTCGACCACGGCCTTGGCCACGTCGTAAAAGCTGATCACGCCCATCAGCATTCTCTGGTTCATCACCGGCATGTAGCGCGCATGGCGGTCCAGCATCATGCGGCGCACTTCGTCGAGTTCGGTCTCGGAGGTGCAGGTCAGCGG
>CAZWDK010000108.1:0-10078 GCA_964633095.1 uncultured Polaromonas sp. | reverse complement strand
ATCTGGAGTCCCCTGCGCCAGCCCGCCTTTCGCGGGCTTTGGCTTTGCGGCGGTGTCTTTTTCATCGGTAACGGCATGCAGTCCATGGCGGCTGCCTGGCTCATGGTCGAGCTAAGCGGTTCGTCCTTCCTCGCAGCGCTCGTGCAGACCGCGGTTTTCCTGCCCATGTTCCTGCTGGCGCTGCCCGCGGGCGTGCTGGCCGACACCAGCGATCGCCGGCGCCTGATCTCCGGCGCGCTGCTGGCGCAGGTGGCCGCATGCGCGCTGCTAGCCTTGTTCGCGCTAGCTGGCTGGGGTGGGCCGGCATTGGTACTCTTTCTGGTGTTTGTGTGTGGCTGCTGCACGGCGGTGTTGACGCCGGCCTGGAACTCGTCCGTGGTGGATCCGGTCCCCCGGGACGAATGGTCGCAGGCCATCACCGCCGTTAGCATTGCCTACAACGTGGCGCGCGCCATAGGTCCCACGCTCGCCGGTTTGCTGTTCGCGCGCCTGGGTGCGGGCTGGGTGTTCGCGGTCACGGTATTCACGACGCTGGTCATGTGGGAGTCGATCCGCCGCTGGCCGCCACGCGCGCACCCGCCGTCGCGCCTGCCGGCCGAGCGCCTATGGAGCGGTACGCTCAGCGGGCTGCGTTTTGCCTGGCACTCGCGCATGATTCTGGCGCAACTGGTGCGGGCAATGGCCTATGGTGCGGCCGGCTCGGCACTGTGGGCGCTGCTGCCGGTGATTGCGCAGCGTCAGCTGGGCACCGGCGCGCAAGGCTTCGGCCTGTTAATGGGTTGCCTGGGCACGGGCGCGGTGGCCACCGGTCTCGTCATCGGTCGTATGCGCGCACGTTTCGGACTCGACGCTGTCGTTGGCGCCAGTTGCGTGGCGTTTTCTGGCGTCATGCTGCTTGCCGCGTGGGTGCGCGTGCCGCTGCTGGTCTATGGCGCCATGGCGGTCGGTGGTGCCGCGTGGATGGCGGCCATGTCGACCTTCAACACCGCCACGCAGTCCAGCGCGCCGCCGTGGGTGCGCTCGCGCGCGGTGGCGCTGCATATCGTGGCCTCGCTGGGCGCCTTCGCCATCGGCTCGGCGTTCTGGGGCGCGGTGTCCGACATAGCCGGTCTTACATCCGCGCTGGTCGCGGCCGGCCTGCTGATGGCCGCCGGCCTGCTGCTGGCGCGCCCGTTTCCGTTGCGCGTGGGGGCGGCCCACGAAGTGACGCAGGGCACGCCTTGGGAAGAGTTGTTTGTGGAGGCCGAACCCAGCCCCGAGGCGGGCCCGGTGGCGGTGGAGGTGGCCTACCGCATCCGCCCCGGGGAGGACCACGCCTTTCTCGACACCATTGGCCAGATGAGGGCGCCGCGCCGGCGCGATGGCGCCACCTTCTGGCGCGTCTACAAGGATCTGGGCGAACCGTCCCGCTATGTGGAGCGTTTCCTGGTGACCTCATGGGCCGACTACCTGCACCAGCGCGCTCGCGCGACTGTGGCCGATCACACGCTTGAAGCCGAGGTGCGCGCCTTCCTGGCGCATGGCGAAAGCGCGCGCATGTCGCACTACATTGCCGAGCGCTGAGGAGACGGCTGCCGGAACCGCGATTGAGGAGCAGTCACCAATGACTGGGGCCTGTTCACACTAAAACGGAAGATGCGTTGCTTGCTTATGCGGATGGATGCGCGAAGGGTGGCGCGGCAAATAGCCGGGCTATTTGCAAGCCGACCGACAAAGCAGACGCCGCATGAGGGAGCAACCCGAAGGGAAGGACCTAGTTCACCATCACCAGTTTCCCCATCACGCCGCGCGAGCCCATGTGGGCGTAGGCCGCCTTGAGTTCGGCCATGGGCAGGGTGCGGTCAATCACGGGCTTGATCTTGCCCGCGCCATACCAGCGGGTCAGTTCGGCCATCATGGCGGCATTGGCCTTGGGCTCGCGTTTGGCAAAGTCGCCCCAGAACACACCGACGATGGATGCGCCCTTGAGCAGCGCGAGGTTCAAGGGCAGTGAGGGAATAGGCCCGGAGGCAAAGCCGACCACCAGGTAACGGCCGCGCCAGGCGATGGAGCGAAAAGCCGGCTCGGAAAAATCACCGCCTACCGGGTCGTAAATCACGTCCGGGCCTTTGCCGTCGGTGAGGAGCTTGATTTCGTCGCGCAGATTTTTGTTGCCGTAGTTGATGGTCGCGTCCGCGCCAATCGAGGCGCAAAGGGCGCATTTTTCATCGGTCGATGCGGCGGCAATCACGCGGGCGCCGGCTGCCTTGGCGATCTGAATGGCCGCAGTACCCACACCACCCGCTGCGCCCAGCACCAGAACGGTTTCGCCGGCCTTGAGCTGCGCCCGGTCCATCAGGGCGTGCCAGGACGTGGCGTAAATCATGATGAAGGCGGCCGCATCCACATGCGAAAACCCCTCGGGCAGCGGCATGCACAAGGCCGCTGGCGCCAGGGTGTGCGTGCCAAACCCGCCCGTGCCCGACAGGCAGGCGGCGTTCTGGCCGACCTGCAGATGTTTCACGCCTTCGCCGACGGCCTGCACCACGCCGGCGTATTCGGAGCCCGGCACAAAGGGCAGGGGCGGCTTGATCTGGTATTTGTTCTGCACGATCAGCAGATCGGGGAAATTCAGGCTGGCCGCCCTGATCTCAATCAGCACCTCGCCCGCTTTGGGTTGTGGTGTCGGCAGCTCTTGCCAGGTCAGGGCCTCTACGCCGGTGGGGTTTTCACAAAGCCAGGCATGCATGGGGTGTCTCCGGTGGTGGAAATGAGCAGAAAGACGGAATGTCCTGATTTGTGCATCATAGGCACAGCCGCTGGCGTGGCAGCGTCAAAACGGCGGCCGGCTGTCACAGCCGTGACCGTAGAATCACTTTATGAAAATCCTCATTTGCAACGACGATGGTTATCAGGCCGCGGGCATTATTGCCCTTTATGAAGCGCTCAAAACCATTGCCGATGTGGAGGTGGTGGCCCCTGAGCAGAACAACAGTGCCAAATCGAACGCGCTGACCCTGCATTCACCGATGTATGTGCAAACGGCGGCCAACGGCTTTCGTTACATCAATGGCACGCCGGCCGACTGCGTTCACATCGCGCTGACGGGCCTGCTCGGTTACCGGCCCGACCTGGTGGTTTCGGGCATTAACAACGGGGCCAACATGGGTGATGACACCATTTATTCGGGCACCGTGGGCGCTGCCATGGAAGGTTACCTGTTTGGCATTCCGGCGATTGCGTTTTCGCAGACCGAAAAAGGCTGGGCCCATATTGAGGTCGCGGCCCAGCGCGCGCGCGGCCTGGTGCAGCAACTGATACCTTCGCTCGAAGTGCCGGCCGAGGGCGCCCAGCCGGCGGGGCTGCCGTGGCTGCTCAATGTGAACATTCCCAATCTGCCCGACGACCAGATCAAGGGCGTCAAAGTGGCGCGGCTGGGCCGCCGCCATGCGGCGGAGCGAGTCATCACGCAGACCAGCCCGCGCGGCGACACGATGTACTGGATTGGCGGGGCCGGGCCTGCCAAGGAAGCCGGTGAGGGCACCGACTTTCACGCCACGAGCCAGCGCTACATCTCGATCACGCCGCTGCAGGTGGATCTGACCGACCACGAGCGCCTGCCTTACTGGGCGCAAACAGCGGCCAGGCTGACACCGCAAGAGTAGACAAAACCGCATGAAATCCAGCCTCAAACCACCGTTCAACCCTGCAGCCAAAGCGCCTTCAGCGCTGCCCCGCCCGGCGTTTCCGGTGCGTTTGAACGCTGATTCGGGCATGCCATCTGCTACTAAACCAATAGCTGCTGACGCCCGTCATGAAAGGGCTGAAGGCCAAAATGGCATTAAAAAACCGGGGCCGGCCGCGCCCGGAATGAGCAGTGGGATTGGCCTGGACTCGCAGGCCGTGCGGGCGCGCATGGTGCACAGGCTTGCCGCACAAGGCGTCTCGGACGCGCAGGTGCTGGCGGCCATGGGACGGGTGGAGCGCCATCGTTTTGTCGATACGGCGCTGGTGAACCAGGCCTACGAGGACACCAGCCTGCCGATTGGCTTGGGCCAGACCATTTCCAAGCCGAATGTGGTGGCGCGCATGCTGGAGCTGCTGCGCCAGGGCGCTGCGGGCAAGCCGGACAAGTTGGGCCGGGTGCTGGAGATCGGCACCGGTTGCGGCTACCAGGCTGCCGTGCTCAGCCACCTGGCGAGCGAGGTCTACAGCATCGAGCGGCTGCGCGGCCTGCACGACAAGGCCAGGGAGAACCTGCGGACTTTGCGCCTGCCCAATGTGCACCTGCTGTTTGGCGATGGCATGATCGGCTATGCCAAGGGCGCGCCTTATGCGGCCATTATTGCGGCGGCCGGTGGCGAGGCCATTCCGCCCGCCTGGATAGAGCAACTGGCCATGGGCGGGCGGCTGGTCGCCCCCCTGCAGACGGCCCAGGGCGCGCAGGCCCTGGTGGTGGTTGACAAAACTCCCCAGGGCGTACGGCAAACACTGCTGGAAGCCGTCCACTTTGTACCTTTAAAATCGGGTACGAGCTAAAGATTAAGTCAGGAAGACGAAAGAACCCATGAATCAAACTGTATGGTCGATGCGGGGCGAGCCTCCGGTCGCCCCAGAAGCAGGTCACAGCGCCTCTTTGATGCGCACCATGTTTGGCAGACTGGCGCTGCCTTGCGCGATGGCGGCCATCGCGCTGCTGGCCGCAGGCTGCGCCACACGTTCCGTGAGCCATGCGCCGGTTGAGGATCGCGGCACGGGACAGTCGCGCCAGACCCCCAGCGCGGTCGATCCCGGCAGCGTCAAACAGCTGCCCGGTTTTGAAAACGCCGGCAAGCCCGGTTATTACACCGTCAGGCCGGGCGACACCATGATCCGCATTGGCCTGGAAAGCGGCCAGAACTGGCGCGACATCGTGCGCTGGAACAATTTAGAGAACCCCAACATCATCGAAGTCGGGCAGGTGCTGCGCGTGGCACCGCCCGTCGCCGACAACCCGCAGGTGGTGACGCGGCCCGTGTCCTCCGGTTCGGCCAGCAGTTCTGCGACCGCCGCGCCGCCGGCCCAGACCGCCAGTGCAGCCAAGCCAGCAGCCAGCGCCAGCGCCACCCCAGCGCCAGCGGCCGTGACGACGCCTGCGCCAGCGCCTGCGCCTGCAGCGCCTACACCCGTGACCAACGGCGATGAGGATGTCGCGTGGATTTGGCCCGCACAGGGCACGCTGCTGGCAGGCTTTGACGAGGCCAAAAACAAGGGCCTCGATATTTCAGGCAAACCCGGCGATGCGGTGATGGCTTCCGCCGATGGCCGCGTGGTGTATGCCGGCGCGGGCCTGCGCGGCTACGGCAACCTGATCATCCTGAAGCACAACAACACCTTTTTGACGGCCTATGCGCACAACCAGACGCTGCTGGTCAAGGAAGACCAGTCGGTCAAGAAAGGTCAGAAGATTGCCGAAATGGGTAACAGCGACAGCGACCGCGTGAAGCTGCATTTTGAAATCCGCCGCCAGGGCAAGCCGGTTGATCCGGCCAAATACCTGCCTGCCAAATAAGTGCCTGGCACTCACAAAAAGGAGTCCCGCCTTGGCCGGACTCTTTTTTTGTCCTGGGTGGGGTGGGCCGGCGCGCCTTTTAGCCCAGGCCGAGTTCCTGAAACACCCGGATCGCCGCATAGGCGTCGTTGGCGGCGTAAATCAGCTGCGCCTCTGACAGCCGGGCGTTGGCCCAGTTGGAGGTGGTGGCTTTGCGGGACTTGATGAAGCGCTTGTTGAAGAGCACGGCCACCGCGCCGCGCACGCCCATGTCCTTGCGGTAGCCCTTGCGCCTGAACACGGTGTTGAGGTCCAGCACGCCCTGCGGATCGACGCCGAGTTTGCTGATCAGCCGTTTGCGGTCGTCGCCCAGGCCAAAGCCGGCCTTGATGATGGCGCTTGACTCCAGCAACTGCGCCACCACGCGGCGGCAATCAGCTTCATGCAGCTGAAAAATATAGGCTTTGTGAAGGGTGGACAGCTGCACGATGTGCGGCCCGTCCGACAGCTCGTTTTTGGCAAACGTGGGTTTCGACTCGGTGTCAAAGCCCAGGGCCGTGGCGGCAGCCAGCGCCTGCAGCGCCGTGCCGGCCTGCTCCGGGGTAGAGACCAGCTGAATCTGGCTCAAGCCCAGCCGCTCGAAAGGCTCCAGCAGTGCGATCTGTTCTTTACCTGGGGTTGAATGCAGCTCGGTCATAAGGGGTTCATTGGGGATATGGGGTCGATGCGTCAAAATAGGGCTCAAAGCCGATGCGGCGAGCTTACAGCCTCGTTCCGATTCCCCGGCGTTTCAACCCACAGCACAGACCATGGCCTCCGCACAAAGCATCACCACCGACCACTACAAGCTGTTCCCGTCGCCGCGCAACCGGCACCGGGCGATCTTTCCGCACCAGGTTTTTCTGCCTTATCCCTATATGCTGATCGACCTGGAAAGCTATGGCTTCAAGGGCCAATACAGCCTGTTCGCCGCATGCCGGCTGGCCGACATGAAGATGGGCCAGCTCGTCACGCTGGAGCTTACTGAAGATGAACTGAAGTTCAAGGCCAACTTTGTGCCGGACTGAGACCTGAGGGCGAGTTGATGATGAAGAACAATCGAGCGCTAGGTGGGCTGGTGTATTCCACTGATGCCGGCCGGATGTGCCCGCTGTGCCGCCAGCCGGTGGCCAGCTGCCGCTGCAAACAGGCTCAAGCCCCCGCCAAAACGGATGGCGTGCTGCGTGTTTCCAGGGAAAGCAAAGGCCGCGGCGGCAAGACCGTGACGCTGGTCAAGGGGCTGGCGCTGGATGCGCTGGCGCTGGCCCAGCTGGGCAAGCAGCTCAGGGCGGCCTGCGGCTCGGGCGGCACGGTGAAGGATGGCGTGATTGAAGTGCAGGGCGACCATTGCGAGCTGGTGATGGAGGCGCTGAAAAAACAGGGCTACGCGCCCAAGCGCGCCGGGGGCTAGCCCATGGACCCGCAAGACCTGCAACTGCTGTTGACCCGCACCATGCCCTATGGCAAATACAAGGGCCGTCTCATCGCCGATTTGCCCGGAAATTACCTGAACTGGTTTGCCCGCGAAGGCTTTCCCAAGGGCGAGATCGGCCGTCTGCTGGCGCTGATGCAGGAGATAGACCACAACGGGCTGGCGTCGCTGCTGGACCCGCTGCGCAAGCCCTAGGTTTCCATTTTTGCTATGAAAAACATAGCTGCTTGAGCGCTGTCAGTTTGGGTTGTAGGCGTTTCTGGCTAAAGAAAATCCCGGGGTGCGGCCCACAGGTTGCCGCGTCCCGGGACGGCCCTGGATGGCGGAGCCGGCCTTATTTCTTCATCTCATCCTTGGCCATGGCATCCTTGGCCATGGCATCTTTGCCCATGGCATCTTTCTTCATGCCGTCTTTCTTCATGCCGGCCTTGGCCATGGGGGCTTTCTTCATGCTGTCCTTGCCCATCGCATCTTTCTTCATGCCGTCCTTGGCCATGGCATCTTTGCCCATGGCATCTTTTGTCATGGCATCCTGCGCCATGACAGAGGCGCCGGCCAGCAGCATGCAGGCGCAAAGAAGGGAGGCTGTCAGTTTTTTCATGGTGGTTTCCTTGGGGGGATGGGTTAAATCGTTGAATAAAACGGCAAGGGTGAAGCCCTTGCCGGTGTTGCAGGGTGGCTGAGCGGGCTCAGCTACCTCCGAACCAGTTGTAGCCCTGGTCTTCCCAGTAGCCGCCAGGGTAGGTGTTGGTGACAAAAATCGCCTGGATGTGTTTGGGGTTCTTGTAGCCCAGCTTGGTGGGCATGCGCAGCTTCATCGGAAAGCCATATTTGGGCGGCAGGGGCTGGCCGTCGTAGGTCAGTGCCAGCACGGTCTGCGGGTGCAGCGCGGTCGGCATGTCGATGCTGGTGAAGTAGTCGTCGGCGCACTTAAAGCCCACGTATTTGGCGCTGGTGTCGGCGCCCACCTGGCGAAGAAAGCTGGCAAAGGAAACGCCGCCCCATTTGCCTATGGCGCTCCAGCCTTCCACGCAGATATGGCGCGTCACCTGGGTCAGCTGCGGCATGGCGCGCAGTTCGCGCAGTGCCCATTTGCGCTTGTCGGCGACCAGGCCTGTGACCTCCAGCCGGTAGCTGCCTTCCTCGATCTCGCGCACCTCGTCTTCGCCGTAATAGGCATTGAATGGGAAGGGGCGCGTGATCATCGATTCCGGGTAGGTCGGGGCCAGGCGATTCGGGTCGAACAGCCAGCCCTGCACGCTGTCGTTCATGCGGGAGATCTGGGTCAGCGCGGCCTCAATGCCATCGCCATCCAGTGTGCAGCCGGTCAGCATGGCCAGGCCGCCCAGCGTGAGCGAGCGGCGCAGAAAGTCGCGGCGGCCGCTCGTCAGCTTGCCGGCATGGGCGATGCGGCTGGCGGCTTCGTCGAGCACGGCGGCGCTGTCAAGCGCCATGCGGGGAGGGGCTTGGATGTTCATTGAGGACTCCTTAGTGGCCGCGAATCATGTACAGCAGCGTGCGCGGCACCAGCGCCACCATCACCAGGTGAATCGCCACAAACGCGGCCAGCGCCGCCATGGCAAAAAAGTGGACCAGCCGGGCGCCTTCGTAGCCGCCCATCAGTTCGCGCAGCAGCGGAAACTGCACGGATTTCCACAGCACCAGGCCAGACAGCACCAGCAGCACGCTGTCGGCCATGACAAACAGGTAGGCCAGGCGCTGCACCATGTTGTAGCGCGTGGGATCCGCATGGCTGAGCTTGCCCTTGAGCGCATTGAGCAGGTCGGCCAGCAAGGCCTTGGCCGAGAGCGGGAAGAACTTGCGCAGCAGGCGGCCGGTGGCGATGTTGAGCAGCAGGTAAAGCAGGCCGTTGATGCCCAGCAGCCACATGGCGGCAAAGTGCCACTGCAGCGCGCCGCCCAGCCAGCCGCCCAGCGTGATGTCTTCGGGAATGGCAAAGCCGAGGAAGGCGGTGGCGTCGTAAATCCGCCAGCCACTCATCATCAGCACGACCACCGCCAGCGCATTGAGCCAGTGCATGGCGCGCAACCAGCCGGGGTGAATAAGCGGTTTTTGGGGGTTCATGGACAGTCCTCCAGGTTCGCCGGGAAACCCGGGCCGCCCCAGGCAGCCACGGCGGTTTCGCTGCGTGTTGAGGGTTGGTCGGGCGCTGCGCCGGCTTCTTACAAGCGGTTTTCATTTATTTACCAGCGGCGATCCGCCGCCCCGGCAGGCTCCTAGAATGGGCCCATCACCAGGCCTCTCAGGGCCGGCCCTGAAATACCGCGCCAGCCGCAAGAAACCATGCACCGCTACCAACGACTGTGGGCCGTCGCCGCCTTTTTGGGCCTGTTGCTGGCGCTGTTCCAGCTCTCAGGCCTGCGCGACAACTTCAGCCTGGCATACTTGCACCAGAAATTCCTGGACAACGAAGCCAGCGGCCTGCTGATCTTTATCGCGCTGTTTGCGCTGGGCAATCTGGTGCAGATTCCCGGCTGGATTTTCCTGGCGGCAGCGGTGCTGGCGCTGGGCCAGGCCTGGGGCGGCGTGGTCACCTATATCGCCGCCGTGGCCTCTTGTGCCTTCACCTTCTGGGTGATACGGCTGATCGGTGGCGACGCCTTGCGGCAGCTGGACGGCAAGTGGGCCACCCGGCTGCTGGCGCGGCTGGATGCGCACCCGATCGCCAGCATTGTGGTGTTGCGGATGCTGCTGCAGACGGTGCCGGCGCTCAATTACGCCCTGGCCATGTCGGGCGTCAAATTCAGTAGCTACCTGATCGGCACGCTGTTGGGCCTGCCCCTGCCCATCTTTGTGTACTGCGTGTTTTTTGAGTACCTGGCGAAAGCGCTGCACATCGCCGTGTATTGAGCGGGCCTGGCGTTAGTGCCGTCTGTCGTTAATTTGCTATGAAAAACATAGCGATTGACGACTGCCCTGCTTGGGCTAAAGGTTGATTTTTTGAAAAAGGGCCAAGACGGGCGATTAGAGCCGCTACCGCACCTTGCTCAGGAACCTGCGCGTCTGCTCTTCCTGCGGTCGGCCAAAGGTGTTGGACAGTGTTTCTTCTTCAACCATCAGGCTCGCGTCAATAAATA
>CAZWDK010000107.1:0-10193 GCA_964633095.1 uncultured Polaromonas sp. | reverse complement strand
GGTGGACGATGCGCTTGATTTTGGCCTTGACCCAGCGGTGGCCCTGGAGCGCCCAATACAGACGGCCCGGCACCAGCGGTTCCTCGTCCATCCAGGCGATGGTGGCGGTGATGTCGCGCGCGCCCAGGGGCGGTTCAAAACCGTCCGTGGCCAGCAGCCAGTCGCCCCGCGACACATCCAGTTCCCGGTCCAGAATCACACCGGCGCTGTGTCCGGCCGGCACGGTTTTGGGCTGGCGCGCATGGTCCAGTACCTGGGCCACGGTGGCGGTCTTTCCGCCGGGCAGCACGGTGATTTGCTGGCCCGGCTGGACTGTCCCGGTGGCAATGCGGCCCCAGAAAATACGGCGGCCTTGCGAGGTGTCGCTGCTTCCTGAGAACTTTTCCACCCACTGCACCGGAAAGGCAAAAGCCTGCGAGCTGTCGGCCGGCGTGGCAGGCAGATGCTCCAGAATTTCCAGCAAACTGGGGCCGCTGTAGTCGCACCAGCCGGGGTTGGCATCGACCACGTTGTAGCCAACCAGGGCCGACACCGGCACGATGGCCTTGACCGGAATCTGCGCCTTGTCGGCGAACTGCTGCAAGGCGGCGCTGATATGGGCAAACGCCAGGGCCGGGTCTTCAACGGCATCAAGCTTGTTGATGGCAAAGACAATCGACGGCACGCGCAGCAGGTTGACCAGCAGCGAGTGGCGGCGCGTTTGCGGCAGCAGCTCGGGTGAAGGCGCTTGCCAGGCCAGTTTGGTGGCATCCACCAGCACCACGGCGGCGTCGGCGCTGGAAGCTGCCGTCACCATGTTGCGGGTGTACTGCTCGTGGCCGGGCGCGTCGGCAATGATGAACTTGCGGTTCTCGGTGGAGAAATAGCGGTAGGCCACATCGATGGTGATGCCTTGCTCGCGCTCGGCCGACAGGCCGTCGGTCAGCAGGGCCAGATCGGTCTCGCCGCCGCGCTGCACGCCGGCCAGGTGATCCTGCAGCACGGCTCGGCTGTCGACCAGCAGGCGGCCAATCAGGGTGCTCTTGCCATCATCGACGCTGCCGCAGGTGACAAAGCGCAGGGCGGCGCGGGTGTCCTGCTGGGTGTCGGCAGAGGCCAGGGCGCTCAGGCCGGCGGTTTCAAGAATGGGGGTGCTCATCAGAAATATCCTTCTTTTTTGCGCTTTTCCATGGAGGCGTCGGAAGTCTTGTCGTCCATGCGGGTGGCTCCGCGCTCGCTGACGTCGGCGGCGAGCGTCTCGATCACGATGTCGGCGGCGGTGGCGGCCGGGCTTTCGACCGGGCAGGTGCAGGTGATGTCGCCGACGGTGCGAAAGCGCACGGTCTTTTCGACGGCCTGCTCGCCATCGCGCAGCGGCGTCAATTCGGTCACCGGCACCAGCAGGCCCTTGCGCTCCACCACCTGGCGCTGATGGGCGTAGTACAGCGAAGGCAGCTCAATCTTTTCGCGCTCTATGTACTGCCACACGTCGAGTTCGGTCCAGTTGGAAATCGGGAACACGCGGAAATGCTCGCCCGGCTGCAGCCGGGTGTTGAACAGCGTCCAGAGTTCGGGGCGCTGTGCCTTGGGCTGCCACTGGCCGAAGGCGTCGCGGTGCGAAAAAATCCGCTCCTTGGCGCGGGCTTTCTCCTCGTCGCGGCGCGCACCACCGATCAGGGCGTCAAAGCGGAACTCGTCGATGGCTTCCAGCAGGGTGACCGACTGGTGCACATTGCGCGACTCGCCGGGATGGGCCAGGCGCACCGTGCCGCGTTTCATGGAGTCCTCGACATTGCGCACCACCAGATTGGCGCCCAGCTGCTTGGCGCGGTAATCCCTGAAATCGGTCACTTCATGGAAGTTGTGGCCGGTGTCAATCATCAACAGCGGATAGGGGATGCGGCCCACGCCAAAGGCTTTTTCGGCGCATTTGAGCAGCACCAGCGAGTCCTTGCCGCCGGAAAACAGCAGGGTCGGGCGCTCGAAAGCGGCGGCCACTTCGCGCAGGATGAAGATGGCCTCTTCTTCCAGGGCATCCAGATGGGCGTTGCTTAAGGTGTGGTGCGGTTGGTTCAGCATTTGGGGTTCGGTACGGGCGTTCATGCGGGGATCTGCTTGATGGGAATGATGCTGGAAAGGGGTTCAAAAGCAGCGGGTTCCTGCGCTTCGTGGGTGCCGTCGGCCGCCACATGCAGGCCGCATTCCTTGGCGCTTTCCTGCTCCCACCACCAGCGGCCGGAGCGAAAGTCCTCACCCAGCGTGACGGCGCGGGTGCAGGGGGCGCAGCCTATGCTGGGGAAAAACTGGTCGTGCAGCGGGTTGTAGGGAATGGCGTTGAGCGCGATGTAATGCCAGACATCGCCCCAGGTCCAGTCGGCCAGCGGGTTGATCTTCACGCGCTCGGCCTGCTGCTCGATGTCGTGCACTTCGGCGCGGGCGCTGGACTGCTCGCGGCGCAGGCCGGTCAGCCAGCCGTTTTTGCCGGCGAGGGCGCGCTCCAGCGGCTCCATCTTGCGGATGTGGCAGCATTCCTTGCGCAGCGCCAGGCTTTGGTACATGGCCTGTGGGCCGTTGGTTTGCACGAAGGCCGAGGCGGCGCTTTCGACCGGGCGATAGACATCGACCTTGCGCCGGTAGCGCTCTTCGATGCGGTCAACCAGAGCCACGGTTTCGGCGTGCAGCATGCCGGTGTCCAGCACAAAAATGCTGCAGTCAATGCCGGCCTCTTGCAGCAGGTGGGTCACCACCATGTCCTCCGCGCCCAGGCTGGAGGCCTGGGTCAGCGGGGCATGGCTGGCGGCGGACGATTTCAGCAAGGCCAGGCTGTGCGCGAGTTTTTCCGCAAAGTTCGGCGAGGCCTTGGCGTAAAGGGAAATGGCACCCATGGTCTGGCTTTCAGGCTGTAGAGGATGTTGCCGCGGTGACGAAATGCGGCTGGATGTCGATCGCGTCGCCCTGGTACTTGCCGACGCCGTAGCCGGGGTAGGCGGCCAGCACGCGCTGGGCTACGCCCAAGTCCTGGTCGGCGCGCAGCACGGCCACGTCAAAGCCGCTGCGCTCCATTTGCGCCAGCTGGTCGACCAGCACGTCGCCGGTGGCGCGGATCTCGCCCTTGAAGCCGAGCCGGCGACGCAGCAGGAAGGCCTGGCTGAAGGCCCGGCCGTCGGTGAATTTGGGGAAGCTCAGGTCAATCCGGTCCACGCCCGCCAGGGACAGCTGGAACGGATCGGCATCGTTTGCCAGTTCAATGATGTTTTGGCCTGCAGCCCCTGTGGAGTGTGCGCTGGCAGCTATTAATTTCATAGTGATTGGGTCCTTGGAAGATGCGGCAAGGTGGCGCTTCAGGCGGCGCTGGTTTCGGCCGATTCGGTGCGGGCGGCGCCAAAGCGCGCACCATTGGCGGCGGCCTTGAAGGGCTCGGCACCGACGCGGCGCAAGGTGGCGATAAAGGTCTCGCCGCCTTCGCGCTGCTGGCGGTAGGTTTCCAGCACGGCTTCGATCACCTCCGGCACTTCGGCCGCCGAGAAGGACGGGCCGACGGCCTTGCCGGGCACGGCCGGGCCGGACAGCGTGGAGCCGTCCGAGCCGCCCAGCGACACCTGGTACCACTCCTTGCCGTCCTTGTCGACGCCCAGGATGCCGATGTGGCCGCTGTGGTGGTGGCCGCAGGAGTTGATGCAGCCGCTGATGTGCAGGTCTATCTCGCCCAGGTCGTGCAGCTCGTCCAGGTCCTGGTAGCGCTCGGTGATGGCTTCGGCAATCGGAATCGAGCGGGCATTGGCCAGCGAGCAGAAGTCGCCGCCGGGGCAGGCAATCATGTCGGTCAGCAGCTTGATGTTGGGCTTGGCAAAGCCGGCCTTGCGGGCGGCGCGCCAGAGTTCGGGCAGCTCGTCGCAGCGCACCCAGGGCAGCAACAGGTTTTGCTCGTGCGTCACGCGCACTTCACCGGCGCTGAAGCGATCGGCCAGGTCGGCGGCCGTATCCAGCTGGGCCGCCGTGGCGTCGCCGGGGGCCTGGCCCAGGCGCTTGAAGGACAGCGTCACCGCGCGCAGGTCCGGGTTTTGGTGCGGCGCGACGTTTTGCTGCAGCCAGCGGCCAAATTCGACATCGTCCTCGGCGGCGGCGCGCAGGATATGGGCGATCTTGGCGTCGGCATCCTTGCGGTCGCAGCTCAGGGTGGGGGCCACAAAGCAGGCGGCCACGCGGTCGTATTCGGCCTGCGTGATGGTGTGCGGGCCGCCATCGTGTTCCATGATCTGCTTGTATTCGGCCTCGACGTCGTCGATGTAGCGCTGCCCTTCGGCCTTCACCAGAATCTTGATGCGGGCCTTGTAAATGTTGTCGCGGCGGCCATAGCGGTTGTACACGCGCACCACGGCTTCCAGGTAGTTCATGATCTGGTTCCAGGGCAGGAACTCGCGGATCACCGTGCCGATGACCGGCGTGCGGCCCATGCCGCCACCGACCAGCACCTTGAAGCCCAGTTCACCCTCGGCATTGCGCAGCAGCTGCAGGCCCACGTCGTGCCAGCCAATGGCGGCGCGGTCTTCTTTGGCGCCGCTGATGGCAATCTTGAACTTGCGCGGCAGGAAAGAGAATTCGGGGTGCAGCGTGCTCCACTGGCGCATGATTTCGCCAAACGGGCGTGGGTCGGCGATCTCGTCGATCGCAATGCCGGCGCGCTCGTCGCTGGTGATGTTGCGGATGCAGTTGCCGCTGGTCTGGATGCCGTGCATGTTGACGCTGGCCAGCAGGTCCATCACATCGGCCGATTTGTCCAGCGGGATCCAGTTGTACTGCACGTTCTGGCGCGTGGTGAAGTGGGCGTAGCCGGTGCTCAGCTTCGAGTGCACCGACTTGCCGCCTTGAAGCGGAATGGCGCCCAGCTTGTCCTGGGTGGCTTGCGCGCCTTCGAGCAGGGCGGCATTGGGCTGATCGTATTCGCGGGCAATCTTGGCCAGCACGCGCAACTGGGCGCTGGAGAGCTCGCCATAGGGCACGGCGACGCGCAGCATGGGCGCGTAGCGCTGCACATACCAGCCGTTTTGCAGGCGCAGCGGCCGGAATTCGTCTTCGGGCAACTGGCCTGCCTGCCAGCGCGTGAGCTGGTCACGGTACTGGCTGGCACGGGCTTTCACAAACTGGCGGTCAAATTCTGTGTATTGGTACATGGCTGTCAGCTATTTAACGAGAGTCTACGTGGGGTTATTTGAATTTTGAAATCGGAACTCAGGCTGTCCGGCCGCTTATTTAAATGGAGATGAGCTTGGCACCCGCATAGGCCAGCAGCAGGGACAGCAGCGAGCGTATGACGCGGTCAGGCGTTTTATGCACCAGGTGGGCGCCCACCCAGATGCCGGGCAGCGAGCCGGCCAGCAGCTTGAGCAGCAGGGGCCAGTCCACCGAGCCAATCGAGGCATGGCCCAGGCCCGCCACCAGCGTCAGCGGCACGGCGTGGACAATGTCGGCCGCCACAATGCGCGGCAGCGGCAGGGCGGGGTAGAGCAGCATCAACACAATCACGCCAACGGCACCGGCACCGACCGAGGTGATGGTGACCAGCGTGCCAATGACCGCGCCAAACAGCACCGGCAGTGCCCAATGGCGGGCGCGCGTGGCCTGATGGATCAGTTCGGGGGCGATTCTTGTGGGGGCGGCCTTGCCGCGCACGGCCTTGTAGAAGGTGGCAACCGCCGTCAGCAGCAGCGCCAGACCCAGGGTGGTGGTCATGAGTGTCTGCGTGGCCGGGTTGGCCGGGCCTAGCCGCTGCAGTAAATAGAGCGTGGCCAGAGACGCCGGGATGCTGCCCGTTGCGACCTGGCCGACAATGCGCCAGTCCACGACGCGGGCGCGCGCCAGGCTGACGGTGCCGCCCATCTTGGTGAAGGCCGCAAACAGCAGGTCGGTGCCGATGGCCAAGTGGGGTTTGATGCCGAAAACAAAGATCAGCAGCGGCGTCATCAGCGAGCCGCCGCCAACGCCCGTCAAACCCACCACCAGGCCCACGGCAAATCCGGCAAATACAAAGGCGAATTCATGCATAAGGCGGAAAATGTAGATGCACTACATATGAAAGCAAACTACAGATTTGTTCTGCCTTTATGCGGATAAGCTTATTCGCCAGCTTTTATGGGGGTTTTCCGGGTGTTTTGGGTCGAGGCGGCATAAGCCCCATGGCGCGTGCCCGCTTGGCATCGCGCCTGTAGGTGCTTGCCAGGTCTGGCACTGCTACAGTCCCTGCATTTCGTTCTAGACGGATTGCCGCGCAGGCTGACCCGTTGGAGCGAAGCGCTAATTCTTGGAGAAACCCGTGAAATTGAGAAAATCCGCCTGGCTGGGCGGTTTGCTGCTGGCTTGCGTGCTGCCCGTGACGGGCGCGGTTTTGGCGCAGCCCCGCTCAAAAGCCCCGATCAAGATCGGCGAGATCAACAGTTATTCGAGCATTCCACAGCTCACCCAGCCCTACCGGCAGGGCTGGCAGTTGGCCGTCGAGGAAATCAATGTGACCGGCGGCCTGCTGGGCCGCAGGGTGGAGGTCGTCGCGCGCGATGACGCCGGCCGGCCGGAAGAGGCGCTGCGCCAGGCGGTCGAGCTGACCAGCAGGGAAAAGGTCGATGTGCTGGCCGGCGGCTTCTTGTCCGATGGCGGCCTGGCGCTGGCCGAGCATGCGCAGAAAAACAAAAAGGTGTTTATTGCCAGCGAGCCGCTGAGCGACGCCCTGGTCTGGGACAAGGGCAACCGCTACACCTTCAGCCTGCGCCCCAGCAGCTATATGCAGGCCGCCATGCTGGTGGAAGAGGCGGCCAAGCTGCCAGCCAAACGCTGGTCCACGATTGCGCCCAATGATGAATACGGCCGGAGCGCGGTTGCCAGCTTCAAGGCGCTGCTCAAGGCCAGGCGCCCCGATGTGAGGTTTGTCGGCGAGCAATGGCCGGCGCTGGGCAAGCTGGAGACCGGCAGCACCCTGCGGGCCACCCTGCAAGCGAAGCCGGATGCGATTTTCAACGCGACCTTTGGCGCCGACCTGGCCAAGCTGGTGCGCGAAGGCAGGCAGCGCGGCATTTTCCCCAAGACGCCGGTGGTGTCGCTGCTTTCGGGCGAACCTGAATACCTGGAACTGCTGAAAGATGACACCCCCAAGGGCTGGATAGTCACCGGCTACCCCTGGGACCAGATAGGTTCGCAGGAACACGCCAGCTTTGCCGCCAATTACTACCGGCGTTTCAACGAATACCCCAAGGTCGGCTCGGTGGTGGGCTATGCCAGCATGCAGGCCATTTTTGCCGCCATCCGAAAGGCCAACTCCACCGACAGCGAAAAGCTGGTCACGGCGCTGCGCGGCCTGAAGTTCTCCACGCCGTTTGGCCCGGCCGAATTCCGTGCCATAGACCACCAGTCCACCATGGGCGCCTATGTGGGCAAGCTGGACCGGCGTGGCAACAGGGGCACGATGGTGCAGTGGCGCTATGCCGACGGCAAGGCCTACCTGCCCGACGATGCCTATGTGAGGGCGCGCCGCCCGGCCGCCGCCATGCAGTGAAGCTTTACCCTTGGCCGAGCGCCGTCGGGCGGGCTCAGCCCGCATAATCACAACCCAATGAACAATACGGGCGCTGCTGCTGTCAAGCAGGTTTTTGTCAAGGTGTTTGGCTTTGGTGACGTGGAACGGCACGCGTTGAATACGGTGTTCCGGCTGTCCGAAACCCGTCCCACGGCCTATGCGCTGTGGGTAGAAAGCGCGCCGCATGCGGCCGAGCTGGCCTTGATCGATGGCGACAGCTGGGAAGCCGCGCTGGAACTGGCCAACCCTGCGCATGACGGCCTGACCCTGATCTGGGTTGGCGATCAGGCTCCCGCCAGGGCCAGCCTGGTGATGGCACGCCCGCTGCAGTGGGCGGCCATGCTTGACGGCATGGATGCGCTGCTGGCCGCCCCGGCTGCGGCGCCAGACCTGGGCGTGGATTCCACGGCCATCACCGCGCCAGCCGCGCCGGCGTTCCCGCCTGACAAACCCGACGCGCCGGCCGTGCTGGTGACGGATGCTGATGCCGAGGCCCGCCTCTATTTGCGTGCCAAGCTGGCCAGCGCCGGGCTGACGCAGGTGGACGAGGCCAGCACCGGCGCACAAATGCTGCAGCTGCTGGCTGCCCGGCGCTACAAGCTGCTCATTCTCGACCTGGATTTGCCCGAGGTGGACTGCTGGCAACTGGTCCGGCAGGTGGGCGAACTGCAGCCGGCGGTCGACTGCCTGCTGCTCACCGGCAGCCGCGTGTCCTGGCTGGATGGGGTGCGCGGCTGGTTTGGCGGTGCCCGGGGCTGCCTGCGCAAGCCCCTGCACCCCGGAAAACTCCGGGAGCTGCTGCATCACGCGCACTGAGCGCGCGCCTAGCCCTCTTTTTGCTATAAGTTTTATAGCTTATTGTGCCCGTTGTGCTAGGGCTGTAGCCTCTTTTTGCTTGAGGGTTGTCGATTCACGCGGCCTGCGTGCCTGGCGCGTACTGCGGCAGCAGGGCCTGGGCCAGGCGCTGCTCCAGCGGCAAAGGTTCGCCATGCAGCCTGGCGGCCAGCAATTCCGCGCACAGCGCGGCAAAGGTCAGCCCGCGCGAGCCCATGCCGCTGCAGACCCACAAGCCAGCATGAGCCGGCGCGCTCAGTTCGCCCATGGCCGGCAGCCGGCTGGGCGTGGCGCAGCGGACTCCGGCCCAGGCTTGCACCTCCCCCTGTTCAAACTGGCTTGCCAGCCGGGGCGCGAGGCCCGGCAGCAGGGTATGCAGCCGCTGCAGGTTGTGTTGTTCGTCTTCGGGCCGGATGTCGGCGCTGGCATTGTCCCGCTCAAAACTGGAACCGGTGATCCAGGCCAGCCCGGGTTCGCCCGCCCGGTCGAGCGGCAGCGCCGCAATCAGGCTGCCATGGCCGTTGACCGGAAAGGGCGGCAAGGTGTTGCCGGCATCCGCGGCCTGCCAGGCCCAGGACACCTGGCCGCGTATCGGCTGCAGGGCCAGCGCGGCGCTGGCCAGCGGTTCGGCGCTCGCAGCCAATTCCCGGCTGGCATAACCCGCCGCCAGCACCACCAGTTCGGCACGCGCCAGCTCCCGGCCGGCGGCGTCAAACAGCAGCCAGGCATCGGCTTGCCTGCGCAATTGGCTCACGGCGGCCTGGCCGCGCCATTCAACCCCCGGCGTTGCCAGCCAGGCCGCAACCAGTTGGGAAGGCTTGATCCAGCCCGCCGGCTGATGCCAGAGCGCCGCTGCCGCTGCCGGCAGGCCGCACCGGGCCAGCTGTTCGGCGGTGGCCGGGCAAGTCCAGTCGTGCGCAGCGTCGGCCCAGTCCTGTTGCCAGGCGGCGGGCAACTGGCGCGCGTGGTCCACGCAGTGCTCCAGCACGCCCGTGGGGCTCCAGTCGCTGCCCAACTGCAGCCGGGCATGGGCCTGTTGCGGCGTTGCCCGCACGCCGCTGCGTGACAGCCGCGACAGCAGGCTGTCGTCGGGTGACACATGGGGTGCCAGCACCCCGGCGGGCAGGCCCGAGGCGCCTGCGGCGGGTGCCGCCGCCGCATCCAGCACTGTGACCTGCCAGCCGCGGCGCGCCAGGCTGGCGGCCACCGCTGCGCCGGCCAGCCCTGCGCCCACCACAACGCAGCTGGAAGCCTCGCGGCGTCGCGCCGGCTGCAGCGCCTTTTTGGGCTCCCAGGCCGGGTTGTACTCGCCCTGCAGGTTGTCGCGCTTGGGCGGTATGCCCGCGGTTTTCTTGACCACAAAGCCGCATTGCGCCAGCCCATCGCGCACGCTGCGCGCCACCGTCCAGGTGGCCACGCGCGTGCCGCGCCGGCAGCAGCGGGCGACGGCCTTGAAGGTATGCAGGTCCCAGATGTCCGGGTTGCGCTGCGGGCTGAAGCCGTCGAGGTAGACCGAATCGGCTGCAAACGATTGCTCGCGCAGCATGGCCTTGGCGTCGCCTATGCACAGGGTCAGCAGCACCTGGCCGCCCTCAAAGACCAGCCGGTGAAAGCCCGGCAACACGCCCCAGAGCTGCGCTGTGAGCTGCTCGGCAAAAGGCAGCAGTTCAGGGTGGGTGGCGGCACTGCGCAGCACATCGTCGGCGCTGGCGGGAAAGGCCTCGGTCGAGACAAAGTGCAGCAGGCGAGGGCGCTGCGGGTCGGCCTTCCAGGCGGCCCAGGTCACCAGAAAATTCAGGCCCAGGCCAAAGCCGGTTTC
>CAZWDK010000106.1:0-10398 GCA_964633095.1 uncultured Polaromonas sp. | reverse complement strand
GCCTTGACCAGTGAGTTGTCTTCAAAGCATTTGACCGTGACGACCTGGCCACTGAATTTCCGCAGAGCGCCGAAGTCCTTGAACACGGGCGGCAGCACCCTGAACGCGCCCGAATTGTCGTTTTTATGGGCATCGCAGAGATCGCAGGTGGCAAACGAAACAGCAGCGGGTTTTGTCATTTTCCGGTGACTTTCTTGATGAGGGGTTTGATATTTTCCCGGCGGGCCGGCAACACGATGGCGTTCTCGCGGGGGGCGTTGAGCACGATGCAGGTAGCGGTCTCGGTCAGGATGCAGAACTTGGTCACCACGGCATCCAGATGCGAAACGTCGATCACGGCAATCTCCAGCACCCAGCTGTCTTCGCCCGTGACGTTGTAGGCATTGAGCACCTCCGGCGTCTGCTCGATCAGCTTGACCACGCGGGAATATTCGGCCCGCGCCAGCCGAATGATGGCGCGAATGCCATAACCCAACCGTGTCAGGTCGACCTCGGCGCGGTAGCCCTTGATCACGCCATTCAACTCGAGCTTGCGCACGCGCTCCGTGGCCGCAGGTTGACTCAGGTGGACGCGCCGCCCCAGTTCGGCCATGGTGATGCGGGCATCCTGCTGCAGCTCGGCCAGGATGCGGCTGTCATAGGTATCCCATTCGGTAGTTTCTGTCATCACGCCATCGAAGCATTAAATTAAAAGAAAATTGCTTGTTTTCCTTTAATTTTGCATGGCGCTGGAGCAAAAGGCAACTTCCGATGCGGCCATGGCCGCCTCCCGCGCCATGCCTCTGAGCCCCTTGATCGCGATATTTTCGGGTGCATTTTTGTCGGCGAGCAGCTCACTGGCGGCGAGTGCATGGCTTGCGGCGTGATTCTCACAGGCGTTTTTTTTGATTTTCAGAGGTGAATCTGCAACAGAAGAGCGCAAATAAAGTCCGCGCTCCCTATGAAACCGCGTTTTTCTCCAGTAGCATCCGCTTTGCTACGGGGAAGTAGTTATCCCGGTGGTGATTTATCAACTTCTAGAAGGAAAATCAATCATGGCAACTGCAAAAAAAGCACCGGCTAAAAAAGCGCCAGCAAAAAAGGCGACACCGGCAACCAAGGTAGCTGCAAAAAAGGCAGCACCGGCAAAAAAAGTAGCGACTCCCGCGAAAAAAGTAGCTGCCAAAAAAGTAGCTGCGCCCGCGAAAAAGGTAGCTGCAAAAAAGGCAGCCCCTGCAAAAAAAGCGCCTGCCAAAAAGCGCACGCCCAATGCGGCGTTCATGAAGGCGCTGACCTTGAGCCCCGCACTGGCAGCCGTGGTGGGCGACAAGCCTCTGCCACGTACCGAGATTGTCAGCAAGCTGTGGGTTTACATCAAATCCAAAGGCCTGCAGGACAAGATCAACAAGCGCATGATCAACGCCGACGAAAAGCTCAAGGCTGTTTTCGGCAAGGCACAGGTGTCGATGTTCGAGATGGCCGGCCTGATCGGCAAGCACGTCAAGTAATCGGCTTTTGCCGATATCAAAAGGCCGGTATCCACCGGCCTTTTTTTATGCCGCAACGCCAAGGCCGCCTCACGATCGCCACGCCATGGAACGCTTCCTGCTTTACGCCAGCCGTCCCTCGGAATCACCATAACCATCCTGACGCTATAGGGGTTAGTGGGTAGCTCGCGGTCCATCTATGGCACTTAAATTTGCGGGTTTGTTGTTAAGATAAAAATTACCAGCGACGCAGTCCAGGCCAGAGCGGTACGAACAATATTTCCATGCCTATGCCTATACAAATCAACGCGGCAAAGCTTTTCGCCAACCCTGCATGTTGCCCAGGCGACGGATTTGCCGCGTCCGGGATTGATGCCTGTTTTGGCATTCCACAATAATGCTGCGCTTTATTTTTACCCGACTGAGCCTGATCATTCCCACCTTTTTGGGCATGACGCTGCTGGCGTTCTTCCTGATCCGCATGGTGCCGGGCGACCCCATCGAAACCATGGCCGGCGAACGCGGCATCGACCCGGTGCGTCACGCGCAACTGCTCAAGGAATACGGCCTGGACCAGCCGGTTCTGGTGCAGTACGGCATTTACATCGGCCGGGTGCTCAAGGGCGATCTGGGCAAGTCGCTGATCACCCAGGAACCTGTGCTGCGCGAATTCCTGACGCTCTTTCCCGCCACGATTGAGCTGGCCCTCTGCGCCATTCTCTTTGCCCTGTTGGTCGGCATTCCCGCCGGTATTCTGGCGGCGGTCAAGCGCAACTCGATACTCGACCACGGTGTCATGGGGGTGTCTCTCACGGGCTACTCGATGCCGATCTTCTGGTGGGGCCTGCTGCTGATCCTGCTGTTCTCCGTGGAGCTTGGCTGGACGCCAGTGTCGGGACGCCTCTCGGTGCAGTACTTCATCGAACCCACCACCGGATTCCTGCTGATCGATTCGCTGCTGTCGGACGACAAGGGCGCGTTCTGGTCGGCAGTCTCCCACCTGATTTTGCCGCTGATCGTGCTCGGCACCAATCCGCTGGCGGTGATCGCGCGCATGACGCGTTCGGCCATGCTCGAAGTGCTGGGCGAAGACTACATCCGTACCGCACGCGCCAAGGGTCTCTCCAACCTGCGCGTGGTGGCCCTGCATGCCCTGCGCAATGCGCTGATTCCGGTGGTCACCGTGATTGGCCTGCAGGTCGGCGTGCTGTTCACGGGCGCCATCCTGACCGAAACCATTTTTTCCTGGCCCGGCGTTGGCAAATGGCTGATCGAGGCCATCAGCCGCCGCGACTACCCGGTATTGCAGGGCGGCATCCTTCTGCTCGGCGCCATTGTCATGGCCGTCAACCTGCTGGTCGACATCACCTACGGCATCATTAACCCACGCATCAGGCACCAGCGATGAGCACGGCCACCTTGAAAACTGTCAACAACACGCCGGCGCCGCCCCATCCGCTGCGCGAGTTCTGGAACTACTTCAGCGCCAACAACGGTGCTGTCATCGGCCTCGCCATTGTGGTGGCGGTACTGCTGATCGCACTGTTTGCGCCCATGCTGGCGCCGCACGCCCCCAATATCACTGACAACGCCGTATTCCTCAAGCCGCCGGCATGGCAGGCTGGCGGATCGTGGTCCTATCCCCTGGGCACCGACGCCATCGGCCGGGACATCCTGTCGCGGCTGATGTATGGCGCCCGCCTGTCCCTGGTCATCGGCCTGGCGGTGGTGACGCTGTCGGTGGTGGTCGGTACGGTGCTGGGCCTGCTGGCCGGCTTTTTCCGCGGCCTCTTCGAGATCGCCGTCATGCGCCTGATGGACATCATCCTGACCCTGCCCAGCCTGCTGCTGGCCATCGTGATTGTGGCCATCCTGGGCCCCGGGCTGATGAACGCGATGCTGGCGGTGGCCATCGTGGTGCTGCCGCATTACGTACGGATTACCCGTGCGGCAGTGATCGCTGAAACCTCGCGCGACTATGTCACGGCTGCGCGCATGAGCGGCGCAGGCCGCCTGCGGCTGATGTTCAGTGAAATCCTTCCCAACTGCACGGCACCGCTGATTGTGCAGGCCTCGCTGGGCGTGTCCACCGCCATTCTGGATGCTGCAGCACTGGGTTTTCTGGGCCTGGGCGCGCAGCCGCCTTCACCCGAATGGGGCACCATGCTGGCCGATGCCCGCGAATTTGTACTGCGCGCCTGGTGGGTCGTGACTTTCCCCGGCCTCGCGATTCTGATCACTGTGCTGGCCTTCAATTTGCTCGGCGATGGACTGCGCGATGCGTTCGACCCAAAACTCAAACGATGAACAAGATCCACCCACCCCACATGAGCCTCTTCGCAAGTAACAGCGCGGAACCGGCTTCGCCGGGCCGCAGCTGTTGCCCCCGGAGGGGGGATCCGGCTACACGAAGTGAGCCGAGAAGGGGGAGTTACTAAATATGGCCCTGCTTGAAATAGAAAACCTGTCCGTCGAGTTCCCCTCGCAAAACGGCGTCATGCATGCCGTTGACGGCATCAGCCTGTCGCTGGAAGAGGGCGAGGTGCTGGGCATCGTCGGCGAATCCGGCTCCGGCAAAAGCGTCACCATGATGGCCTTGATGGGCCTGGTGGCCTACCCCGGCCGCGTCAAGGCTGACAAACTGCGCTTTGCCGGGCACGACCTGCTGGCACTGTCGCCCCGCGAGCGCAGCAAGCTCACCGGCAAGGACGTGGCCATGATTTTCCAGGAGCCCACGACCAGCCTGAACCCCTGCTTCACCATTGGTTTTCAGCTCACCGAAACCCTGCGCCTGCATTTGGGGCTGGACCACAAGGCCGCCACGCGCAAGGCCATCGAGCTGCTGGAACAGGTCGGCATCCCCGCCCCCGAAAGCCGCCTGAAGGCCTACCCGCACCAGCTGTCGGGCGGCATGAACCAGCGCGTGATGATCGCCATGGCGATCGCCTGCAACCCGCGGCTGCTGATTGCCGACGAACCCACCACGGCGCTCGATGTGACCATCCAGGCGCAAATTCTGGACCTGCTGCGCAGCCTGCAAAAAGAACGCGGCATGGCGCTGGTGCTGATCACCCACAACATGGGCGTGGTGTCCGAAATGGCGCAGCGCGTGGCGGTGATGTATGCCGGGCAGATCATGGAAGAGCAAGAGGCGCACGCCCTCTTCAATACACCGCAGCACCCCTATACCGAGGCGCTGCTGGCCGCCCTGCCCGAGCGCAGCGATGGCAGTTCGCGCCTGGCAACCATCCCCGGCATGGTGCCAGGCCTTTACGACCGGCCCGCCGGCTGCCTGTTTGCGCCGCGCTGCGCCTATGCCACCGAGCATTCGCGCAACGAACGTCCACTGCTGCGCGCCTGGCAAGACGGCATGGTGCGCTGCCACTACCCGCTGGGCGATCCCGGCCGGGAAGCCGCCATACAGCGCGACACGCCGCTGGTGGGGGTGGCCGCATGAGCACTCCGCACAACCCGTCCGCGCCATCGCACCAACCCGTGGTTGAGGCCAAGGATCTCCAGCGCGTCTACGAAATACGCCGCGGCTTCATGCGGCCTTCTGACCATCTGCAAGCCGTGGGCGGCGTGTCTTTTTCGGTCCATGCCGGCAAGACCCTCGCCGTGGTGGGCGAATCGGGCTGCGGCAAGTCCACGCTGGCCCGCATGGTGTCGCTGATTGAAACGCCTACCGGCGGCCAGCTGCGCATCAAGGGTATCGATGCCGTCCATGCGCCGCACGAAGAGCGCCTGGGCCTGCGCAAGGCCGTGCAGCTGATATTCCAGAACCCGTACGGCTCGCTGAATCCACGCAAAAAAATCGGCGCCATTCTGGAGGCACCGCTCGAAATCAACACCCCCCTGCCTGCGCCAGAGCGCGCGGACAAGGCGCGCGCCATGCTGGCCATGGTGGGCCTGCGCCCCGAACACTACGACCGTTACCCCCACATGTTTTCCGGCGGTCAGCGCCAGCGTATCGCCATTGCACGCGCGCTGATGCTCAACCCCACCCTGGTGGTGGCTGATGAGCCGGTGTCGGCACTCGACGTGTCGATCCAGGCCCAGGTGCTCAACCTGCTGGCCGACCTGCAGCAGTCCATGGGCCTGGCCTACCTGTTCATCTCGCACGACCTCGGCGTGGTGCGCCACATTGCCCACGATGTGCTGGTGATGTACCTCGGCCATGCGGTGGAACAAGGCGAAAAAAGCGCCATCTTTGCCCGGCCCCTGCACCCCTACACCCAGGCCCTGCTGGCTTCCACACCGGGCCTGGCGGGAAGCACCGGCATCAAGCAGCGCATTGTGCTCAAGGGCGAGCTGCCCTCGCCGCTCAACCCTCCCACTGGCTGCGTCTTTTCCACCCGCTGTCCGCATGTCACCGAGCGCTGCCGTGCCGAAAGGCCCGTGCTGCGGGCGCTTGCAGACCGGCAGGTGGCGTGCCACCATGCTGAAAATTTCCTTACTGCGTGAACTGGGGCCGTGCACACCCTGCCTCTGTTCCAGGCCACGTTTTCAATGACCGGCGAATGCACATCACAAATGTCGCGCAAACCGGCCGCAAGCCCGCTGCACCGCAGCATTAACCACCAAAGGGAGTTCCGTCAAATGATTCCGACCAAACCCAGTGCAAGCCGGCTCCGTCCGGTCCAGCGCGCCTTGCTGTGCGCTATTGCCCTACCAGCGCTGCTGGCACTCTCGCCAGTCTCCGCCAAGACGCTGGTGTTCTGCTCAGAAGGCAGCCCGGAAAACTTCTACCCCGGTGTCAACACCACGGGTACCTCGTTTGATGCCAACGAACCCGTTTACAACCGCCTCGTGGAGTTCGAATACGGCGGCACCAAGGTGGTCCCTGGGTTGGCCGAGAAGTGGGACATTTCCGCCGACGGCAAGGAATACACCTTCCACCTGCGCAAGGGCGTGAAGTGGCACGGCACCAACAAGAGTTTCAAGCCAACGCGCGACTTCAATGCCGACGACGTGCTGTTCATGTTTGATCGCCAGTGGAAAGAAGACAACCCCTACTTCAAGGTCACCAGCCCCAACCATTCCTACTTCAGCGACATGGGCATGCCCAAGCTGCTGAAGTCGGTGGAAAAAGTCAGCGACTACACCGTCAAGGTCACGCTCGACAAACCCGAAGCGCCCTTCCTGTCCAACCTGGCCATGCCTTATGCAGCCGTCCAGTCCAAGGAATACGCGGACGCCATGCAGAAAGCCGGCACGCCGGAAAAAATCGACCAGGATCCCATCGGTACCGGCCCCTTCTACATGGTGCAGTACCAGAAAGACGCGATCATCCGCTACAAGGCCTTTCCGCAATACTTTGGCGGCAAGGCCAAGATCGACGACCTCGTGTACTCGATCACGCCCGACGCCTCGGTGCGCTGGGCCAAGCTGCAAAAGGGTGAATGCCATGTCATGCCCTACCCCAACCCGGCTGACCTGGACGCCATCCGCAAGGATCCCAACGTCCAGATCGTCGAGCAACCGGGCCTGAACGTCGGCTACATGGCCTACAACACGACCAAAAAGCCGTTTGACGACGTGCGCGTGCGCAAGGCCATCAACATGGCCATCAACAAGAAAGCCATTGTTGACGGCGTCTACCTGGGCACCGGCATCGCCGCCAAAAACCCGATTCCGCCAACCATGGCCGCCTACAACAACACCATCAAGGACGACGAGTACAACCCCGAAGCCGCCAAGAAATTGCTGGCCCAGGCCGGCTACCCCAACGGCTTCACCACCGACCTGTGGGCCATGCCGGTTCAGCGCCCGTACAACCCGAATGCCAAGCGCATTGCCGAGTTGATGCAGGCCGATCTGGTCAAGGTGGGCGTGACCGCCGAGATCAAGAGCTTCGAATGGGGCGAGTACCGCAAGCGCCTGCAGGCTGGCGAACACCAGATGGGCATGCTGGGCTGGACCGGCGACAACGGCGACCCGGACAACTTCATGTACACCTTGCTCGGCTGCGCTTCGGCCCAGTCAGCCAGCGGCTCCAACATCGCCAAGTTCTGCTACCAGCCTTATGAAGACCTGGTTCTGAAGGCCAAGACCGTGACCAATCCTGCCGAGCGCATCAAGCTCTACCAGCAGGCCCAGGTCATCTTCAAGGAACAGGCGCCCTGGTTCACCATCGCTCACGCGGTGCAGCTCAAGCCCATTCGCAAGAACGTGATTGGCTACAAAAACAGCCCGTTCGGCCGCCACAACTTCTACGCCGTGGACATCAAGGAATAGGCCAGAAAACAAGCCTTCACAGGCTTGAAGCAAAAAGGCCGGGTCACCCCGGCCTTTTTTATTTTCTTGAACCAAATCAGGCCCTTACCCTTACGCGGCGGGCGCAAGAAGCTATTATTTTGATAGCGACTGCTTCAGCGCATTCTGCGTGATCGCCGACAGCGTGCCGCGCGTGGTGATGACTTCCGGGTCCAGCGTCACCTCGATCAGCGTGCCCTCCCTGCGCGCCAGCGCCGCCTGCAACTCCGCTTCAAACTCGGCGGTGCGCGTGATGCGTACACCGGCGTAGCCATAGGCGCGCGCCAGCGCGGCAAAGTCCGGGTTGTTCAGCCGCGATCCGCTTTCATGCTGCGGATACTCCCTTTCCTGGTGCATGCGTATGGTGCCGTACATGCCGTTGTTGAGCAGCACGATGATGCTTTTGGCGCCGTGCTGCACCGCCGTGGCCAGTTCCTGGCCATTCATCAAAAAGTCGCCGTCGCCGGCGATGGTGAAGGCCACGCGACCGGTGGTGATGGCCGCCGCAATGCCGGCCGGCACGCCATAACCCATGGCGCCCACGGTGGGGGCCAGCTGCGTCTTGTGCCCTTTCGCGAGCCCGTGGTGCCTGAAAAACCGGTGCACCCAGCTGGCGAAATTACCCGCCCCATTGGTCAGCACCGCATCCTGGGGCAAATGCCTTTGCAGCAGGCCGACGATGGCCGGCATGTCGATATCGCCCGGCAGCTTCTGCGGCTGCAGGTTGGCCAGGTAATCCTCATGGGCGGAAGCCGTCCAGGCCTCCCAGGGCAGCGACACGGGCGCGGTCAGCACCTCCAGCGAGCGCGCCGCCGCATTCATGGTGGCATTGATGGCCAGATCGGCCTGGTAAACGCGGTTGAGCTCCTCCGCGCTGGCGTGGATATGCACCAGCTTCTGTTTGGGCCGCGGCGCCTCCAGCAGCGTGTAATTGCCGGTCGTCATTTCACCCAGGCGCGGGCCGATGGCAATGATCAGGTCGCTGGCCTTGATGCGCGCGGCCAGCTTGGGGTTCAGGCCTATGCCCACGTCGCCGGCATACAGCGGATGGTGGTTGTCAAAGGTGTCCTGGAAGCGAAACGCATTGCCCACCGGCAGCTTCCAGTTTTCGGCAAAGCGCTGCAAGGCTTGCGCTGCCTGCGGCGTCCAGCCGCCGCCGCCGGCAATGATCAGTGGCTGGCGTGACGCCAGCAGCATCTCGCGCAAGGTGCGCAAGGCGCCCGGGTCGCTCCAGGCCTGCACCGCCTCCACGCGCGGCAGGGGCCGGGCCGCAGTCATGCGGGTCAGCATGTCTTCCGGCAACACCAGCACCACCGGCCCGGGCCGGCCGTTCATGGCCGTGGCAAAGGCGCGCGCCACATACTCGGGAATGCGGTCGGCATCGTCAATCCGCTCTACCCGTTTGGCAAAGCCCTTGGTACTGGGGCCGAAAAAACTCGTGTAATCCACTTCCTGGAAGGCTTCGCGGTCGCGGCAATCGCTGGCCACATCGCCGACCAGGAGCACCATGGGCGTCGAGTCCTGAAACGCCGTGTGCACGCCAATGGAGGCATTGGTCGCGCCCGGCCCGCGCGTCACCATGCAGACACCCGGCCGCCCGGTCAGCTTGCCGTGCGCCTCGGCCATGAAGGCCGCGCCGCCTTCCTGGCGGCAGGTGATGAACTGGATCTGATCGCGCCGCGCATGCAAGCCGTCCAGCACCGCCAGGTAGCTTTCGCCCGGCACGCCAAACGCATGGGTAACGCCCTGGGCCAGAAGGCAGTCAACGAGAAGGTGGCCGGCAAGTTGTGTGGTCATGCCTGCATTTTGCAGACATATTGCCCCGCGCTCATCATTTCATGTAATTTGCGGCCGCCGAGGGGCTTTGCTTATTCGGGGGTGTTGTCGTCGTCATCGTCATCTGCGTCGGCACCACCGGCAGCCAGCGCCTGCTCCGCCAGCTCCTCATCGCTCAGGGGCGGGGCTTCTTCCAGCGCGGCCAGCTCCTCCAGAAACTCCGGCGTGGGCTCTTCATGCTCCAGCAGCACTTCCTCCAGCTTTTGCCGGCCGGTCTCGACATGCACGGAGGGCGAATGCAGCGCGGTGGGCGGCACCGGAAACTTCTCGCCCAGCTCGAACTTCAAGGCTTCTGATTTCTCGTCAACCCAATGGGCGAAATCGCTTTCCTTGGGCGTGCTCGAATTGCTCATGGCCAACTCTCCTTGCTTGCGTTGCGATCCGGACACAACCGGCCGGATCCACGTCACACTTCATTATGGCGCGATGCTCGGCACAGGGGTAGTGCCCCCAATGGCGTGCTGCGATCGCCAAGCGCCATCATGTTATCGGCATGGGCTTGGCCTCGTGGCGCGCCGCAGGTCTTGGCCCTGTGCTAATCTGAAAAAATGAGACGCCGCACCTTGCTGCTGCAGCTTGTTCCCGCGCTGGGCGTGGTGGGCGTCCATGCGCAAAGCACCGCACGGCCACAGCCAATCTCCAGGCCCATCCCCTCGTCCGGCGAACAGATCCCGCTGGTCGGGCTGGGCAGCTGGATCACCTTCAACGTCGGCAACGACGGCCCGGCGCGCGCGCACTGCGCCGAGGTCATGCGCCATTTCTTCGATGCCGGCGGCCGCCTGATCGATTCCTCGCCAATGTACGGCTCCTCCCAGGGTGTGATCGGCGACGGGTTGCAACA
>CAZWDK010000105.1:0-10452 GCA_964633095.1 uncultured Polaromonas sp. | reverse complement strand
ACAGCAAAAAGCTGGGCGCCACCGGCTTGCCTTCGCCAACGCGGCGGTCGGTGTCTTGCAGCGCCAGGTTCAAAAAGGGCTGGTGGGCGGCTTCAACCACCACGTCGAGCAGCGGATAAATGCCGCTGCCCAGGCCCAGGGTCTTGAGCTGCTCGATGCTGGCCAGCGCATGGCCGGTTTGCAGCAGCTTGAGCATCTCATCGAACAGGCGCGACTGCGGCACGTCGGCCAGCAGGCCCCTCATCTCGCGCAGGGGCGCAGCGGTCTTGTCCTCAAAGGTAAAGCCCAGGGCACTGAGCTTGGCACCGAAACGCACGGCGCGGATGATGCGCACCGGGTCTTCGCGGTAGCGCACCGCCGGGTTGCCTATCATGCGTATGATTTTTTTCTTGGCATCGCGAATGCCGTGGTGGTAATCGACCACGATCTGCGTTTCCGGGTCGTAGTACATGGCGTTGATGGTGAAGTCGCGCCGGGCCGCGTCTTCCTCCATCGGGCCCCAAACGTTGTCGCGCAACACCCGACCCGAGGCATCCACCGCGTGTTTCATGCCGGCCAGCTCGCTCTTGCTGGTGCGCTCGTTGCCGCCGACCTGCTCGGCCTGGCTGCTGTCCAGGTGCGCGCGGAAGGTCGAAACCTCGATCACCTCATGCTCGCGGCCACGGCCATAAATGACGTGAACAATGCGAAAGCGCCGGCCAATGATGAAGGCCCGGCGAAACAGGCTTTTGACCTGCTCCGGCGTGGCGTCGGTGGCCACGTCAAAGTCCTTGGGGCGCAGGCCCACCAGCAGGTCGCGCACCGCACCGCCCACGATATAGGCTTCAAAACCGGCCTGCTTGAGCGTGTGCACCACATCCATGGCGCGGTCATCGACCAGCTTGGGATCAATGCCGTGCTCTTTGTAAGCGACGTCCTGGCGCTGGCCGAAAGGTGATTTTTTGACCCGCTTGGCGCCGGATTCCGAGCTGCCTGATTTGCCAAACAGCTTGTCGATAAATTTTTTGATCATGAACTTCTGAAACTTTGCGGGACAGACCGCCGCAGCCTTGCCGCAAACGCTGCCCCCAACTGACTAAAACAGGTCAAGTATGCGCCATCCGCGCTCAACTGCCAGCGCGCGCAGGCGCTCGTCCGGGTTGGTGGCGACCGGGTGCGTGGCCTTTTCCAGCAGCGCCAGGTCGTTCAGGGAGTCACTGTAAAACCAGATTTCCACCTCGTCCCAGCCCAGTTGCCGGTCGGCCAGCCACTGCGCCACACGGGTGACCTTGCCCTCGCGGAACGAAGGCGTGCCCTTGATTTCGCCGGTCAGATTGCCTCCGGCGTCACGCTCCAGCTCCACGGCGATCAGCTCTTTTACGCCAAAGGCCTCGGCGATGGGCCGGGTCACAAACTCGTTGGTGGCAGTGACGATGGCCACTTCCGCGCCATCCCGCTGATGCTGCTGCACCAGCTCCAGGGCCTGCTTTTTAATGCCTTTTTGGACCACATCCCTCATGAAGCGGGCATGAGCAGCTATTGAATTAGCAGCACCTTGCTCGCGGATGGCCTGCGTGGCAAAACGCACATATTCGTGAAGGTCGAGCGTGCCAAGGCGGTATTGGTCATAAAAACCGGCGTTGCGGTGTTTGAACTCGACGCCATCGCGCCAGCCCAGCGCAATGGTGAACTCGTTCCACTCGTAGTCAGAATCGAAGGGGATCAGCGTGTGATCAAGGTCGAATAAGGCAATCTTCTTTTTGACAGTCATTTCAATGGCACTCATTCGCTCTCCAGCATCGATTTGATCAGCGGAATCGTGATGGCCCGCTGGGTTTGCAGGGCGTAGCCATCGAGCTGGTCCAGCAGTTGCATCAGGCTTCCCAGGTCGCGCGAAAAGCGGTTCAGCATGAAATCCATGGCCTCGTCGCTCAGAAACACGCCGCGCGCATCGGCTTCGCGCCTGAGCACGGCACGCCGCTCGGGTTCGGTCAGGGCTTGCAGCGCAAACACATGGCCCCAGCCCAGGCGCGTGCGCAGGTCTTCGCGCAGGGCCAGATCGGCAGGCGGCACGTTGCCGGCGGCCAGCACCCAGCGCGGGTGGCCGTCGGCGGCATTCAGGGCATTGACAAACCAGTTGAACGCGGCCTGCTGCTGCACCGCGGTGTACAGGTGGCAGTCGTCCAGGATCACGGCGGCCCAGGCTTCGTTGAACTCGGGCGGCTCCAGCCGTGCGGCGTCCATCCAGCCCACCGAAGCGCCCTGTTCGCGCAGCGCCTCGCAGACGGCCTTGAGCAAATGCGTCTTGCCGCTGGCCGCGTCGCCCCACAGATAAGTCGGCACCGGCGAGCGCAGGCTGTTGCCGGCCCAGAGCTCAAGGTGCTTGACGGCGGCCTCATTCGGTCCGCCAAAAAAGTTGGCAAACGAAGGGACTGAGGCCAGTCCTATATCCAGCGCAATCTGTTTCATGCCGGTTTCACATCCATATCTGTGTCATGAAGGCGTCAAGCCTTGTAAAGCGGGCTGGCCATGTAGCTGACCCTCAGGCGGCGAATGGCGACCAGCAGCACGGCACTGGCCGGCAGCGCAATCAGCACACCGACAAAGCCGAAGGTCTGGCCAAACGCCAGCAAGGCGAAAATAACCGCCAGCGGGTGCAGGCCAATGCGCTCGCCCACCAGCCGCGGCGTGAGGTAAAGGCCTTCCAGCAGCTGACCCGCCCCGTACACCACGGCCACCATGACCAGCGCCTTGACGGAGGCGAATTGCAGCAGGCCGGCCAGCAAGGCCAGCAGCAGGCCGATACCAAACCCCACATAGGGAATGAACATCGCCAGCCCGGTAAAGACGCCAATCGGCACGGCCAGGTCCAGGCCGAACAGCGACAGCCCGACGGCATAGAACACCGCCATGGCCAGCATCACCAGCAACTGGCCCCGCAAATACTGGCCCAGCACCGAATCGGCCTCATCGGTAAAGCTGTCAAAGCGCGCGCGCAAATGGGGCGGCACCAGCTCCAGGATGCGGGCCACAAATGCGTCCCAATCCATCAGCAGGTAAAACAGCGCCACCGGAATCAGCACCGCATTGCCGACAATGGCCAGCGCGACGCTGCCGCCCATCTTGAGCGAGGACAGCAGCGAGCCGAACGCGTCTTCAAAGTTGGCATTGAGGTACTTGAGCACAAAGGCCTTGATGCTGGCCACATCGAGCGCCACCGGAAAGCCCAGCTTGGCCAGCCAGGGCTCCAGTTCGGTGTTGAGGCGGTCCACCAGCAGCGGCACTTGCTCGCGCAGCAGCGGCAACTCCTTGGCCATGATGGGCACGATCAGCAAAAACAGGCCTAGCAGCACCAGGATGAACAGCAGTTCCACCAGCACTACCGCCAGCACGCGCGGCAGCCGGCCCTTGCCGAAGCCGTCGAGCTTGTTCACCAGCGGCGTCAGCGCGTAGGCCAGCACGGCGGCCACCACGAAAGGGGTCAACACCGGGCCCAGCAACCACAGCGCCAGTACGGCCAGGGCCGCAATCAGGCACCAGGCAGCCGCGCTTTTTTGGGTGTGAGTGAATTGCATAAAGCCTTGCGTTGAGCTTGCCGGAAGAGGGCTGGTGGGACAGCCTGAAGGAGGTTGAAGGCCTAGCCTTTAGAATCTCAGGCTGAATTCTATCGGGCTTGCAGGGCTGATCCAGACTGCCCCCAGCCCGCCCGACAGCCCATCCGACAGCACCAGAGCCAGATACCATGACCACCACCTCCTCCACTCCCCTCAGCTACAAAGACGCCGGCGTTGACATTGACGCGGGCGACGCGCTGGTTGAACGCATCAAGCCGCTGGCCAAAAAAACCATGCGCGAAGGCGTTTTGGCGGGCATTGGTGGTTTTGGCGCGCTGTTTGAAGTTCCCAAGCGCTACCAGGAGCCGGTGCTGGTCAGCGGCACCGACGGTGTGGGCACCAAGCTGCGCCTGGCCTTTGAGTGGAATATGCACGACACCGTGGGCATAGACCTGGTGGCCATGAGCGTCAACGACGTGCTGGTGCAAGGCGCCGAGCCGCTGTTTTTCCTTGACTATTTCGCCTGCGGCAAGCTCGATGTGGACACGGCAGCAAGCGTGGTCGGCGGCATCGCCAAGGGTTGCGAACTGAGCGGCTGCGCCCTGATTGGCGGCGAAACCGCTGAAATGCCCGGCATGTACCCCGAGGGCGAGTACGACCTGGCCGGTTTTGCGGTGGGCGCCGTGGAAAAGTCCAAAATCCTGACCGGCAAGGAAGTGCAGCCCGGCGACGTGGTGCTGGGCCTGGCCAGCAGCGGCGTGCATTCCAACGGATTTTCCCTGGTGCGCAAGTGCATCGAACGCGCCGGCGCGAACCTGCCCGCCACGCTGGACGGCAAGCCTTTCAAGGAGGCCCTGATGGAGCCGACCCGGCTGTATGTCAAAAACGTGTTGGCCGCGCTGGCTGCCCACCCGATCAAGGCGCTGGCCCACATCACCGGCGGCGGCCTGATCGAAAACATTCCGCGGGTGCTGCCGGAGGGCACGGCGGCGCACCTGAGCAAGGGCAGCTGGCCGCAGACCGAGCTGTTCGCCTGGCTGCAGAAGGTGGCCGGCATCGACGACATCGAGATGAACCGCACCTTCAACAACGGCATCGGCATGGTGGTGGTGGTGGATGCCGCCAACGCCCAGGCGACGGCCCAAACCCTGCGCGACGCCGGTGAGCAGGTGTACGAGATCGGCGTGATCGCGCCGCGCGGCGAAGGTGCTGCCGTCATCGTGGCCTGATCCACGGCAATGTCCTGATTTGATCGACTTCTGTCCGCTTTCGGGCAGACATCTGTCAGGCCAGCCAGCATGATGAGGACCTTGATACCAAGGAGTCCCAACCATGAATACCTGTCTGATAGTGATTGACGCGCAAGAGTCCTTCCGCCAAAGGCCTTACTTCACCGGGCGCGACCTGCCGGCTTATGCCTGGGCGCAAAACGCGCTGATTGAAGCTTGCGTGGCACGCGACATTCCGCTGGTGCGCGTCTTTCACGTCGATGGCCCCAAGCTGGCGGCCAACCCGTTTGCCCTCGAATCGGGCCAAGTGAAACCCCTGGCCGAGCTCAGCGCGTTTGAGGCCGCAGCCACCTTTTACAAGAGCCGCCACAGCGCGCTGGTGGGTACGGGCCTGGACGTGTGGCTCACGCAAAACAGCATCAGCCGACTCATCATCAGCGGCATTCGTACCGAGCAATGCTGCGAAACCACCGCCCGCCACGCCTCAGACCTGGGTTACGCCGTGGACTATGTGCCGGACGCGACGCTGACCTGGGACATGCAGCACCTGGACGGCTCGGTGCTTCCCGCCGCCGCCATCAAGGCGCGCACGGCGGCGGTTCTGAAGGACCGCTTCGCGACGATTTGCACCGTGGCACAGGCCATCGAGCGCAGCAGCAGCGCCGAGGCAATGGCATGAGCTTTCGCGTGTCCATCCTCGTGTTTGATGCGGTTGAAGCGCTAGATTTTGCCGGACCGTACGAAGTGTTCACCACCGCCAGCCGGGTGCATGGCCGCAAGCAGGCCGATGCCGCCCCACTCTTTAACGTGGCTTGCGTCTCGCGCGAGGGCCAGCCGATTCAGGTCCGTGCGGGTTTGCGCGTCTTGCCCGAACACAGCTTTGCGAGCAGCCCGTCCTGCGACGTGCTGATCCTGCCTGGCGGGGTGGTGGACGCGGCCATGGCGGATGCACCCACACGGGACTGGATCGCCCGCATGGCGGCCGGGGCGCAGATCACGGCATCCGTGTGTACCGGCGCGTTCCTGTTGGCGGCCAGCGGCGTGCTGCGCACCGGCCCAGTCACCACCCACTGGGAAGACCTGGCCGATCTGCGCGCACGCTTTCCAGCGCTCACGGTGGTTGATGGCCCGCGCTGGATTGACAACGGGCCGCTGGTGACCTCGGCGGGCATCAGTGCAGGAATGGACATGAGCCTGCACCTGGTGGCACGCCTTGCCGGGCAGGCGCTGGCCGAGCGTACTGCCCGCCAGATGAACTACCGGTGGCACATTGATGAGCCGGCCTGAAACCCCACCCATTCGGGTGCTGTTTGCCCTGCTGCCGCACAGCCTGGTGCTGGACTGGGCCGGCCCGGCGGAGGCCTTGCGCATCGCCAACCAGGTGCTGCACGCGCAGGGCTTGCCGCCCCGCTTTGAACTGCACTTTGTCGGCCCCTGTGCCGACACCGAAAGCTCGGTCGGCGTAAAACTGACCGGCCTGGCGCCCCTGCCCGGCACGGTGCAGGCCCCGGCGTGGGTGGTGCTGGTGGGACTGCCGGGCCAGGCCATTCCAGTGGCGCCTGAACCCACAAAAACCCTGCTGCACTGGCTGCGCGGCCTGCGGCTGGCCCCTCACACGCTGGAGCTGGTCACTGTCTGTGCGGGCTCGGTGCTGGCGGCACACGCCGGCCTGCTTAGTGGGCGCCGGGTCACCACGCACCACCGTCACCTGCAGGAACTGCAGGCGGCAGAGCCATCGTGCCAGGTGGTCACCAACCGGGTGTTTGTGGAAGACGCCCCGGTGTACAGCAGCGCGGGCGTGACGACGGGCATTGACCTCATGCTGCACCGCATCAGCGCCATTTGCGGCCCAGCCCTCGCCGCCCAGGTCGCGCAAACCATGGTGGTGGCGCTGCGCCGGGGGCCGCAAGACCCGGAGCTTTCGCCGTTTTTGAACTACCGCAACCACATGCACGCCGTCATCCACCGGGTACAGGATGCCGTCAGCCAAGAGCCCGCGCAGGACTGGAACTTGCCGCGCATGGCCGAAGTGGCGCACACCTCGCCCAGGCACCTGGCACGGCTTTTCATTGAACATGCCGGTGTAGCGCCCTTGCAGTACCTGCGGCGCATCCGCCTTGCAGTGGCTCAGGCGGCACTGCAATCCGGGCACAACGTCACGCAGGCTGCCGAGATGGCCGGCTTTAGCTCGGACACCCAGCTGCGGCGCGCATGGCATCAGTTCAGTATGGCGGGCACGCCTTCAACCGTTGATTTGCTATCATAACAATAGCTGCATAAGCCCACCTGATCTGGACTCCCCCGGATTTTTATGAAACCACCCTTTTGACCTGGTCCTGGAGCATCCCGACCCATGCCTGAAAACTCCCGCACCTCGCAACGCCTGCCCGCAGGCATCTGGGCGCTGGGTTTTGTCAGCCTGCTGATGGACATCTCCTCCGAGATGATCCACAGCCTGCTGCCCGTCTTCATGGTCACGGTGCTGGGCACCAGCGTGTGGGCCGTCGGCCTGATTGAAGGGCTGGCCGAAGCCACGGCATTGATCGTCAAGGTGTTCTCGGGTGTGCTCAGCGACTACTGGGGAAAGCGCAAACCCCTGGCCGTGTTCGGCTATGGCCTGGGCGCGCTTTCCAAACCCCTGTTTGCGCTGGCGGCGACGACCGGCCTGGTGCTCACGGCCCGCCTGGTCGACCGCATCGGCAAAGGCCTGCGCGGCGCCCCGCGCGATGCGCTGGTGGCCGACCTCGCACCACCCGGCATGCGCGGCGCGGCATTCGGCTTGCGCCAGTCGCTCGACACGGTCGGAGCGTTCGTCGGACCGCTGGTCGCCATGGGGCTGATGCTGCTCTGGGCCAACGATTTCCGGGCGATTTTCTGGGTCGCCATCATTCCCGGCTTCCTGGCGGTGGCCCTGCTGCTGGTCGGCGTGCGCGAGCCCCAGCGCGCCAGCCAGCCAGCGCCGCGCCTCAACCCCATCCGCCAAGACAACCTGAAGCGCCTCAATGCGCCGTACTGGCGGGTGGTCGCCATTGGTGCCGTGTTCACGCTGGCGCGCTTCAGCGAGGCTTTCTTGCTGTTGCGCGCGCTGCAGGGCGGCCTGCCGGTGGCTTACGCGCCGCTGGTGCTGATCGGGATGAATGTGGTGTACGCACTCGGCGCCTACCCGTTTGGCAGGCTGTCCGATTCGGTGAGCCACACCAGGCTGCTGGCCTGGGGCCTGGTCGTGCTGGTTGCCGCCGATCTGTTGCTGGCCGCCGGCAGCCACTGGACCTGGGTATGGGCCGGCATTGCGCTATGGGGGCTGCACATGGCCATGACCCAGGGCTTGCTGGCCACCATGGTGGCGGAAACCGCACCGCCTGACCTGCGCGGCACGGCGTTTGGTTTTTTCAACCTGATGAGCGGCCTGGCCATGCTGTTGGCCAGCACACTGGCCGGCGTGTTGTGGGACCAGTTGGGCGCGCCGGTCACCTTCGCCGCAGGCGCTGGCTTCAGCCTGCTGGCGCTGGCGCTGCTGTGGCGCTGGCGCAGCCCCAGTCCCCAGCACGCAGAAGCGGCGTAACCGCAGGCCTTCAGCGGCCGGCCTGTATTTGCGCCTGCAGGCTGCGGTAACGCGCCAGGCGGGGGCCGCCCAGTGCGACCGCGCGCGCTATGGCGGCGGCCGCATCCTTGCGCCGACCACGCTCCAACAGGGTTTGCGCCAGGTTGTTCCAGGCATCGGCAAAGTCCGGGTGCCGACTGGTCGCCGCCTGGTAGGCCGCCGTCGCGCGCTCCAGCTGGCCCAGCGTGTAAGCCGTGTTGCCGGCCCCCAGCAAAGCCGCCCGGTGCTCGGGCCAGGTCTTGAGGGCCGTGGCATAGGCCGTCTGCGCGGCAACAGGCTGAACCCGCTCCAGCGCGGCGGCCGCCTCGGCATAGGCATCCGCCTCGGCAGTGACCGGCAGGCGCGCGGGCGGCAGCACCACCATGGACCAGGAGTCACCGCGTGCCCAGGTCCGCTCAAAGGTAAACAGCGACATCTCCAGCCGCTCGGTCACGCCCGAATGCAGGGTGATGGTGTTGCGCGCGCGGTCAAAGCCGATGACCACCGCGTAATGCCACAACGGTGCAAACGAAAACGTCAGGTTTTGCAACACCAGCACCGGGTTGCCCGCCGCCACCTCGCGCAGCAGGTCACCCAGTCGCGGCGCCAGCGGGTAAGGCAACAGGCCCTGGCGCCGGCTGGCGGCCAGCATCTCCACCTGCAGCGAGCCCTGGCGCCCCGGCAGGTAGACCTGGTCGGTCAGGTCGTCGGGCTGCACCTGAACCCCGGCCGCCCGGGCCACCATGGCCAATGCCGCGGGGCCGCATTGGTACTGCTCCTGGGGGAAAAATGGGACGTTTTCGATCAGCGCGCTGGCGGTCAAACCGGCCGGCCACTGCTGCTCGAGCCGGCTGACCTGCGGCGTGGCGCAACCCGCCTGCAGCAGACAAACAAAAACCCCCGCAGCAGCGGGGGCCCTGAGCAAGAATGCCCGTCGGCTCATCGAACCGATCGCGTGAACGGAAACACCTTGGTCAGGCCCAGAATATCCGTCACCAACAACACGATGAAGACCGTGAAGATCAGGCCGAGAATTTCGCCAGCGGCCGGTGCCTGGTCAACGCGGGAGGCCAGTTGCGACACTTCGGCATCGGACATGGCCTTGACGCGATCAATCGCCGAAGCACTGCTCACGCCCTGTGCTTCCAGAGCCGTGCGGACATCTTCCCGGGCCAGGAAGGCCGTGACCTTGTCGCGGTTGGCATCGCCGGCCTGCGTGGCCATGGCTTCGGTTGTCGACACCATGCTGGCTTGTGCGGTCAGCGGCATGCCCATCAGGGTGGTGCTGGCAATCAATACGGAAGCCATCAGGCGTTTGAACTGGTTCATGAAAATCCCTCTAGTTATTGAGTAAAAAGACTGCAAAGACTGCAGATGGCAGCGGGAGCCTGTCACCCGCCGACTGAACGCCGTTTGGCGCAAGCGGAAATTTAGCCAGCACCACCCTTCGCGTCAACGTGGCTTACATACGGAAACACCGCATGCCAAGCTGTTGCAAAGCACTGACTCAATCGGCGCGTTTTGTGCGTAGCTGGGCCAGGCGTTCGGCCATGGCATCAATATCCAGCGCGTCTTCGGCATGCGCCAGGTAGGTTTCCAGATCAGCGATCGCATGCGTGACCTCGCCCTGCGCCGCCCAGGCCAGTCCGCGGTCCCGGTATTCGGGCCAGGCATCGGGCAGCAGCACGATCAGGCGGTCTTGCACGGCGATCAGGCGCTGCCAGTCTTCCTGGGTCTTGTGGATGTCCTTCAGGTTGCGCAGCATGCGGCCTATGATCTCGCGCGGCGGCGCCGACTGCAGGTACAGGCCAATCGGCACCTCGAAGTCGTCGGCCGTGGCGCCGCGCTGCCGGAAGGGTTCCAGCCGCTCGGCCAGCTCTTCCCGGCTCAGGGACTGGCCGCTGAACGGATCAATCACCACCTGCCCCTTGGGCAGGTTGACCTTGAGCATGAAGTGCCCCGGAAAGGCCACGCCGCGCGCGTTCAGGTCCAGCCCCACCGCCAGTTCCAGCCACAGCACCGCCAGCGTGATGGGAATGCCGCGCCGGGTGCGCAGCACGGCGTTCAGGTAGCTGTTGTCGGGGTCGTAGTAGTCGTTGACGTTGCCGCC
>CAZWDK010000104.1:0-10491 GCA_964633095.1 uncultured Polaromonas sp. | reverse complement strand
TACTTGGCTACGAACCAAGGGGTCGTGGGTTCAATTCCTGCCAGCCGCACCAAAAACGAAAGCCTGCAACGAAAGTTGCAGGCTTTTTCGTTTTTCGCCGCTTATTGAGCGCTGCGCGCGCGGTCTCGATGCTATTCTGGTCAGTGCATGAACAAGGCCTTTACCAAAGAAACCGATTCGGACGACGAAGAGTTGGCACTTCCTCCGCTGCCAGCCGGTGGTAAAAACTACATTACGCCACAGGGCTACGAGCGCCTGCGAACCGAACTCCTCGATCTGATTGACAGCGAGCGGCCCAAAATTGTGGAAATTGTTCACTGGGCCGCCAGCAATGGCGACCGCTCCGAAAACGGTGACTACCACTATGGCAAAAAGCGTCTGCGCGAGATTGACCGGCGTATCCGCTTTTTAACGAAAAGACTGGAAATCGCCGAAATCAGCAACCCCTCCATCCATCATGGCAGCGACCAGGTGTTTTTTGGCGCCACCGTGACCTATGCCGATGACAGCGGCGGGGAACGCACCATCACGATTCTGGGGATTGATGAGGCGAACAGCGCCTTGGGGCAAGTCAGCTGGATCTCTCCGGTCGCCAGAACCCTGCTCAAGTCACGGGTGGGTGACGAGGTCAACCTGGTCACACCGCATGGCGTGCAGGTGCTTGAGGTGCTGACGGTGAGCTATCCCGCCCCCGATCCGGCAGCGCATCAGGCGAAGAGGTGAAAAATGGGGGCGTCAATGTTCCGCCAGGCGCGCCAAGAAAAATTAGCCGCTCGTGGGGAGGTGAGGTAAACGCAGTGACGAGCGTGACGGCCCGGGCCTAGCCGGCAGAGGATTTGGCGCGCTGCACGCGCAATACGGAAGCGGTACGCCTGACGCTGCGCAGCACGGATGCCAGGTGAATGCGGTCACGCACGGCGACCCCAAAACGCAGGTCTGCCGCGTCATAGGCAGGCTCGTGTCCCATGTCCACATGGGTGATTTCGGCTTCAGCGCCAGCCAGCGCGGCTGCGACGCGTGCCAGCACGCCTTTGCCGTTGGCAACCGTGACCAGAAGATTGGTCTCGAAAGTGCGGACCGGCTCGTCCGACCAATCGACCGCAATAAAGCGTTCGCTGTCGCGGGACTGCAGCCGCTTGGCCACGGCGCAGTCGTCGGTATGCACCACCAGGCCTTCCCCCTGGCCCAGATAGCCGACAATGCCGTCGCCCGGAATCGGGCGGCAGCACGGCGCAAACTGCACCGACGTGCCTTCACTGCCATCGAGCAACAGAGCGCCTTGCGATACGGACTCATGGGCGGTATAGCGTTCCCGGCTCATCAGCAGGGCGTCGGGTTTTTCGCCCTTCTCGGCCAGCAGGGTCACGATGCGTTTGGCGACCATGTTGGCGATGCGCTTGCCCAGGCCGATATCGGTCAGCAAGTCAGCGCGTGAGCGGTTGCCGGTAAAGCGCAGAATTTTTTCCCAGGTGGCGTGATGGGCTTCGTCGTCCTCGGGCAGGCGCTCGCGTTCTATGCCTTCGGCGCGCAGTGCCTGGGCCAGCATTTTTTCGCCCAGCGCCTGTGATTCCGACAGCGCCATGGTCTTGAGGTGATGGCGTATTTTGGAGCGCGCCTTGCCGGTGCGCACGAAGCTCAGCCAGCCTGGATTCGGGCTGGAGACCGGTGCCGTGATGATCTCGATCACATCGCCGTTATGCAACTCGGAACGCAGGGGAACCTGCTCGCCGTTGACCTTGGCCGCGACGGCGCGGTGTCCCACGTCGCTGTGAATGGCATAGGCAAAATCCACAACGGTGGCGCCTCGCGGCATCGCCATGATCTGGCTTTTCGGGGTGAACACATAGACCGCTTCAGGAAACAGGTCAACCTTGACATGGTCCCAAAACTCGGCCGCATCGCGCGTTTCCTGCTGGATATCCAGCAGCGATTGCAGCCATTGCGTGCCCAGTCGTTGCGAGGCATCACTTTCCGGGTCCGTGGCCTTGTAGAGCCAGTGCGCGGCCACACCCGATTCGGCCACCACATGCATGGCATCGGTGCGCATCTGGAACTCGATATTGGTCCCGAACGGACCTATCAAAGTGGTGTGCAGCGACTGGTAGCCATTGATCTTCGGAATCGCAATATAGTCCTTGAATTTTCCGGGCAAGGGCTTGTAGAGCTGGTGCGAAACGCCCATGGCCGTGTAGCAGGCCATCAGATCCTGAACGATGATGCGAAAGCCGTAAAGGTCGGTGACCTGGGCAAAAGACAGGTGTTTTTCGTCCATCTTGCGGTAGATGGAATACAGCGTCTTTTCACGTCCGTAGATGCGAATCGGGATGTTGGCGCTTGCAAATGCGGACTCGACCTCGGATTGCACCCGCTTGATCACATCGCGCCGGCGGCCCCGGGCGCGCTGCAAAGCCTTGGTCAGGGTGGCGTAGCGCCACGGATGCAAATGCTGGAATGACAGGTCCTGCAGTTCCCGGTATGTCGCGTTCAGGCCCAGGCGGTGCGCAATGGGGGCGTAAATGTCCAGGGTTTCACGCGAGATTCGGGTCCATTTGCTGCGCGGTGCATCGCTGAGCGTGCGCATGTTGTGGCTGCGGTCAGCCAGCTTGATCAGAATGACGCGCACGTCGCGCGCCATCGCCAGCAGCATTTTCCGGAAAGATTCGGCCTGATTTTCTTCCCGGGTATTGAATTCCAGCTTTTCCAGCTTGGTCAGGCCGTCCACCAGTTCCGCCACCGGCGCACCAAAACGCTCGATCAATTCCGGTTTGGTGACGCCGCAATCTTCAATCGCATCATGCAGCAGCGCCGCCATCAGCGCCTGCGCGTCAAGCTTCCATTCGGCACACTGCTGTGCAACCGCGATAGGGTGGGTGATGTAGGGTTCGCCGCTGTTTCTAAGCTGGCCCAGGTGGGCTTCATCGGCGAAGCGGTAGGCCCGGCGGACATTGTCGATGTCGGCGGCGCTCAGGTAGTCGAGTTTGGTCGTGAGCGCGGCAAAACTGGCTGCTGCTGCATTGGCGGCGGCCGGGGTCGACTTGCTGGAGTTGGCGGGCGAAAGCGTGGCGCTCATGCCTTAAATGTATCGCGGCATGTGTAAAGTATGGAAAAAATGGGCTTTATGGGCGAAAAAATGAAAAAAGCACCGGACGACGGTGCTTTTTGCCATCGGCGCGAGCCGAATCAGTTGGGGACTTTTTTCAGCATTTCCAGGCCGATCTTGCCTTCGGCGATTTCGCGCAGGGCAGTAACGCCAGGCTTGTTCTTGCTTTCGATCTTGGCGGCATGGCCTTGGCTGAGCATGCGGGCACGGTAAGTGGCAGCCAAAACCAGCTGAAAGCGGTTCGGGATTTTTTCGAGGCAGTCTTCAACGGTAATGCGGGCCATGGTGATTCTTCCGGTGTGATCGATAACTTAAGGAATTTGAAGGGCCTCGAAAGTTTCGGCGCGGGCGCGTCGCTGGGCCGAAAACTTGAGCCGTTGGGCATGAACAATGGTCTTCAGGTCGAAAACTGCCCGCTCAAACAACTCGTTGATTATAACGAAGTCGAATTCCCGGGCTTGTGCCATCTCAAGGGCGGCATTTTTCAGCCGCAATTCGATGACTTCGGGGCGGTCTTCTCCTCGGCGCTGCAGGCGGGAGCGCAGTTCCTCCCAGCTGGGGGGGAGTATGAAGATCAGGACCGCGTTCGCGAAAATCCGCTTGATATTGATGGCGCCCTGGAAGTCAATCTCGAGAATCACGTCGGCGCCATGGGCAATCCGCTCTTCAATGGTCTGGCGTGAGGTGCCGTAACGGTGCCCATGGACATTTGCCCACTCCAGAAAGGCATCGCGCTGGATCATGCCTTCAAACTCTTCCGGCGACAGGAAAAAGTAGTCTCTTCCGTGCTTTTCCTGTCCGCGTGGTTGGCGGGTGGTGTGGGAAACCGAGAGCTGGATGCGTGAATCGATTTCCAGCAAAGCCTTGACCAGGCTGGACTTGCCGGCGCCGCTGGGGGCCGCCACAACAAATAGATTTCCAGGGTAGTCCATATGTACTGGATGTTTCTTGCTATGAATTATGGAGTAATGAAGCGCTATTCAATGTTCTGAACCTGCTCGCGAATCTGTTCGATCAGGACCTTCATGTCGACAGAGATGCGCGTCAGCTCCAGCGATGCAGACTTGGAGCCCAGGGTATTGGCCTCACGGTGCAACTCCTGGATCAGGAAGTCCAGCCGCTTGCCCAGTTCGCCTCCGTTTTCAAGCAGGCGGTCAATCTCATCCAGGTGGGACGACAGGCGGGTAATTTCTTCGGCCACATCGATCCGGATGGCAAAGGCCGTGGCTTCGGTCAGGGCCCTGTCCTGGGCGACTTCCGGCAGGGCCGTGCTGCCGCCCAAAGCCATGGCTTCTTTCCAGCGCTCCAAAAAGCGGTTTTTTTGCTGCTCCACCAGCTTGGGGACCATGGGTTCGGCCAGCGCCGCCAATGCGCGCAACTGCGCGGTCCGGTCCAGCAGCATGCTTGCCAGTCGGGCACCCTCGCGCTCGCGGGCCGACATCAACTCTTGCAGGGCCTTTTTGCTCAGCCTGAGCAGCTCATCGCTGTAGTCATGGGGTTTTTTGTCTTCATTGGTCGCGATTCGGAGGACATCGGCCACGCTGAGCGTCGCGGCCTGCGGCAGCCATGACTTGATGCTGTCTTCCAGGGAGCCCAGGCGCTGCAGCGTCGCCGACGAGGGCGGACGCAGGCTGCTGGACGAGGCGCTTTCAAGCGATACCCGTAGCTCCACCTTGCCGCGCTTGAGCTGGCCGGTCAGCAGTTCACGCAGGGCGGGTTCGGCCTGGCGCAATTCATCAGGCAGGCGAAACGCCAGGTCCAGAAAGCGGCTGTTCACGGAACGTATTTCGACGCCCAGCCGGGCGCTGGCCTCCTGGCCCTGTTCGGTTTCCGGACCCGATTGCGCCGTGCTGGACTGCACCGTCGCATAACCCGTCATGCTGTAAACTGACATTAACTCATACGCTTTACAAGAGAGAACAAGACTCGGGTGACTTTGTCATCTTGGCCCATTCCAAATTATGTCAAAGGTCAAGCCAGCACCATTGCCGCCCGACACCGTGATTGGTGGCTACCGTGTTGTTCGAAAGCTTTCGGCTGGCGGGTTTGGTGTAGTTTACTTGGCTGTCGATAACGAAGGCCAGCAAATCGCCATCAAGGAGTATTTGCCGTCTTCGCTGGCCAGCCGTTCTCCGGGGGAGCTGCTTCCGCAGGTTCAGCCAGACAAGCTCTCGCTTTACCGGCTGGGTCTCAAGAGCTTTTTTGAAGAGGGCCGGGCGCTCGCCCAGATTTCGCATGGCTCGGTGGTGAGCGTGCTGAATTTTTTCCGCGAGAACGAAACCGTCTACATGGTCATGAACTACCTGGAGGGCGGCACCCTGCAGGACTTCATTGTCACGGCGCGCGAACTGAAAAAACAAAAGGTTTTCCGCGAATCGACGATTCGTTCGCTGTTTGACGAAATTTTGCGCGGGTTGCGCATCGTGCACCAGCACAAAATGCTGCATCTGGACATCAAGCCCGCCAATATTTTCATCACCGACGACAACCGGGCCGTCATGATCGACTTTGGCGCGGCGCGCGAAGTGCTGAGCAAGGAAGGCAATTTCATCCGGCCCATGTACACGCCCGGTTTTGCCGCGCCAGAAATGTACCGCCGTGACTCGTCGATGGGGCCGTGGACCGATATTTATGCGATTGGCGCCTGCATTTACGCCACCATGCAGGGCTATCCTCCCAACGATGCGCCGCAGCGCCTCGAAAAAGATCGCTTGTCGCTGGCCTTGTCCCGCTTGCGTGGTGTGTATTCAGACAACCTGATTGAGGTCGTCGAGTGGTGCATGTCTCTCGATCCGCTGTCGCGGCCACAGTCCGTGTTTGCCCTGCAAAAGGAGTTGAGCCGGGAAGGCGAGCGCCGCTACACCAAGCTCACTGTCAGCGAAAAAGTACGCCTGCAGTTTGACAGCATGGTGTCTGACACCAAAAAAACGGCGCGCAGGGCCACCGGCTTTGCAACCAGATTGAAATGAAATTCTCTGTCTTTCAGGTCAGCCGAAAAGGCGGGCGCGAGAAAAACGAAGACCGCATGGGCTATTGCTACACGCGCGAATCGGGCCTGTTCGTGCTGGCCGACGGCATGGGCGGCCATCCTGACGGCGAAGTGGCGGCGCAACTGGCGCTGCAGACCATTTCTGCGCTGTACCAGAAAGAAGCGCGTCCCACCATCAGGGACACCAGCGCATTTCTTTCCAGCGCCCTGATCGCGGCGCATCACCAGATTATTCGCTACGCCAGTGAAAAAGGCATGCTCGACACCCCGCGAACCACGCTGGTGGCCGCCATTTTGCAAGGCACAGGCGCCACCTGGGTGCATTGCGGGGATTCGCGCCTGTATGTTGTGCGTGATGGCGAACTGCTGACGCGCACCCGCGACCACTCCTATCTTGAGCAGCAGAACGCCGGCGTGATCAAGCTCGCGCACATCAACCGCAACATCCTCTTCACCTGCCTCGGTTCGCCGACCAAGCCGGTTTTTGACATTGCGGGTCCGGTGGTCCTGCAGCAAGGCGACAAGCTGCTGCTGTGCTCTGACGGCTTGTGGGGCAACCTGAGTGATGCCGAGATCGTCCATCAGCTGGGCAGCAAAAGCGTGTCGGAGGCGGTGCCCGATCTGGTTGAGCATGCCCTGCGTGCCGGTGGCGAGCACAGCGACAACGTGACGGTGCTGGCCATGGAGTGGGAAACCCCGGATGCCTTTGAGTCCACCCACGGCGTCTCCACCGACAGCATCATGGACGGCGTATTCGCCTCCACCATTCAGGCCGGCGTGCTCGACACCGGACTGGATGAGCTGGATGAGGCGACAATCGAACGTTCGATCGCTGAAATCAACGAAGCCATACGCCGTTCGGCCGCCAAAAAAGCCTGAGATTTTGGGTTGCGTGGCCCGGTCGCCCTGATGCGGGGCGGGGCGCTCCCTCCGCTTGTGTTTTTATTCGATTTTCCTTTGTCCGGCGCCAGTGCCAGAAAGCCATTCACCATGAGTCAGTTTGAACGCAGCGGCGCACGTGCAGCCGATGCCCTGCGCCCCGTGCGCATTACCCGCAACTACACCGTTCATGCCGAGGGTTCGGTGCTGATCGAGTTCGGCGGCACCAAGGTGCTGTGCACCGCCTCGGTCGAGGAAAAAGTGCCTGGCCATAAAAAGGGCAGCGGCGAAGGCTGGGTGACGGCCGAATACGGCATGCTGCCGCGCGCCACGCACACCCGCAGCGACCGCGAAGCCGCCCGCGGCAAACAAAGCGGCCGCACCCAGGAAATCCAGCGCCTGATCGGCCGCTCCATGCGTTCCGTGTTTGACCTGAAAAAGCTGGGCGAACGCACCATTTACCTGGACTGCGACGTGATTCAAGCCGATGGCGGCACCCGCACGGCCAGCATCACCGGCGCCTTTGTGGCGGCGCAGGATGCGGTCAACCGCCTGCTGGCCGACGGCAAGCTCAAGGAAACCCCCATCCTCGACCATGTGGCGGCCATCTCGGTCGGCATCTTGCAGGGCACGCCCCTGCTGGACCTGGAATACACCGAAGACTCGGCCTGTGACACCGACATGAATGTGGTCATGACGGGTGCCGGCAACTATGTCGAAGTGCAGGGCACGGCAGAAGGCGCGGCTTTTTCGCGCCAGGAAATGGATACCTTGCTGCTGCTGGCCGAAAAAGGCATTGCCGAGCTGGTTGCCCTGCAGAAGAATTCGCTATCAAATTAATAGCTGTTTGTGCCCGCAAATGATGGGCTAGAGCCATTTTTAACCATGAAAATCGTACTCGCATCGAACAATCCCGGCAAACTCGCCGAGCTGCAGGTCATGCTGGCGCCGCTGGGCGTGCAATTGTTGCGCCAGTCCGAGCTGGGCATTCCCGAGGCCGACGAGCCCTTTCGCACCTTTGTGGAAAATGCGCTCGCCAAGGCCCGCCACGCGTCCAGGCTCAGCGGCCTGCCGGCATTGGCCGACGATGCCGGCCTGTGTGTGGAGGCCTTTGGCGGCCTGCCGGGCGTGGACACGGCGTTTTACGCCACCCGGTTTGGCTATGCCAAGGGCGATGACAACAACGTCAAGGCCTTGCTGGAGCAGATGGCCGGCATCACCGACCGCCGCGCGGCGCTGGTCAGCACCCTGGTGGCGCTTCGCTCGGCCGACGATCCTGAGCCCCTGATTGCCTGCGGTCGGGTGCCGGGCGAGATTGCCCGTGAGCCCGTAGGCAGCAATGGCTTTGGCTTCGACCCGGTGATGTGGATTCCCGAGTTTGGCCAAACCTTTGCCCAGTTGCCCGTGGAAGTGAAAAACGCCAACAGCCACCGCGGCAAGGCCACGCGCCAGATGATGGCGCTGATGCGTGAGCGCTGGCTGACATGACTCACCTCGTTGCCTGGCGCACTTCGTGTCGCGGCCTCCCCCTCAAGGGGCGATACCAGCGGCGCGGCACAGCCGGTTCCGCGGTGCCTGCTGGCCTGAACTGCGACCGTTGCATGGTGCCACCGCTGCCACATGGATTTATTGACATGAGCCGATCGTGAAAGACATACAGCACTACATGCGGGGCGGCACGCTGCAACTGAGCGCGCTGCCGCCGCTGTCGCTCTATGTGCACCTGCCCTGGTGCCTGAAAAAATGCCCTTACTGCGATTTCAACTCGCATGAGGTGTCGGGCGAGATGCCGGAGCAGCGCTACATCGACGCCGTGGTGGCCGATCTGGAGGCTTCGCTGCCCTTGATCTGGGGCCGCACTGTGCACAGCATTTTCATGGGCGGCGGCACGCCCAGCCTGTTTTCGCCGCAGGCGATTGACCGCCTGCTGGGCGATATCCGCGCCCGGCTGAGGCTGGATGCCGATTGCGAGATCACGCTGGAAGCCAACCCCGGCACCTTTGAGAAAGACCGCTTCAAGGCCTTTCGCAGCGCCGGCGTGAACCGCCTTTCCATAGGCGTGCAGAGTTTTGACGACCGCCAGCTCAAGGCCCTGGGCCGCGTGCATGATCGCGCCCAGGCGATTGCGGCGGTTGAAGAGGCGGCGCAGGCCTTTGACACCTTCAACCTCGACATCATGTACGCGCTGCCCGGCCAGACGCTGGACAATCTGGCGCAGGACATGCGGCAGGCGCTGGCGCTGCAGCCACCGCATATTTCGATTTACCACCTGACGATTGAGCCCAACACCTTCTTCGCCAAATTCCCGCCGGTGATTCCCGAAGAGGACACGGCCTACGCCATGCTCGACAGAATCACCGAGATGACCGAAGGCGCCGGGCTGCAGCGTTACGAAGTGTCGGCCTACGCCAAGCCAGGCCATCGCTGCTTTCACAACCTCAACTACTGGCAGTTTGGCGACTACCTGGGTATTGGCGCCGGCGCCCACAGCAAGCTCAGTTTTGCCCACCGGGTGGTGCGCCAGGTTCGTTACCGGGAGCCCAGGCTCTACATGGAAAAGGCGCTGGCGGGTGATGCCGTGACGCAGGAAACCGAAGTCGCCCGCAACGAATTGCCGTTTGAATTCATGCTGAACGCCTTGCGGCTCAAGGAGGGTTTCAAGCTGCAGGATTTCGCCGAAAAAACGGGCTTGCCCTTGACCGCCATCCAGCAGGGCCTGGAAGAGGCCGAGCGCAAGGGGTTGATTGAGCGCGACTTTGTGCGCGTCAAGCCGACCGAGCGCGGCTTTGATTTTTTGAACGACTTGCAGTCGCTGTTTTTGTCCGAGTGAGCCCAGCGCGCCCAAAGTACGATTTTTATGGAAACCTCAAGCCTCATTCTTTTGGCCGTCTGCTGTGCCGTCAGCTTTGGATTGGGCCGCATCGTTGTGCATTTTCGGGACAAAAGGCGCAACCAGCGCAAGCAGGAACGCGAAGCTCAGGCCCTGCGCGAGCGGTCGGCGGAGCCCGAATCAAAAAACAAGAGCAAACGAAAACGGCAACTGCAGCAGCATGCGAAAGACGCCGGAAAGCGCTAAGCCGGTCCAGGTCAGCGCCGGCAGGCGGCGGTCTAGCCGCAGCTGACGCGCGTCACCCGGCCCGCCTGGTCAAGCGCGAGGTTCAGGCGTTCAGCATTGAACTCCAGGGTCACGGGCTGGTTGGGTTTGAGCACCCTTGCCGTCTTGGCGCCGGATCGCATGCGGGCCTCATTTTCCAGTGCGGCATCGGCGTTGCGGCCGACGGCAAACTGGGCAGGCTCCGCCTTGCAAGGCCCCGCCATGGACGGGAGCTCGGGCTTGCTGGGGCCAGGCATGTGAGAGCAGGCAGCCAGCAGCAAGGGCAATGCAATGGTGAGGCTGGAAAGCAGGCGCATGGCAAAAACTCTTTTGATTTGGCTGCCAGGCAAGAATCGGGGCGATAGCTGCCCAAATGGCGGAAGCTGTGAGATTCGAACTCACGGAGGACTTGCATCCTCGGCAGTTTTC
>CAZWDK010000103.1:7966-10560 GCA_964633095.1 uncultured Polaromonas sp. | reverse complement strand
AAACCTGCAAGGTCGCCAACCAGATCATTGTGGCGCTCAACATTGCGGCCGTCGGTGAAGCGCTGCTGTTTGCCAGCAAGGCCGGCGCCGACCCGGCCAAGGTACGCCAGGCGCTGATGGGCGGCTTCGCCGCTTCCCGCATCCTGGAGGTGCACGGCGAACGCATGATCAAACGCACTTTTGCACCGGGCTTCCGGATTGGACTCCACCAGAAGGATTTGAACCTGGCGCTGGCCGGCGCCAGAACCCTGGGCCTGGCCTTGCCGCAAACGGCAAACGCCGCCCAGCTGATGCAGGCCTGCGCCGCCAATGGCATGCAGGACCTGGACCATTCAGCGCTGGTGCGTGCGCTGGAGCTCATGGGCAACCACGAAGTCGCCTAGTCGCCTGAAGGCTTGTTGCCGACAGGTTTTTGCTGAATCACGAGAAGGAGACAGGATGTCCATCAAGCGACGCGATCTCATCGGTGCTTCGCTGGCCGTGGGTTGGGGCGCGGCCAGCGCACAGGCGCAAAGCTGGCCGGCCAAGCCGATCCGGCTGGTGGTGCCTTATCCGCCGGGCGGCTCTTCGGACATCATCGCGCGCGCCATCGCCCAGCCTTTGTCGGAGGCGCTCAGGCAGCCCGTCATCGTCGACAACAAGGCCGGGGCCAACGGCAACCTCGGCGCGGACCTTGTCGCGAAGTCTGCACCCGACGGCTACACCCTGCTGCTGTGTGACACCGGCGCGCTGGCCATCAGCCCGTCGGTCTACACCCGGCTGGGCTTTGACCCTTCCAAGGACCTGCGCGGCGTGACCATGCTGGCATATTCGCCGCATTTGCTGGTGGTCCACCCTTCGGTGCAGGCCGGCAGCCTGAAGGAGCTGGTGGCCTTGTCCAGGCGCACGGAGCTCAATTTCGCCGTGACCGCCATGGGCAGTGCGCCGCATCTGGCGGGCGTGGCCGTCGAGCGCGCCAGCGGCGCCAAATGGCAGTACATCCCCTACAAGGGCGGTTCGCAGGCGGTGAGCGACACGATTGCCGGGCAGACCCAGATCCTGATGAACGGCATGCTCGCCACCCTGCCGCATGTGCAAAGCGGCAAGCTCAAAATACTGGGTGTCTCCAAGAGCACGCGCATGCCCTTGATTGGCAATGTGCCCACCCTGGCCGAACAGGGGCTGGCGAATTTTGAATCTGGCACCTGGCAAGGGCTGCTGCTGGCCAGCGGCACGCCGGCCGCGATTGTGAGCCGCCTCAATGCCGAGCTCATCAAGATCATCCGCAGCCCGGACATCCGCGCCAAGCTGGCGGGGCAGGGCGCCGAGGTGGTGACCATGATGGCGCCCCAGCAGGATGAATTCTTTAAGCGTGAACGCGACCGCTGGGCCAAAGTCGTGGCCGATGCCGGCATCAAGCTGGACTGATTTGCTCCTGATTTGATAGCTGGTGAAGCCCGTTCCATATGGGCTAACCCACTGAATGAAAGCCTTTTCATGACTCATGCAGCGCAGCCTTTGGCGGCCCTCTTGCTGGATCCCGCGCGCTTCCAGGGTCAGCTTGAGGGCCAGGCCGTCAATCTCTTCACCCTGCGCAATGGCCGCGGCATGGTGGCCGGCATCACCAATTACGGCGCCAGGATAGCGCAGCTGCTGGTGCCGGACCGCCACGGTAATTTTGCTGATGTGGTGTTGGGCTATGACAGCCTGGAGGGGGTCATGGGCGGAGCGCCTTCCATGGGGGCGTTCATAGGGCGTTATGCCGGGCGCATTGGAAATGCCCGCTTCACGCTGGCGGGTACCGAATATCTTTTGAGCGCGAACAACGGCAAGCATTGTCTGCACGGGGGCAGCAGGGGCTCGCGTTTTCGGGTGTTTGCTGCCGTGCAGCGCGATGCGTCCAGCGTGGACATGTCCTATGTCTTTGCCGATGGCGAAGAGGGCTTCCCCGGCACGCTGGCGCTGCGCCTGAGGTACAGCGTCACCGAAGCGAATGAGTTGATCCTTGACTACGAAGCCACGGCGCTCGACAAGCCCAGCGTCGCCAGCTTCACCAGCCATGCGTTTTTCAACCTCAATGGCGAAGCCAGCGGCAGTGCGCTGGACCACGAGGTGACGATTTGCGCAGACCGCTATTTCGGCATGAGCCCCGAGCTGATCGCCACGGGTGAAATCCTGCCCGTGGACCAGACGCCTTTTGATTTCCGCCAGGGTGCTGCGCTGAGCACCCGTGTGCGCGGTCGTGATGGCGCGGCCGGCATCCCGCCTGCGGATGATCGGGTGGATGGCTATGACGGCTGCTACCTGGTCAAGCGGTCCCCGGAGGCCGGATTGGCGCTGTGCGCCAGCGTCAGGGCACCGGCGAGCGGGCGCGTGATGGAGGTCTGGTCTACCGAGCCCACGCTGCAGTTCTACACCGGGCTGCTGCCCCGGGAACCCATGCCCGGCGGACCCGGAAAAAGTGGTTTTGCCTATTTCCAGCAGCAAAGCCTTTGCCTGGAACCGCAGGGCTATCCGAATGCGCCTAACTGTCCCGGTTTCCCCTCGGCCGTTTACCTGCCAGGTGAACCGCGCGTGGGAAAGACCGTTTACCGTTTTGGTGTGGCGCCAGTTGC
>CAZWDK010000103.1:5734-7866 GCA_964633095.1 uncultured Polaromonas sp. | reverse complement strand
GCCCTACAGGTCTAGCACCAGGGTTTTGCTCTTTGCCCGCGAGCAGCATGGCGTGAACTGGTCATTCTTTGCGTGCTCCTCGTCCGTGAAGTACATGTCCCGGTGGTCCGGTTCACCCTGGAGGATGCGTGTGATGCAGGTGCCGCAAACGCCCTGCTCGCAAGAGGTCATGATGTCAATTCCATGGGCTTTCAGCGCCTCAATGATGGTCTTGTCAGGTGCAATGGCGTAGGTTTTTCCGGTGCTGGCAATCTTCACCTCGAAACCGGAATCACCAGAAGTGTCTTGCGGTGCCGCGCCAAAATACTCGAGGTGGATCTGCTCGTTGCCCCATCCGTTTCTTTTGGCGGTGCTGACGACGTGGTCGATAAAGCCCGTGGGGCCACACACGTAGAGCCCGGTATGGGGATCGGGTTTCGCGATCAGGGTGTCAAGGTCGAGCTTTTGTTCAGCGGGGCCGGCATCAAAATGAAATTGCACCTGATCCTTGAACGCGGCCTGAAGGATTTCATCGTGAAACGCCGTTCGCTCCACCGATCGGGTGCAGTAGTGCAGGGTGAAGCTTGCACCCAGGGCATGCAGGCGCTGCGCCATGCACAGCAGTGGTGTCACGCCAATGCCGCCTGCCAGCAGCAGGGTGTGCTGCGCCGGATGCAGCGGGAAGTGGTTTTTGGGGATGCTGATCTGGACCACATCGCCTTCATGGACCAGCTCATGCATGCCGATTGAGCCGCCGCGCGAGTTGGCGTCGCGCAACACGGCGATGCGGTAGCGGTGTTGTTCGGTGGAGTCATTGCACAGCGAGTACTGGCGGGTCAGGCCACCGGGGATCTGGACATCGATGTGTGAGCCGGCGCTGAAGGGGGGCAGCGGCTCACCGTCGACGCGTGCCAGCTCGAAGCTGGTGATATCTTCGGCTTCCCTGACCTTGCGCAGGACCTTGACGGCGAATGTTTCCATGGTTAACGCCCTTGTGCCGGTTGCTCGGCCCCGGATTTTTCCAGCGCCATCAGCCGGTCAAGAATGCGGCGCGACTGTACCCCGCCGGCATCGATGTTGAGCATCAGCAGCTTGCGGTCGGGATACTTCAGCAGATTTTTCTGCTGTGCTTCGAGCACGACGGTGTCCTCGGAAAACACCTTGGCCTGGCCGTCGCGGATGCTGGCCGTGAGCGCAGCATCTTTCGGGTTGAAGTTGCGCGCCATGCCCCAGAAGTACCACATGGAAGTTTCTGTTTCCGGTGTGCAGAAATCCACCACGATGCTGTGGACCTTGTCTTTGGGGTCGGCAGCGTAGCCGCCCTTGCCGGCGTGGGCCACGCCGACCTCGATCATGACGTGCGCCGGCGGCGTGAAGCGGCAGATCTGCCAGCGGTCTACCGGCACGTCGTCGGCCAGGTTGTTCCCGCGCAGGTTGGCGCGCCAAAAAGGCGGAGCCATCACGTTGTTCATGAAGCGGCTGGTGACCACGGTGTCGCCTTCGGCCTTCGTTGTGACAGGTGCTTCGTCAATTTCCTTTTGCCCGATGCTGGTGGTGTGCACATAGGTTTCATGGGTCAGGTCCATGAGGTTGTCAATCATCAGCCGGTAGTCGCATTGCACGTGGTACAGCCCGCCCGCATAGGCCCATTCGGGGCTTTCGGCCCATTCGAGGTGGTGAATCGTGGCGGGGTCCGCCAGCGCCGCATCACCCGTCCAGACCCAGATGAAGCCATGGCGTTCCACCACGGGAAAGCTGCGGCTGCGCGGAAAGCCTTGCACGCGCTGCCCGGGCATGGAGACGACCTTGCCGTCGCAGCCCACCTTGAGACCGTGATAGCCGCACCTCAGGTGGCCGTCGTCACACACTTTGCCCAGCGACAACTGGGCGCCCCGATGGGGGCAAAAATCTTCCAGCGCCGCCACCTTGCCCTCCGGGCCGCGGTAAAACACGATCTTCTCGCCGCAGATTTGCCGACCCAGCGGTTTCTCCGCTATCTCGTCGGGTGTGCAGGCGACGTACCAGGTGTTTTTGGGAAACATGTCTCTTGTCCTTCTGCCGGCACAAGGCTGTGCGTCTGGCGTTTGGTATTGAAAAGATCCGGTCAATGTATACAATGAATTCTAATGCCAAAATTATTCGAGCGTAAATCC
>CAZWDK010000103.1:0-5634 GCA_964633095.1 uncultured Polaromonas sp. | reverse complement strand
GGCGCCAGGCTTCACATGTCGCGCTGTCCCTGGTTTGATTTTTCTTTGTTTTAACGGACTCCAGCCATGCATTCCACTGTTCACACCTTCATCCCGGAAGTTCAGGAGGCAGGCGCTTCGCAGGCGGTGAAGGCGCAGTTGCGCTTGCGGGAAATGATTCTGGCGGGCGATTTGCCCGGTGGCGCGCGCATTACAGAGCTGGCCATCGTGGAGGAGCTCGGCGTGTCGCGTACGCCCATCCGGGCGGCCCTCATGCGGCTTGAACAGGAGGGCTTGCTCGAAGTGCTTCCCGGGGGTGGGTATGCGGTGCGCTCATTTTCTGAGCGCGAGGCGTCGGACGCGATCGAGCTGCGCGGCACGCTGGAGGGGCTTTCCGTGCGGCTGGCGGCCGAACGAGGAGCTTCTCCCGAGGTGCTGAAAAATGCGCGCGCCTGTCTGGCGCAGATTGACCGGGTGCTGGTTGAGCCGTCACTCAACGACGAGGCGTTTCTGCGCTATGTCACCCTGAACCAGCAATTCCATAACTTGTTGAGCGAAATGGCCGGCAGTGAGTTGATCGCCCGTGAGCTTGATCGGGTTGTCAGTCTGCCGTTCGCCTCACCATCGGGTTTTGTGGTGTTGCAGGCGGATTCGCCCGGGGCCCGGGACATGCTGGTGGTTGCGCAAGACCAGCACCGGCAGGTGCTGGAGGCAATTGAGGGGCGTGAAGGCGCGCGCGCCGAAGCTATCATGCGCGAGCATTCCCGCATCGCCCAGCGCAACCTGCGCAATGCCGTGCAGGGCCAGCACCTTGATCAGCCGGGCGTGCGCCTGATTCGCAAACCGGCCTGACGTGAATCCCATGAAACCTCAAGACGCAACACTCCCTGGGCCCAAGTCCCGTAGCCGGAGAGACAAACCTGTTTGTTCATTGGGTTAAAAATGTTCGCACAAAGAACAAATGTACCGAGAGCGAACACGTGATACATTTTTGACGCACTTCCAACACTCACATCACTGAGGAGACAACCATGAAAAAACGCAGCTTTCTCTACCTCGCCGCGCTGACCGCTGCGATGGCGGCCATGCAGCCTTTGCTTGCACAGGACAACACGTTCAAGATAGGCCTGGTCCTTCCCATGACCGGTCAGCAGGCGTCAACCGGACGCCAGATCGAAGCTGCAGCGCGTCTTTACATGGCGCAAAACGGTGACACCGTGGCAGGCAAGAAGATCCAGCTAATCATCAAGGACGACACTAGCGTGCCTGACGTCACCAAGCGTCTGGCTCAGGAGCTGGTCGTCAACGACCGGGTCAACGTGCTGGCGGGCTTTGGCATCACGCCGTCTGCGCTTGCCACCGCGCCCATTGCGACGCAATCCAAAACGCCCCAGGTCGTGATGGCAGCGGCCACCTCCAGCATCACGCAGGCCTCGCCGTATATTGTGCGAACCAGCTTTACTCTGCCGCAGGTTTCAGTGGCGCTGGCCGACTGGGCGCCGCGCAACAAGATCAAGAAAGTGGTCACCCTGGTCAGCGACTACGGACCCGGAATTGATGCCGAAAAGTTCTTCAAGGAGCGTCTGACGTTCAACGGCGGACAGGTGACCGAGTCGCTGCGCGTGCCGCTTCGCAATCCGGATTTCGCGCCGTTTCTGCAGAAGGTGCGCGATGCCAATCCTGACGCGCTGTTTGTCTTTGTGCCGTCCGGTGCGGGCGCCGCGGTGATGAAGCAGTTTATCGAGCGCGGCATGGACAAGGCCGGTATCAAGCTCATTGCGACGGGCGATGTGACCGACGATGACCAGCTCAACGACATGGGTGACGGTGCTTTGGGCGTGGTGACGTCGCATCATTATTCTGCTGCCCACCCCTCCGCACTGAACAAAAAGTTTGTAGAAGCCTTTGGCAGGGCCAACAAGGGCCTGCGCCCCAATTTCATGGCCGTCGGCGGCTATGACGGCATGCGCGTCATTTACGAAGCCCTGCGCGTGACCAAGGGCATCGGAGGGGGCGACGCCCTTTTGGCGGCGATGAAGGGCCAGGTTTTTGAAAGCCCGCGCGGACCGATCTTCATTGACGCCCAAACCCGCGACATTGTGCAGAACGTGTACCTGCGCAAGGTGGAGCGCAAGGACGGGCAACTCTACAACGTGGAATTTGACGTGATCAAGGACGTCAAGGACCCGGGCAAGAGTCAGTAAAACCACCGCGCGCAGGGCCTTGACCGGTCCGGCGCGGTGTCACAACGCCTGCTCGGCAAACCCTTCAGATGCTTACGATTCTTTTTGATGGCATTGCCTATGGCATGCTGCTGTTTGTGCTTGCGGTCGGCCTGGCCGTCACCATGGGCTTGATGAATTTCATCAACCTGGCTCATGGCGCTTTTGCCATGGCCGGGGGCTACATCACCGTGCTGCTGATGCAGCACTTCGGCATTCCCTTCCTGCTGTGCCTGCCCATCGCATTTGCCGCTTCAGCACTTCTGGGCGCAGCCCTGGAGCGAACGCTTTACCGGCCGATGTACAAAAAGCCGCACCTCGACCAGGTGCTGTTTTCCATTGGACTGACTTTCATGGCCGTGGCGAGCGTGGATTATTTTGTGGGCTCCAGCCAGCAAATCATGCAGCTGCCTTCCTTTTTGAAGGGGCGCACCGAGATCGGAACCGGTGCGTGGATGCTGGGGATGGGGCATTACCGGCTCTTCATCATTGCGGTGTGCGCCGTGTTGACCATTGCCCTGCAGTACGTGCTGACCCGGACGCGCTTTGGCAGCCGCCTGCGCGCATCGGTGGATGACCAGCGCGTGGCCGCCGGTCTGGGCATCAATGTCAATGTCGTATTTCTGTCGACGTTCGCGGTGGGTTCGGGCCTGGCAGGACTGGGCGGCGCACTGGGCGCGGAGGTACTGGGGCTGGACCCCGGCTTCCCCCTCAAGTTCATGATTTACTTTCTGATCGTCGTGGCGGTCGGTGGCACCACGTCCATCACCGGCCCCCTGCTCGCCGCCTTGCTGCTGGGCCTGGCCGATGTGGCCGGCAAGTACTACATACCGAAGATGGGCGCATTCATTGTGTACAGCCTGATGATCGCCATCCTGATCTGGCGTCCCCAGGGGCTCTTTGTGCGAAGGGGCGGCAAATGACCGGACAAGTCCAGACCTCCCTGCTACAGGCCAGTCGCTGGAAATGGTGGGAGTGGGCGCTGTGGCTCGTCGCACTGGCCTCGCCGTTTGCGCTGCGCGGGCATGCACTCATCATCAATGAAATTGCCATCGTCGCCCTGTTTGCCATTTCGCTCGATCTCGTGCTCGGCTACAGCGGCATCGTGTCGCTGGGGCACGCGGCTTTTTTCGGTTTTGGGGCCTATGTCGCGGCGCTGTTTGCGAAGCTGGTGATGCCTGACCCGCTCATGGGGCTGGCCGTTGCGGTCACCGCGTCGGCGCTGCTCGGCGGGCTGTGCAGTTTGACGATTTTGCGCGGCAGCGACCTGACGCGGCTGATGGTCACGCTGGGCGTCGCCCTGATTTTGCTGGAACTGGCCAACAAGCTGGACTGGTTGACGGGCGGTGCAGATGGCCTGCAAGGGGTGGTGATGGGACCCTTGCTGGGCCGCTTCGAGTTTGACCTTGCCGGTCGGACCGCGGCCAGCTACTCGCTGGTCGTGTTGCTGCTGCTGTTTGTCCTGGCGCGCAGGCTGTCGGCTTCGCCGTTTGGCGCGACCCTGATGGCCATTCGTGATAACCGCCTGCGGGCGATGGCGATCGGGATTCCGGTGTCCTCGCGGCTGGCGGTGATCTACACGATTGCGGCGGGCGTGGCCGGTGCGTCCGGCGCGTTGCTGGCGCAGACCACCGGTTTCGCGTCGCTGGATGTTTTCGCGTTCGAACGCTCGGCCGATGTGCTGCTGATTTTGGTCATTGGCGGAACCGGCTGGCTATATGGCGGTATCGCCGGTGCACTGGTGTTCAAGCTGATGCAAGACGTGATTTCCGCCATCACGCCCCAATACTGGACCTTCTGGATCGGCCTCTTTCTGGTGGTGCTGATGCTGGCAGGCCGGGAAAAGCTCCTGCGTCCCTGGACCTGGTTTAAACGGGGCGGCGCATGATGGCCGGGTCGCTGGAAACCGTGCTTTCTGCACAGGGCATGGTGATGCGCTTTGGCGGCATCACCGCGACCAACAACGTCACGCTCAACCTTAAACAGGGCGCGCGGCATGCGCTGATTGGCCCCAATGGCGCCGGCAAGACGACGCTGATCAATCTGCTCACCGGGGTGCTTCAGCCTACCGAAGGCCGCATCGCCTTGTTGGGACAGGACATCACCTCCCTGGCGCCACACCAGCGCGTCAAGCGCGGGCTGGTGCGCACCTTCCAGATCAACCAGCTGTTTGACTCCCTGACGCCTCTGCAGACGCTGGCGCTCACGGTGTCGCAGCAACAGGGGCTGGGCACCGCGTGGTGGAAAGTCCTCGGCGGCGGCAGCACCCGGGTGGCCGACCGCTGCGAGCAATTGCTGGAGCAGTTTCATCTGCGTGAAGTCATGAACCAGCCCACCCATGTGCTGGCCTACGGCAAGCGCCGCCTGCTGGAAATCGCCATTGCGCTGGCCTGTGAGCCGCGGGTGCTGCTGCTGGACGAGCCAGTGGCCGGTGTCCCGGCCGGCGAGCGCGAAGAGCTGCTGCAGACGGTTGCGGCGCTGCCGTCGGATGTGTCTGTCTTGCTGATCGAGCACGACATGGACCTGGTGTTCAGTTTTGCCAACCGGATGACGGTGCTGGTCAATGGCACGGTGCTGACGGAGGGCGACCCGGAGCAGATTGCCAATGACCCCCGGGTCAAGGCCGTGTACCTGGGCCATGGCGAGGAGAGCGTGCATGGCTGAACTTCTCAGGCTTGAAGGGCTCAGCGCCGGGTACGGTGAGGCGGTCATCTTGAGCCATGTGTCCTTGTCGCTGGATGAAGGCAAGACGATGGCGCTGCTGGGCCGCAACGGCACCGGAAAAACCACCCTGATCAACACCCTGGCCGGGGCCACCCGGCAGCACGCCGGCAGCATCATGCTGGGCGCCGGCACTTCCAGGGTGGCGCTGCACAAACTGGCGTCCCATGAGCGGGCTGCGGCGGGCATCGGCTGGGTGCCCCAGGAACGCAATATCTTCAAGTCACTGACGGTCGATGAAAACCTGACAGCGGTGGCGCGACCGGGCGCCTGGACGCCCGAGCGGGTGTACGGCATGTTCCCGCGCCTGGCGGAACGCAAAGCCAATCTGGGTACGCAGCTGTCGGGGGGTGAGCAACAGATGCTGGCCGTCGGCCGCGCCCTGGTGCTCAACCCCAAGCTGCTGCTGCTGGATGAGCCACTGGAGGGACTCGCGCCCATCATCGTCGAGGAACTGCTCAGGGCGATCCGCCGCATCACCCGCGAAGAGGGCCTGTCGGCCATCATCGTCGAGCAGCATCCCCAGGCCATTCTCGCGATTTCAGACAGCGCGGTGGTGCTGGACCGTGGCACGGTGGTGCACGCCGGCACGGCACAGCAGCTGCGGGAACAGCCTGAGTTGCTGAACCGACTGCTAGGCGTCTCGCGTTGAACTGACACCGGCGCGGCGCGCGGTTTCCCTGGGAGGCCTGAGGGGCGGCCATAAAAAAAA
>CAZWDK010000102.1:0-10564 GCA_964633095.1 uncultured Polaromonas sp. | reverse complement strand
CGAAGGTGGCTATTGAATTTGTAGCAAATGGGGCGGGCATGGGCCGCCGCACGCGTCGGCGCGTCCTTCGCAGCGGCGTGGGCCGGCGATGTGACACCGGCTCCCCGCCCTGTGCCGGCCCGGCCCGCTGACACCGCCATTCCCTTCTGCGAAAAAGCCACGCGAGCCTGGCTTGCCCGCCGCTGGCGCGGGCCGAAACCCGGTTGCGGCCTCTTCTTGCCGGCCGCCAACAGCCATGGACTGTTGTTTTGGTTTCACAAACTTACATTTAAGCCGTCCGAAAAATGTAATGCCAAATAGTTGATTGATTAAAGCCGTGGGCTGCCGGTTGGATAATTTTTGAAATCTAAAGTTACATAAACAACGCGTTCATGGGTAATCCGTGACGTTTTTGGCAAAAAATCTGTTTATTTGAATTCATTAGTACTAATTGAGTTTCCGGGTTAACCTTGTGTTTGATAGGATACAAGTGGTTACTTAAGTAACAAACCACTGAACTTACCCATTCTTGGGATGCGGAGCGCAACGGCTCCGCCCTGGCCCGAGCCTGGCAACTGGAATCAACTGATGAAATCGCATTTGAGTTTTTGCATTTTTGCCGCCGGCCTGCTCATGGGCCAGGCGGCACTGGCCCAGAGCCCCACGGTGACCTCCGAGCTGCGCGCCCAGCGCGTCGAGATGGTGGCCGGCAAGGCGGTGTTCAAACCCGCCAGCGACGGCAAGCCGGGGGAGGTCCTTGAATACAGCAGCACCTACCGCAATGGCGGGGCGGTCGCGGTGGACAAGCTGCAGGCCACCATCCCCGTGCCCGCGGGCACCACCTTCATCGCCGGCAGTGCCGAGCCGGCCCAGGCGCAGGCCTCGACCGACGGCAGCCGCTTTGCGCCCATGCCGCTGCTGCGCAGCGTCAAGCAGCCTGACGGCAGCGAGCGCAAGGAGCCGGTGCCGCTGGCCGAATACCGCGCCCTGCGCTGGGACGTCGGCACGCTGGCCGCCGGCCGCAGCACCGTCGTCAGCCTGCGCGTGCGCATAGACGCCCCGGTGGCCAGCGCGCCCGCCAAGCCCTGATCCCCCTCGGGTAACACCCAAGCCTTTGCCCGACCGCATCGCGGCCGGCATTTCCCGTTCCCGTTGTTTGTTTGATTCATTGTCATCTTGAAGTCAGGAGAAAACTCGCTATGCGCACTGTCACCTTAAGTCCGCAGCCCCCGCGGCTGTTGCATTTTTTCACCCATTGGTGGGTGGGATTGTTCATTGCCGCCCTGCTGGCCCTGGCCGGCATGGCGGCGCATGCCGCGCCGCCACCGGCCGGCACGACCATCAGCAACCAGGCCTCGGCCACCTATTCGGATGCCACGGGCGTGACGCGCACCGCGACCTCCAACCTGGTGCAGACCACCGTGCAGCAGGTGGCCAGCCTGACGCTGACCGCCAATGGGGCGCAAAACGCCACCCCCGGCAGTGTGGTGTCTTATCCGCACACCCTGACCAATACCGGTAACGGCAGCGACACCTTCAACCTGGCGGCCGTGCACACCAGTGGCGGCTTCACCATGGCCAACGTGCAGATCTTTGCCGACAACGGCAGCGGCCAGCCGACCGGCCCGGCCATCACGTCCAGCGGCTCGCTGGCCGCAGGCGCGGTGTTCAAGATCATCGTGCAGGGCACGGTGCCCGCCGCCGCAACGAACGGCCAGAGCGAAGTCATGACGGTCACGGCAACCAGTGCTTTCGACGGCAGCAAAACCGCCAGCAACACCGACACCACCACCCTGACCTCCAACGCGGTCGTGACGCTGACCAAGTCGGCCAGCGTCGCCAGCGGTCCCTCGGGCACGGCCTTCACCTACACCCTGACCTACACCAACACCGGCAACAGCACGGCAACTGCCGTGGCGCTGACCGACGTCCTGCCCGCGGGCCTGACCTACACCGCCGGCTCCGCACGCTGGAGCGTGACCGGCGCGGCCACGGCGCTGAGCGACTCCGGTGGCAGCAGCGGCACGGCGCCCAACACGCTGACCTCGGGCTACACCCTGGCCAGCAAGACCCTGCTGGTGACCCTTAACCAGGTGGCGGCGGGCCAGTCGGGCACCATCAGCTTCGGCGTGACCGTTGCGGCCGGCACCGCGCCCGGCACGCTGAACAACACGGCAACCAGCTCCTACAACAACGGCGCCGCCACGGTCACCGGCTCATCCAACACCGTGCCCTTTACCGTGCTGCAAACCGCCGCGGTGGCGATGACCGGCCAGACCGTGGCCGGCCCTGCGGCGCCCGGTTCCACCGTCAGCTTCACCAACCTGGTGACCAACAACGGCAATGGCGTTGACAGCTTCAACATCACCTTCGGCAGCAGCAACTTCCCCGCGGGAACCAGCATCCAGCTGTTCAAGAGCGACGGCGTCACGCCGCTGGTGGACACCAACGGCGACGGCACGATCGACACCGGTCCGCTGGCTGCAGGCGCAAGCTACAACGTGATCCTGAAAGCCACGCTGCCGCCAAGCGCCACCAACGCAGGGGCGCCGTACAGCGTGACCAAGACCGCCACCTCGGTGTTTGACCCGAGCAAAACGGCCACGGCCAACGACATCCTGAGCGCCATCACCAGCGCCTCGGCCGACCTGACCAACAACGTTCCCCTGCCCACGGCCACGGCGGCCCAGGGTGCGGGTGCCGGCCCCGAGGGCACGGCCCGTGTCACCAACGCCACCAATCCCGGCAGCGCGACCACCTTCATTCTGGTCGCCAACAACACCGGCCCCTCGCCCGACAGCTACAACCTGGGCGCGAGCACCGTGGCAGGCTTCGGCAGCGTGACGCTGCCGGCCGGCTGGACGGTCACCTTCAAGGCCGACGGCGGCGCGGGCAACTGCTCGACGACGGGTGCGACCATCACCAACACTGGCTCGGTGGCGGCGGGTGGCTCGGCCACGGTCTGCGCGGTGGTCAATGTTCCGGCCGGCTTCGCCGCGGGCACCAGCGACCTGTATTTCCGCATCCTGTCGCCATCGTCCAACGCCGGCGACACCATTCACGATGCCGTGACGGTCAATGCGGTGCGCTCCATCAGCATCACGCCCAACGGTGCCGGCCAGACCTATCCAGGCGGCTCCTATGTGTACAGCCATACGCTGACCAATACCGGTAACGTCACCGAAGGCAATGGCACGCTCAGCACGGTGGCCCTGGCCTCTGCCAACGCCCAGGCCGGCTGGACCTCGGTGCTTTATTACGACGCCAACGGCAATGGCGTGCTGGACGCGACCGACCCGCAGATCGTCGCCAACCTGAACTCCGTCGCCGGCCTGGCCGCCGGCCTGGCCCCTGGCCAGTCCATCACCGTGTTCAGCAAGGTGATTGCTCCCAGCGGCGCGGTGGCCGGTGCGGTGAATGCCACGACCATCACGGTGAGCACCAGCAACGGCAGTTACACCTCCACGGCGCCCGCGCCAACCGTGTCGACCGACAGCACCACGGTGATTGCCGGCAACCTGACGCTGGTCAAGACGCAGGCGCTGGATGCCTTCCCTTGCACCGGCACCCCCGCCGGCAGCTATGCGCAGAGCAACCTGAGCGCCTTGCCTGGCCGTTGCGTGCTGTACCAGGTCACGGTGACCAACGTCGGCGCCGCCGATGCCACCAACGTGGTCGTCTCTGACGGCACGCCCAGCTACACCACGCTGAGCACCGCTCCGGCCACCACGGTGGGCACCATCGCCGCCGGCGCACCAGCCGTCGGCGCGACCGGCACGGTCACCGCCAACATCGGCACCCTGACCCCTGGCCAGTCTGCCGTGCTGACCTTCGGCGTGAAGATCAACCCGTAAGCCGCGGGCCATGTTGCAGGGGAGGCGCGCGCTTCCCCTGCTTTTCAGAGGCCGTGCGCGCGGCCTCTGAAAAGCAGTCCTGCTGAAAAAAATCTCCTACACCGCCGACCACCCTCTCATGTTTTTCCGCCTGCTGCGCAAGCTGCTGCCTTTCTGCCTGCTGCCGCTGCTTGGGCTGGCGGTGGCGCAGGCCGCGCCCATGCCGGCGGGAACGGTCATCAGCAGCGCGGCCAGTGCCAGCTATGTGGATGTGGCGTCCGGGCTGTCGGTGCGGCTGACATCGAACATCGTGAACACCCGGGTGCTGCCGCTGGAGGCCCTGACGCTGAGCGCCAGCCAGAACCTGCTGCTGGCCACCGGTGCCCCGTTCACCATCAGCCACACGCTGACCAACACCGGCAACGTCGCCACCAGCTACCTCATCACGGCCAGCGTGGTGGGCGGCAGCGGCTTTGTGCCGGTCAATGTCCAGGTGGTGCAGGATGTCAATGCCAATGGCCGTGCCGACGCCGGGGAGCCTGTCATCCCGGCCGGCGGCGCCATCAGCCTGGCCAGCGGACTCGGCGCGGCGCTGCTGGTCACCGGCCAGCTGCCGGCCGGGGCCAGCCCGGGCCAGACGGCGCAGCTTACCTTGCGTGCGGTGAGCCAGTTGCAAGGCGCGGCGGCCAGCAACACCGACAGCCTGAACCTGACCAACGGCGCGGCGGTCCAGGTGAGCCTGGCGGCCTCGTCGGCGTCGGCGACGCCGGGCGCGCCGCTGGCCTTCACCGCCACCACCGTCAACAACGGCAGCGTGGCCGCCGACCCGGTCCTGGCCAGCGTCAATGGCGTGCCGGCCAGGCTGTTTCTGCTGCGCCAGCCGGTTCCCGTGAACACGGCCTTTGTGTCGGCCCAGCCGGCGGCCAACGCAGGCGCGCAGACGCTCTACCATCTGCTGGGAACGCCTGCCAACAGCTATGTGAGCGCCGTGCCGGCGGCCGGCGTGGTCGATGCCGTGGCCTGGGGCCTGGCCAGGCTGCCGCAGGGCGGCAGCCTGCAGGGCCAGTTCAGCGTGCTGGTGAACGCCAACGCCTCGGGCACGATTGTCGGGACCGCCGATGCCGGCTGGACCGACCAGGCCGCGCCCCTGACCACCGTCAGCAACACCGTCGTGCTGCCGCTGCCGGCCAACCCGGCCGCCATCCATTTCTACAGCAGCAGCGCCTACACGGCGCGGGTACAGCAAAGTGTGCCCGGCCAGCCGCTGTTCGTGCAGGTGGACGCGGCCGCGTGCAACACCAGCGCGGCCCAGGTCGGCAGCGTGCCGGTCACGCTCACCAGCCAGCTCACCGGCGACACTGAAACCTTTACGGCCATTGAAACCGGCCCCAACACCGGCCTGTTCCGCATCCAGCCCCATGTCCCGACCGCCAACGCCGCCAGCCATGCCGTGGCTTCGGGCGACGGCATCCTGGAGGTCCTGCGCAACGATACGGTCACTGCCACGCTGGCCGCTTGCGGCGGTGTCGCCGTCTCGGCCACCACCGCGCTGCTGATCGATCCCAGCGGCGTGGTCTACAACAGCAGCAGCAACCAGCCGGTGGCCGGCGCCACTGTGCAATTGATCGACCTCAGCGGCGCGGGCAATGGCGGCAACGCGGGCGGGCCGGCCGCGGTGTTCCAGCTGGACGGCAGCACCGCCGCGCCCAGCGTGGTCATCACTGCGGCCGATGGCAGCTACGCCTTCCCGCTGGTCAGCCCCGGCAGCTACCAGCTGCTGGTCACGCCGCCGGTGGGCTATACCTTTCCATCCCAGCTGCCGGTGGCGCTGCAGCCTGCCGGCCGCATCCTTGATGGGCAGGCCTCGTACGGCAAAGCCTTCCCGGTCAGCATCGGGTCGGTGGCTCCCGTGCATATCGATGTGCCGCTGGATGTGGCGGCCACGGGCGGGCTGTTCATCCAGAAAACCGCTAACAAGAGCAGCGCCGAGCTGGGCGATTTTGTCGACTACACCGTCAAGTTCAACAACGTCAGCGCGGCGGCCCTGCCCGGCTTGGTGGTCAACGACACGCTGCCGGCCGGTTTCGCCTATGTGCGCGGCACGGCGCGGCTCAACGGCGCGCCGCTGGCGGACCCCTCCGGCGCGGCCGGCCCCAGCCTGCAGTTCGCCCTGGGCAGCATAGCCGCCGGCAACCAGCCGGTGCTGAGCTACCGCGTGCGCGTGGGGGCGGGCAGTCTGGCCGGCAACGGCATCAACACCGCGCAGGCCGTCAGCGGCAGCGTGCAGTCCAACCGCTCCAGCGCGCGGGTGCAGGTGGTGGGCGGCGTGTTTTCCGACAAGGCCTACCTCATCGGCAAGGTGTTTGCCGACTGCCGCCGCGATGGCGTGCAGGACGCGGACGAGCCCGGCATCCCCGGGGTCCGCATCTACCTCGAGGACGGCACTTATGCGGTGACCGACGAAGCAGGCAAGTACAGCTTTTATGGCCTGGAGCCGCGCACCCATGTGGCCAAGGTGGACGGCATCACCCTGCCGGCGGGCGCCACGCTGCAGCTGCTGAACAACCGCAATGCCATGGATCCGGCCAGCCGCTTTGTCGACCTTGGCAACGGCGAGCTGCACAAGGCCGACTTTGCCATTGCCGAATGCAGCCCCGCCATTCGCGAGCAGATTGCTGCGCGCCGCAAGGCCTTGGGCAACCCTTCGGAAATCCTGCAGGCCGCCAGCGCCCTGCTGTCGTCGAACAGGGCGACGACGACGGTGGACAGCCGAACCCTGCCTGCCAGCGGCGCCCTGGGCCTGCCGGGCGCGCCGAAAAACAGCCTGGGCGGCCCAGCCGTCACGGCCGCGCCCGGCACGCTGGGCGCGGTGGTTGATCCGGGCGGCCCCTTTGCCCCCAACGCCCAAGGCCTGCCACAGCCGATCTACACCCCCATCGGCGACCTGCTGGCCGGCGCGCCCAGCGCCGCGGCCGCCGCGCAGCCTGCCGACCCCGCAGCGGTGCTGGCGCCGCTGGAAAGCCTGCTGCCCGAACTCGGCGCCGGAGTCGGCTTTGTGGGCCTGCGCGACGAGCAGGTGATGGCTGGCGCCCAGACCCGGGTGCGCGTCAAGGGCCCGCTGGGTGCCCTGTTTGAGCTTTCCGTGAATGGCCAGCCGGTTCCCGCCAGCCAGGTCGGCAAGAAGAGCAGCCTGGAAAAAAACGCCGTCGCCGGCTGGGAATACATAGGGGTTGAGCTCAAGCCCGGCCGCAACACGCTGGCCGTGCGGGCGGTTGACGGTTTTGGCAATGCGCGCGGCAGCGCGCAGATCAGCGTGCTTGCGCCCGGCCCGCTGGAAAAAATCGAGATCGAAGCGCCGCCGCAGCCGGTGGCCGACGGCGCCACGGCGGTCGCCATCCGCATTGTGCTGCGCGATGCGCAGGGCCTGCCGGTGGCGGCGCGCACCCAGCTGACCCTGCAGGCCAGCCTGGGCCAGTGGCAAACGCCCGACCTGGACCCGCACCAGCCCGGCACCCAGGTGTTTGTGGAAGGCGGGGAAGGCCGCTTTCTGCTGCTGCCGCCGGTCCAGCCCGGCATGGCCGAACTGACGGCGCTGAGCGGCACGGTCAAGGCGCAGGCCAGGCTGGAGTTCACGCCCAATCTGCGGCCCATGATTGCCGCCGGCATCGTCTCGGCCACCCTCAACCTGCGCAACCTCAATCCGTCAGCCCTGCAGCCGGCGCAAAGCGGCGATGTGTTTGAACGCCAGATCCGCAGCAGCTCGCACGGCTTTGACGGCGGCAAGGGCGATATCGCGGCACGCACGGCGCTGTTCCTCAAGGGCAAGGTGCTCGGTTCCAGCTTGCTGACCCTGTCCTACGATTCCGACAAGCCGGCGGACACGGCGCTGTTCCGCGACATCCAGCCCAACCAGTTTTACCCGGTCTATGGCGACTCGTCGGCGCGCGGTTTTGAGGCCCAGTCCACCGGCAAGCTGTATGTCATGCTGCAAAACGGCAGCAACTATGCGCTGCTGGGCGATTACGCCACCCAAAGCGACAACCCGGCGCGCCAGCTCACGCAGTATTCCCGCGCGCTCAACGGCGTGAAGGGCCGCCTGCAGCAAGGCCCGGTCACGCTGGAAGGCTTTGCCAGCCAGACTTCCACCACGCAGGTCGTTCAGGAGTTCCGGGCCAACGGCACCTCGGGGCCGTTTCGCCTCAATCTCAGCGGCGTGCTGAACAGCCAGCAGGTCAATGTCATCACGCGCGACCGCAACCAGTCCTCGGTCATCGTGAAAGACGTGCCGCTGGCGCAGTTCACTGACTACGAAATCGAGTCCTTCACCGGCCGGCTGCTGCTCAAGAGCCCGGTACCCAGTGTGGACCCCGACCTCAACCCGGTCTTCATCCGGGTCAGCTACGCCATCGACAGCGGCGGCCCCAAGCACAGCGTCGCCGGGGCCGATGTCCGGCTGCAGATCACCCCGGCCCTGAGCCTGGGCGCAAGCGCCATCCGCGACGCCGACCCGCTCAACCGGCAACACCTCGCGGGCATTCACGCCAGCGCCAAACTGGGGGAGCACACCGTGGCGACGGGCGAGATCGCCCGCAGCAGCACCGAACTGCAGGGCGGCGGCGCGGCCCAGCGCGTGGAAATCCGCCACGAAGACCAGGCGCTGCAGGCCCGCGTCTGGGGCGTGCGGACCGAGGCCGGCTTTTACAACCCGGCCAGCCTGCAGTCGGCCGGGCAGTCGGAATATGGCGCCCGGCTGGGCTACACCCTGGACGCGACGAACCGGCTGGTGGGCGAGGCCCTGAAAACCTCCAACCGTGTCAGCGGGGCCGAGCAGACCGGCGTCGAACTCAAGCTGGAGCACAGCCTGCCGGGCAATGTCAAGCTCGAAGCCGGCCTGCGCTACAGCAGCGCCAATGCCCATGCGGCGCTGTCGGCGCCGCCGCTGGCCGGCATGGCAACGCCGGTCGTGCCATCGCCGGCCACGCTGGCCACGGCCGCGCCCGAGGCCGGCTACACCAGCGCCCGGCTCAAGCTCACGCTGCCGGTGCCGGCCGTGCCGCAGGCCGATGTCTACGGCCTGGCCGAGTATGCGATTGACGGCAGCGGCGGCAAGGAACTCGGCCTGGGCGGCAACTACGCGATCAGCCCCGGCACCAAGCTGTACGCACGGCACGATTTCATCAACAGCCTGAACGGCCCTTACACCCTCAATTCGGCGGTGTCCAGGTTCACCACGGTGGCCGGCCTCAACACCGAGCTGTCCGACAACACGCAGCTGTTCAACGAGTACCGCATGGGCGACAGCCTCGACGGCCGCAGCAGCGAGGCCGCCCTGGGCTTGCGCAAGCTGATGCGGCTGTCCAGCGGCCTGGGACTGTCGGCCAGCGTGCAGCGCATCAAGCCGATTTCCGGCGCCGTGACGGAAGACTCCAGCGCCGTGACGCTGGGCGCCGACTACACGGCCGCCGCCGACTGGAAGGCCTCCGGCCAAGTGCAGTGGCAAAGCTCGACCACCTCGCGCAGCTGGCTGCTCAGCGGGGCGCTGGCCAACAAGCTCGACGAGCGCTGGACCCTGCTCAACCGCGGCCTCTACAGCGTGCAAACCAGCGCCGGCGCGGCCGGCGGCGAACGCGAACTGATCACGGCGCAGTCCGGCCTCGCCTTCCGACCGGCGGCGTCGGATGTCTGGAATGCGCTGGGCCGCATCGAATACAAGCGCGACCAGGACAGCACGCTGGGCCCGGGCCTGAGCCGCGACGAATCCGGCCTGATTCTTTCCACCCACCTCAATGTGCAGCCCAGCCGAGCCTGGGTCAGCAGCGCGCGCTACGCGGTCAAGTGGGGCCGCGAGCGCGCCAACGGCATCAGCAGCCGTTCCCTGACCCAGCTGGTCGGCGGCCGCTCCACCTGGGACCTCGGCGAGCGCTGGGACATCGGCGTGCAGGCCTATCGCCTCTGGGGTGACGGCGCCGCCGAGACCGCCGTCGGCGTCGAGGCCGGCTACCTGGCCTGGAAAAACCTGTGGCTGTCCATGGGCTACAACATCAAGGGCTTCAGGGCGTCCGACCTGGCCGGCGAGGCCTACACCCAGCGCGGCCTGTACCTGCGCCTGCGCTTCAAGTTTGACGAAAACCTTCTAGCGCCCACCGCCGCCACGCCCGCATTGCGCAGCGAGGCCGGCCAACCATGACCGCCATGATTTCATTCAAGACGTTTCTTGGGCGCTGTGCCCGGCGCACCCGCCGCCTGCCGGCTGTCGCGGCAGCCCTGGCCTTGTCGGCCCTGCTGCCCCACCAGGCCGGCGCGCAAACGACTTTCAATTACACCGGCGCGCTGCAGACCTATACGGTTCCCGCCGCTGCGGGCGGGGTGCTGATTCAGGCCAACGGGGCGGGCGGCGGCAGCGGCGGCAACGATCTCAATGGCCTGGGCGGGGCGGGCGGTGCCGGCGCCCGGGCGACCGGGACTTATTACGCAGCGCCCGGCACGGTGCTCAATATTTATGTGGGGCAAGGGGGGCGGCCCGGCAACACCTCGCAGGGCGCCTACGACTACACCAATGCCGCCGGAGCGGGCGGGCTCAACGGCGGGGCCACAGGCTATGCGGGCGGCGCCGGGGGACGGCCTGGATCCGGTGGCTATTCCGGCGCCGGCGCCGGCGGTGGCGCCGCCAGCGTGGTGGCCACGGCTGCCAATGCCCGGCTGGTGGTCGCTGGCGGCGGCGGCGGCGGGCAAGGTGGCGCATGGAATATAGC
>CAZWDK010000101.1:0-10582 GCA_964633095.1 uncultured Polaromonas sp. | reverse complement strand
GAGGCTGACCCCGGACTGCGGATCGAAGCGCCTCAGGTCGCGGCGGCGCACCGCGAAAGGGTAGCGCGCGCCGGTTGCTATCGGTGTCGTGACCGTGCACGGGATGCGCGAGATGACCTTGGCCGCCGGCTGCGGCGGCTCCAGCACGCCGTACACCAGGCGGTCCGAGCCCAGGTTCTCGATCCGCGTGACGTGAAACGGGAACGGGCTCAGCGCTTCGCCGGCCGGATACGCGTCGTGCGGCAGGAAGTGCTCGGGACGAAAGCCGGTCACCGTGCCGTCGGCCGCGACCAGGTTCATCGGCGGCGAGCCGATGAAGGTGGCGACGAAGATGTCGGCGGGATGCTCGTACACCTGCTGCGGGGTGCCGAGCTGATGGATCCGGCCGTGATCGAGGATGGCGATGCGGTCCCCCAGGCCCAGCGCCTCGATCTGGTCGTGGGTGACGTAGATCGTCGTCGTCGCCAGCCGCCGCTGGAACTGCTGCAGTTCGTCGCGGGCCGAGGTCCTGAGCTTGGCGTCGAGATTGGACAAGGGCTCGTCCAGCAGGAACGCCACCGGCTCGCGCACCACCGCGCGCGCCAGCGCCACCCGCTGGCGCTCGCCGCCGGACAGTTGGCGCGGTTTGCGGGCGAGCAGAGGGGCGATGCCGAACAGCGTCGCGGCCCAGTCCACTTTCTTGCTGATCGCGTCGCGCGGCATGCGTTGCGCCTGCAGCGGAAATGCGATGTTGCCAGCCACGCTCAGATGCGGATACAGCGCATAGCTCTGGAACACCATCGCCATGTTGCGCGCCCTGGGCGGCAGCTCGGTCACAATGCGGCCATCCACCAGGATGTCGCCCGAAGTCGGCGCCTCCAGCCCGGCGATCATGCGCAGCAGCGTCGTTTTGCCGGAGCCGGACGGCCCCAGCAGCACCAGAAATTCCGCTTCGCGCACCGCAAGATCGATGCCGTCCACCGCATTGCCGCCATCGAAGCGCTTGGTGAGTGAACGGGTTTCTACGGTCGCCATGATCGATCATTCACGCGTGAAAGTCCGGGCTGTGCGGGCTGAGGGCCGCGCGCAGCCCAAGCTCATTGCCCTGCGGCAGGCGCGGCGGCGCCGCAGATCACACCAGGCCCTTGTCCCGCCACTTGGCGAAAATGCGCTTGCATGCGACTTCCGCCTGCCGCATCGCGTTCTCCGGTGTCTCGTCGCCGGTGGCCGCCTTGGCGAACATGGTGTTGAGCACCCAGGTGTTGAAGATCTCGTCGACGGCTGCATTCGCATAGCCGGGATAACCGACGTTGGTGGCCTGGTTCATCAGCGTGCTGAGCACCTTGTACTTGTCGCGGGGCTGTGCCTTGGAGTCGTCGGCGATCAGCTTCTGCAGGTCCGGCACGGTGCTGGGGAAGCACGGGAAATTGTAGAACTCGCTCCCCACGAAGCCTTGCCGGAAGTTATCGATGTAGTCGACCAGGAACTTCTTCGCGCCGCCGATGTTCTCGGCGAATTTCCAGATCACGTAGCAGTCCATCACGTGCTCCATGCCGATGCGCCGCACCGGGCCTCGCAGCGCCTGGGTGAGCCAGATGTCGGGCGTGCCCGGGATATTCTTGTTTTCGCCCTCCCGGGTGATGGAAATGGCGTTGAGACAGAGCGAGATCTTGCCGGCGAGCATGGCGCGGTTGTTGGAAGACGGGTCCCACGCCAGCACTTCCGGCGTCATGGTGTCCTGGTACAGGGCCTTGACGAACTTCACCGCCTCCAGCGTGTTCTTCGAGTTCAACACCACGTTCGCGTGGTCGTCCTGCACCGAGCCGCCGTAGGAGAAGAGGATGGTGCGCATCGCCATCGCGGTGTCGAGCTCGGCGGACAAACCGATTCCCACCGGGATGTTGCGCTTCTGCTTGATCTTGCGGCCTGCGCCCAGCACGTCGTCCCAGCTGTCGGGCGGCCCCATGCCGATCTCGTCCCACAAGTCCTTGCGGTAGTTGATCGGATCGGGCGTGAAGCTGTCGGAAAAGCCGAAATACTTTTTCGTCTTCGGGTTGTACGTGCTCTTGACCGCCAGTTCGATCGGCTTGCCGTGCTTGCGCTGGCACTCCTCGTAAATCTCGCGATGGTCGATGACCTGCTCCTCGTACACCGGCGGCGGCGACAGGAACATGAACAGGTCGTGCCCCTTCTGTGCCGAGACTTCGGCTGCGGCGCGCGTGGCGAGCGCCGGAATGCCGACGTGATCGACGATCACCTCGGTATCGTTCTTCTGCCCCCATTCCTTCACATAGGTATTGTCGAACCACTTGTCGTAACCCGGCACGAAATGGTTCCACTGCAATATCTTCAGCGTTCGTTTCGCTGCGTGTGCCCTGTCCGGCAGAATGAAGGGGCCGAGGCCGGCAGCGAGGCCGGCTGCGCCGGCGGCCTGGATGATGCGGCGCCGGCGGGCATTGGTGCGGGTTAACGGACCGGCCGCAATGTCCCGGCGCGAATGAACTACCCTTGTCTCGTTCGCCATGGCTATCTCCTCGTTCAAAAGAGAAGTAGGCACTCGTTTCGATGGCGCAGCGGGTGCTTGCCTTTTTAATGGTAGAGCTTATGTCAGGATAAAGCAAGAATCCCCTGGATGATCGCCCTGCCCGCCAAATGGACCCGTACCGGCCCCAGCGCCGCCACAGATGCCTGAGCTGGGGGCTGCGCTGCTCGAGGTTTCACCGCTGGGGCGCTTGCTCATCCTGCCAGCAAAACCACATTTCCCCCGGCCGCCGTGGTGTCCGCCGTCACGGTCTGTTCGATGCAGAAGCGGTACAGGCAGTGCGGCCCGCCGGCCTTCGGGCCGGTGCCTGCCACTCTCGCCTCCAGGTGAAAGGCTCAAGCGGTGCCGAGCTTGCTAACTAACCGCGTCAGCCGGCTGCTTCAAGAGCATGGCCAGCGAGTTCGCCACCGTCTTGCGCAACTCGCGCCGGTCGCAAATAAAGTCGATCGCCCCCTTGGTCTGCAGGAATTCGGCGCGCTGAAAGCCCTCGGGCAGGGTCACGCGCACGGTCGATTCGATGACGCGCGGGCCGGCAAAACCGATCAGGGCCTTGGGCTCGGCAATCACGATGTCGCCGACAAAGGCAAAGCCGGCGCTCACGCCGCCCATGGTCGGGTCGGTCAGCACGCTGATGTAGGGCAGGCCTTTTTTGGCCAGGCGGGTCAGGGCGGCATTGGTTTTGGCCATCTGCATCAGGCTCAGCAGGCCTTCCTGCATGCGCGCGCCACCGGTGGCGGTAAAGCAGACAAAGGGCACTTTTTGCTCGATCGCCGCATGCACGCCGCGCACAAAGCGCTCGCCGACCACACTGCCCATGCTGCCGCCCATGAAATCGAACTCGAAGCAGGCCACCACCACGCCAATGCTGTGCACGGCGCCGCCCATGATGACGAGCGCATCGGTCTCCTGGGTGCTTTCCAGCGCCTCTTTCAGGCGCTCGGGGTATTTGCGGCTGTCCTTGAATTTGAGCGCATCGACCGGCAGCACTTCCTGGCCCAGTTCGTAGCGGCCTTCGGCATCGAGAAAGGCGTCGAGCCGGGCGCGCGCGCCTATGCGGTGGTGGTGGCTGCACTGCGGGCAGACGTTTTGGTTCTTTTCCAGGTCGGTCTTGTACAGCACGGCCTCGCAGCTGGGGCACTTGATCCACAGGCCTTCGGGCACCTGGCGGCGCTCCGTCGGGTCGGTTCGGCTGATTTTTGGCGGGAGGAGTTTTTCTAACCAAGACATGGCGTCAGTCCTTGTTGTGTGATGGTTGAGCTGCGGCTTTGCGGATTCGGGCTTCAGTCCAAGGCCGCACGAATTTCTTTCAGGAAGTCATGGGCGACGGCGGTGACCCTGTCCCTGGGCTGGTGCTCAATCAGCTGGATGATCTTGCTGCCGATCACCACGGCGTCTGCCACCCGGCCTATGGCCTGGGCGGTCGCTGCGTCGCGGATGCCAAAGCCCACGCCCACCGGCACCTTCACATGCTGGCGAATGCGCGGCAGCATGGCGCCCACCGCGTCCACGTCCAGCGTGCCGGCACCGGTCACGCCCTTGAGCGAGACGTAGTACACATAGCCGGTGGCGATCTCGGCAATCTGCGCCATGCGGGCGGAGGTAGAGGTGGGGGCCAGCAAAAAGATCAGGTCCATGCCGTGGGCGCGCAGCCGGGCGGCAAAGGCCGTGCACTCTTCGGGCGGGTAGTCGACGATCAGCACGCCATCCACGCCGGCCTGGGCGGCGTCGCGGATGAAGGCGCTTTCAAGGCCGGGCTGGGCATGCTTGATGTCATAACGCTCGACCGGATTGGCGTAGCCCATCAGCACCACGGGGGTGGTGCCGTCCTTGGCGCGGAACTGGCGCACCATGTCAAGCACCCGGGCCAGGCCTATGCCCAGGGCCAGGGCTTTTTCGCCGGCTTGCTGGATCACCGGGCCGTCGGCGCTGGGGTCAGAGAAGGGCACGCCCAGCTCGATCACGTCGGCACCGCCGGCCACCATGCCGTGCATCAGCTCGGGCGTGATGTCGGCAAACGGGAAACCCGCCGTCACATAGGGAATCAGGGCCTTGCGGCCCTGGCTTTTGAGCTTGGCGAAGGTCGCGCTGATGCGGCTCATGAGGTCTCCTTGCTGCCGCCCTTGACGGCCAGGCCGCGCATCGAGGGCCGGTCGTAAAAGTCGGCGCCCGACAGGTCGGCCACGGTGCCGATGTCCTTGTCGCCGCGGCCCGAGAGGCAGACCAGAATGCTCTGGTCGGGGCGCAGGGTTTTGGCCAGCTTCATGGCATAGGCCACGGCGTGGCTGGATTCCAGTGCGGGAATGATGCCTTCGGTGCGGCACAGGTAGTGAAAGGCCTGCAGCGCTTCGCTGTCGGTGATGCCGACATATTCGGCACGGCCTATGTCCTTCAGAAAGGCGTGCTCGGGGCCGACGCCGGGGTAGTCCAGGCCGGCGCTGATGCTGTGCGTTTCGGTCACCTGGCCGTCTTCGTTCTGCAACACATAGGTGCGGTTGCCGTGCAGCACGCCGGGCAGGCCGCGCTGCAGCGAGGCCGAATGCTTGCCGCTGTCCAGACCTTCGCCGGCCGCTTCCACGCCGATCAGGCGGGTGTTTTCATAGGGGATGTAGGGGTGAAAAATCCCCATGGCGTTGCTGCCGCCGCCCACGCAGGCGACCACCGCATCGGGTGCGGGCTTGCCGATGAATTCCGGCATCTGCGCCAGGCACTCGGTGCCTATCACGCTCTGGAAATCGCGCACCATCATGGGGTAGGGGTGCGGACCGGCCACCGTGCCTATGATATAGAAGGTGTTGTCCACGTTGGCGACCCAGTCGCGCATCGCTTCGTTGAGCGCGTCCTTCAGCGTCTTGCTGCCGCTTTCCACCGGCACCACGGTGGCGCCCAGCAGGTTCATGCGGTAGACATTGGGGCTCTGGCGCTTGACGTCTTCGCTGCCCATGTAGACCACGCATTCCAGGCCGTAGCGGGCGCAGATGGTGGCGGTGGCCACACCGTGCTGGCCGGCGCCGGTTTCGGCGATCACGCGCGGCTTGCCCATGCGCTTGGCCAGCATGGCCTGGCCTATGGTGTTGTTGATCTTGTGCGCGCCGGTGTGGTTGAGGTCTTCGCGCTTCAGATAAATCTGCGCGCCGCCCTGCTCGCGGCTCATGCGCGCGGCGTGGTAGATGGGGGAGGGGCGGCCTACAAAATGCGCCAGTTCGGAGCGGAATTCGGCGAGGAATTCGGGGTCGTTCTGGTACTTGGCGTAGGCCTCTTTCAGTTCATTGACGGCATGGGTCAGCGTCTCGGAGATGAAACTGCCGCCGTAAATCCCGAAATGGCCTGTCGGGTCAGGTTGGTGGTAGTCGAACATGGTGAATGGGGTGTTTCGCAAGTTGTTCGTCGGCAGCGCGGACAGCTGCGACAAATTGGTTGATCTTGTCGGCGCTCTTGATTCCCTTGGAAATCTCGACGCCTGAGCTCACATCAACGGCCAGCGTTTTGCAACGCGGCCTGACTTGCAAAATGCCATCGGTCACGTTTGCAGGCGTCAACCCACCAGACAAAACGAGGTGAGCGTTGACGCTTGGAGGTAGAAGTGACCAATTGAATGTTTTCCCGCCGCCGCCATAACCCTCGACATGGGCGTCGAGCAGTATGGCCTGGGCGGCCTTGAAGTCTTCCGCGTATTTTACGAGATCAAAACGGGCCGCCTCCTCATTGAGCGGAATGCGCGCGGCGCGCATGAAGGGCCGGCCCGCCTGCCGGCAGATTTCCGCCGTTTCATCGCCATGAAACTGGAGCAAGGCCAAGGGTAGATGGGCGCAGTCAGCTATTATTTTTGTAGCGCTCGCGTTGACGAAGAGCAGCACGGGCGTGACAAACGGCGGCAGGCGGCGAGCCAGTTCGGCGGCGCGCTGGGCCGTCACATGACGCGGGCTGGCTTCGTACATGACAAAGCCGACCGCATCGGCACCGGCAGCCACGGCCGCGTCAACGTCCTCCTCGCGCGTGAGGCCGCAGATCTTGATTCGGGTTCTGTAGAGGGCTTTCATGGCAACCAATCATAAGCCGCCGTGCGGCTGGGCAAGCCGTAGTGGTCTTCGTAGACCGGCCCCAGAAAATACAGGCCGTCGGGGGAGAAGGTGGGCGCGGCGGCCTGGCGGCTGCGGGCGGCCACCACCTCGGCCAGCCAGTCGGGCGGATGCTTGCCCTGGCCAATGGCCACCAGACAGCCCATGATGTTGCGGATCATGTGGTGCAAAAAGGCGTTGGCCTCGAACTCGAAGCGCCAGTAGCGTGACTCGGCCTCCCCGCGTCGGGTAATTTCGATCCGGTTGATGGTTTTGACGGGGGACTTGGCCTGGCACTGGGAGGCGCGGAACGAACTGAAGTCGTGCTCGCCGATCAGGTGTGCAATGGCCTGCTGCATGGCCGCGCCGTCCAGCGGCCGGTAGACCCAGCCGACACGGCCGGCTTCGACGCTGGGGCGCACCGGCGACTCCAGCACGACATAGGCATAGCGGCGCGCAATGGCGCTGCCGCGGCAATGGAACTCATCAGGCACCTGGCGCGCCCACAGCACGGCAATGTCGCGGGGCAGGAAGGTGTTGGTGCCGCGCACCCAGGAGGCGGTTTCACGCGCCAGCAGGGTGTCGAAGTGCACCACCTGCATCAGGCCGTGGACGCCTGCGTCGGTGCGGCCGGCGCACAGGGTGCGCACGGGCTGGGCGGCAAACTTCGCCAAGGCCTGTTCCAGCTTGTCCTGAACCGTATTGCCCGAGAGTTGGCTTTGCCAGCCCTCGTAACCGCCGCCGCTGTAGCTGATGCCTAGCGCAATCCTCACACGGTCCAACCCGCCAGCTTCAGGACAGGGCGTTGAGAAACGCCTGCGCCTTGACTTTCAGGGGGCCGCTGGCCTTGGCAAGCACTTCGTCGGCCAGGGCCCGGGCACCGTCCGCGTCACCCAGGGAGCGGAATTCTTCGGCCAGCTGAAACTTGGTTTCAAGCGGGTCGTCGGCCGTGGCCGTCATGGCATGGACGGGGCTTTCGGTGGGGGGGCCGTCGTTCAGGTCCAGCGACAGCGAGCCCAGGTCGAATTCGAGCAGGCCAGCGTCGGCGGGCGCCGGGGCGGCTGCGACCGTGTTGCTTTTCTTGAGCGCCTGGGGCGCTGCAACGGGCTCGGCGGTGAAGTCCAATCCTTCGAACTCGACTTCGAGCTCGGACGGGCCCTGGGCTGGCTGGGGCGCGGGTGAGGTAGCGATGACAGGCAGGCTGAACGACGCATCGCCGAAATCCATGTCAAGACCGCCAAGGAGCGGAGCCGGCGCGCTGGCAGCGGCAGGTTCGGCGGCCGGCGGCGGCGCGGTTTGCAGATGCGCGGTGCTGCTGTCAGGGCGGGAGGAGGGTGAGGCGGCTTCGGGTTCATCGCCCAGCGAGATATCCAGGTCGAGGTCAACATCCGCCACCGGTGCCGATGCGAGAGGCACGCCATGCGCGGTCGCGTGTGGCATGGTGTCGTGGCTGTTGTTGATGGCGCCCTGGGCCGCACCCGCCCGAGCCCAGCCCAGCGGCTGCCCGCCAGGCTGGTACATGGGGTTGGCGGGATCAAGCGCCAGGCCCATTTCTGCGATGTAAGTCCATTCCGGCCCATGGCCTTGCGTCAGGTTGAAGGCCTCGTTGGCCACCACCTCAAACGCCTTGCTGTCGCGGCGTTTGGCATAAATTTCCATCAGCTTGGCATGGATGGCGACGCGCGTAGGGCTGGTGCGCATCGCTTCCTTGAGGATTTCCTCGGCCTGCAGGTCGCGCCCATAGGCCAGGTAAACATCGGCCTCGGCCACCGGGTCCACATCGCCGGCGGCATCGAGCTGGCTGGGAGAGTAGACCAGGGACGATCCAGCGGCGCTGCTGTGTTCAGCGGTATCGATGCGCTTGCCGCCGCTGGCACCAAAGAAGGAGTCGGGCTGCAGGCGGCTTTCCAGGAATGAGCTGTCGACCTGGGCGCCATTGTTGCGCTGGCGATGACGGTAAACACCCAAGCCGGCCAGCAGCAGCAGCAGGCCGCCGCCTAGCGGCGGCAACAGCGGGTTATCCAGCAGCTCTTCGACCAGGCTGGGCTCGGGCGGCGGTGGGACTGGTGCCGCGGGCTTTTTGACGGCCACGGCAGCCGGTGCCGCCGCGACACTGGATGCGGCGGCGGATGCCGGTGCGCTGGCTGCGGCTACCTCGCCGGGGGCGCTGGCGGCTTGCAGGGCTGGCGCACTGGCCGCTGCCGAGGCTGCGGCAAGGGCCGGAGCGCTTGCACTGGCCGCCGTGGCCGTGGCCGTGGCTGGGGCGGTGGCTGGGGCAGTGGCGGACACGGCAACGGCTGCCGGCGCGGGCAGTGCTGCGCCTGTCGTTTTGGCGGCCGAGGTTGCCGGCGCCGCTGTTGCCGGGGCGGCGCCCAGTTTATTGAGCTCGCTGATGTTTTTGGACAGTTCCGCCACGCGGTTCGCGTCGTCTTTGGCCTGCCTGTCCTTGGCGATCTTTTCTTCGTCGGCCGTGGCGGCCTTGCCCTGAACCGTACCCTTGGAGAGCGTCAGCTTGTCGGGTGTCGCACTGGCCGGCGCGCGGTCTTCCACCTTGGCCTGCACCTTGCCGCCGGCCTGACGGTCGGCACTGGCAACTTGCATGGTCGGCACGCCTTCTGCCAGTTTGCGGCGGAAGCTGTTGAAATCCTTGCTTTGGGCGACGATGGTCTGCGTGGCCTCGCCCGGCGCAATGGCACTGGCGGTTTCGGCCGTGGGCAGGTCGAGCACGGCACCGGATTTGATCCGGTTGATGTTGCCGCCTATGAATGCGTCGGGATTGCTTCTGAGCAAGGCCACCAGCATCTGGTCCAGCGACACGCTGGCCGGCTTGTTCTGGGCGGCAATCTTGCCGGCGGTATCCCCGGCCCTGACGGTGAGCTGCTTGTCGCCGGCGGGTGCTTTTTCAGCCGGCGCGGCCCTGGCCACAGTTGCCTTGGTCACTGGCGCGGGCCTGTCGGCAGGTGCGCCACGCGTGGCCGCCAGCCTGGCTGGTGCTGCCGTGGTCGGCGTCGCCGGCTGGGACAGTATCGGGGCGGTGGGCATGACGGCCGCGGCTGCGCCGGCGGCGCGCAGGTTGGGCGGGTCGAACAGCATGGTGTAGTCGCGGGCGATGCGACCGGTGGCCCAGTTGGCTTGAAGAATGAGGTCCACAAAGGGTTCATTCACGGTGCGGCTGCTGCTCAGGCGCAGATAAGCCCGGCCGTCCGCACGGCGTTGCAGGTTCACTTCCAGGTTGGTGACGGCCGCGGTGTATTCAAGTCCTGCGGCCTTGAAGGCCTCAGCGGAGGCCACGCCCGCCTTCAGGCTGGCGGCTTCATCTGCCGTGATGTCCGTGATGTCGATTTCCGCACGCAGGGGCTCGCCCAACGCCGATTGCACCGTGATCCGGCCCAAAGCCAGGGCCTGTGCCTCAAGACTTGCCAGGCTGCCCAGCAAGGCAATGGCACTCGCCAGGGCGCCAATACGCCAACGACCGTGATGATTCATGGGGTTTTGAGCCTCCGGTGCTCGGTCTGCATGTAACTTTATTCTGCTTAAGCGCACAAAAACCTCGATGCGAATTTTTGAAAAACAACCTTAACATCAAGGCGTTACGCTGACAAGCTAAGACACTACTTAAGTTTTGACACAGCAAGTTCGCATCAATTTACAAGTTTCAGCTGTGGCCTGACGACAACGTCCTGTCACAAGTGCTTACGAGTAGCGGCTGCAGGCGGGCAGCCGCTCAACGCCAAAAACTCAGGCCTGCAGCAGAATGCGCAGCATGCGGCGCAGCGGCTCGGCCGCACCCCACAACAGCTGATCGCCCACGGTAAAGGCGCCCAGGTAATCCGGCCCCATGGCCAGCTTGCGCAGGCGGCCCACCGGAATCTGCATGGTGCCGGTCACGGCGACCGGTGTCAGGTCCTTGATGGAGGCTTCGCGGGTATTCGGCACGACCTTGACCCAGTCGTTGTCGGCGGCGATCATGGCTTCGATGTCAGCCAGCGGCACGTCTTTCTTGAGC
>CAZWDK010000100.1:0-10611 GCA_964633095.1 uncultured Polaromonas sp. | reverse complement strand
AACCGCGCCGCGCCTGTACAAGGAGGCGCGCCCCGGCAGCGACTACCAGTTCTCCCTGAGCCTGCTGAAGAAATTCAAGGCGCTGCACCCCGAGGTGCCGACCAAGAGCGGCATCATGGTGGGTCTGGGCGAGACCGACGAAGAAATCCTGCAGGTGATGCGCGACATGCGCGCGCACGACATCGACATGCTGACCATCGGCCAGTACCTGGCGCCGTCGACCAGCCACCTGCCGGTGCGCCGCTACGTGCACCCCGACACCTTCAAGATGTTCGAGGAAGAAGCCTACAAGATGGGCTTTACCCACGCGGCGGTGGGCGCCATGGTGCGTTCCAGCTACCACGCCGACCAGCAGGCCCATGCCGCCGGGGTTGCGATCAGCACCCCTTGAGTTCTTGCGCTGGCCTGCCTATCGAGGCAGTGACCCAAGGCCGGTGGATGGCCATGGGGCCATGTGAATTCAATGGGCGAATCGACAGCCTGTCTATGGAGAAAAATTTTGGCGAATGTTTGCAGCGCGGGTCTGGATGTCGGTTTTGCCTCACTGGGGTATGCGCAGATTGGCATCCTGGGCGTCATCCAGGGCATCACCGAGCTGTTACCCATCTCATCGACCGCGCATATGCGCGTGGTCCCGGCGCTGCTGGGGTGGCGTGATCCGGGTTCCGCCTTCTCGGCGGCGATGCAGCTGGCGGCGCTGGCCGCCGTGGTCAGCTACTTCTGGCGTGACATACGCGCCGTGGTGTCAGGCAGCATCACCGCCACCCGGCGCCGGGATTTCAACGACCCGTGGTTTCGTTTGGCGGTGGGCATCCTGCTGGCAACGATTCCGATCGGCCTTGCCGGCCTGGCGCTGTCCTCGGTATTGAATGCCTGCGAGTCGCCGCTGCGCGGCCTGATGGTGATAGGCGTCTCATCGGTCGTGATGGCGGTCTTGCTGGCCGCGGCCGAGGTCCTTTGCCGGCATCGCCGCACCGTCGAGCAGATGCGGCTCAGGGATGCGCTGATCGTCGGCTTGGCGCAGGTGGGGGCCTTGATTCCGGGCGTGTCGCGCTCGGGCTCGACCCTGACGGCGGCCCTGTTCCTCAACTTCAAGCGCGAGGAAGCCGCGCGGTTTTCGTTTCTTCTGGGCTTGCCCGCCATCGCGCTGGCGGGATTGAAGGAGCTATGGGTTCTGCATCATGCGCACATCCCGCCCGAGGCCTGGTCGCTGCTGGCATTTGGCCTGGTCGTTGCCAGTGGCTCGGCCTTTATCGCGATCTGGGGCCTGATGCGGGTGCTGGAACGGTTTTCGGCATGGCCCTTTGTCATTTACCGGGCCCTGCTCGGCCTGTTCCTGATCGCCGCCGTGCGCAACGGTTTCCTGCACTAAAAATGCCACGGACCTCTGCCTGAGCGTCCGTGGCATTCAATGCCCGCCAGGGCCTGCAGCCCGCCCTGGCCTGGGCCATCCGTCAAGCCGTTTCGCTCAGCGCGGCTGGACGCCATTTCGCCAGACGCTTCTCGACCAGCGACATCAGGTATTCAGCCGCCAGCGCCACCACCATGATGATCACTATGGCGGCGTACATGCCTGCGGCATCGAATGAGCCCTTGGCAATGTTGATGAGCAGGCCGATACCAAAGCGCGAGCCGACGAATTCACCGACGATGGCACCGACGATGGCGAAGCCGAAGCTCACCTGCAGCGAGGCAAAAATCCAGCTCATGGCCGAAGGCACGATCACCGACCAGGTCAACTGCCAGGACGAAGCGCCCAGAATCTGCGCATTGGCAATCAAGGAGCGATCCGCTTCGCGCACGCCCTGGAAGGCGTTGGAAAACACCACAAAGAACACCATCACAAAGGACAGAGCCACTTTGGAAGCCAGGCCCAGGCCCAGGATCATGATGAAAATGGGCGCCAGCACCACGCGCGGGATTGAATTGAAGACCTTGATGTAGATGGAGAACACATCGGCCGCCATGCGGTTGCGGCCCAGGGCCACGCCCACAATCACCCCCATCACGGAGCCGCTGCCAAAGCCAAGCAGCGCCTCTTCCATGGTCACCCAGAGGTGATACCAGAGGGAGACACCATCGGTGCCATCGACCATCCATTGCCACAGGCGCTCCAGGATCGCGGTCGGGCTGGAGTAGAAAAATTCATCGATCACCTTGGTCCGCGCGGCGACTTCCCAGCCGACCAGGAAGACGGCCAGAATCAGGAAGCGCCAGAAGAGAACCATGCGCCGTCTTTTGACCGCCGCATCCGCGGCGGCGCGCTCAATCTCTGCGTCGGAGGTGCCGGCGCGAAACACCGGCCCATTGGCCGTCAGGGTGGAGTTTGTCATATGTAGTCCTTTCGCTCAGGCGGCAACGGTTTCGGCACGGGCGGCGCCCAGCTTCACTTCGTCGCGCAGATCGTTCCAAATGGTCTGGGAGATATCAATGAATTGTTTGTCGTAACGGATGTCTGACACCACGCGTGGCCGTGGAATGTCGATGGGATACACCGACTTCACCGTGGCCGGGCCAGCCGTCAGGACATAAACCTTGTCGGCCAGGCCAATCGCTTCTTCAAGGTCGTGGGTCACAAACAGCACCGAAGCCTTGGCTTCCGACCACAGCTGCAGCAAGGCGTCATGCATGAGTACCCGCGTTTGCACGTCGAGTGCGGAAAAGGGCTCATCCATCAAAAGAATTTCCGGCTCGTTGATGAAGGTTTGCGCCAGGGAAACGCGCTTGCGCATGCCACCCGAGAGCTGGTGCGGGTATTTGCTCTCATGGCCGCTCAGGTTCACCCGCGCCAGCCATTTTTCGGCGCGTGCATAGGCTTCGTCCTTGGCCATGCCACGAAACAGTGGGCCGGCCACCACGTTGTCAATCACGCTGCGCCACGGAAACAGGGCATCGGTCTGAAACACAAAGCCGATGCGCGGGTCGATGCCGTCCACGGGCTGGCCAAACAGGCGCACCTCGCCGGCGGAGGGTTTGGCCAGGCCAGTCACCAGGTTGAGCGTGGTCGACTTGCCGCAGCCCGTGGGACCGACGATGGCGACAAATTCGCCGCGCCCTATGGTCATGTTGAAGTCACGAATCGCCGTCATCGACTTGCCATCGGGTGTGACAAAACGGCGGCTCACATTGATCAGTTCTACGGCCGGTGTGGCCGGGCTGGAGGTATCTGGCATAAATGGTTCTCTTTGTGCAGGGGAGCGAGGCATGCGAGCCCCGGAAGGGCCATCGGCAGACAAGCTTCAGCCGAAGGCCTGCGAACCAGGCCCTCGGCGTCCAACTTACTTGGCGCGCTTGACGAACTCGGAGGTATAGGTCTTGGACAGGTCCACCGTCTTGCCTTTCATGTTTTTCGAAAAGCCTGAAAGCACGGCCAGCACGGTTTCCGGACCGCCCGCGGGCATCACGCCGTCGGGCGTGAACATCGCCTTGCCTTCATCGAGCGCCTTGATATAGCCATCCTTGTCGCCCACATAAAACTCGGAAGGCATCTTGTCGGCGATTTCGGCACCGGTGTGGGTATTGATGTATTTCATCGTTTTGACCAAGGCATTGGCCAGCTTTTGCGCGGTTTCCTTGTGGCTGTTAATCCATGCGGCGTCCATGTAAAGCGAGGCTGCCGGGTAGGTGCCGCCCAGCGCCGCCTTGGTTTTTTCCACGGTTCGCATATCCACCAGCACCTTGGCTTCACCCGTCTTGACCATGCGGGAAATGGTGGGCTCCGTGGTCATGCCGGCCTGAATCTTGTCCTGCTGCATGGCGGCGATGAAAGTGGTGCCGGCGCCGACTGGCAAGGTGGTGAAATCGCCGACAGGCACATTGGCGCGAGCGGCCAGCGCCAGCGTCAGAAAATTGGTGGAAGAACCCAGGCCGGTCACACCCACGGTCTTGCCCTTCATGTCGGCCATGGACTTGAGTTCGGGATGCTTGCTGGACACCAGGATCACTTCGCCCGGCGCCTGGCTGAATTGAACGATGGACTGGACAATCTTGCCCTTGGTCTGCAAGTCCACGCAGTGGTCATAAAAACCCACCACGCCGTCCACGGCACCGGCCAACAGCTGGAGCTCGGCATCGACGCCGGCGGGCTGGTTGAGCAGTTCAACATCCAGTCCTTCGTCCTTGAAGTAGCCCAGGCGCTCCGTCAGTTTCGCAGGCAGGTAGATTTGTTTTTCGTAGCCCCCCACCATGATGGTGACTTTCTCGGCGGCAACGGCCGCCGCCGAAGCAGTCAACGAAGCGGCGATGGCAAGGGCGGAAAACAGGAAGCGTCGGCTCAGCATGGTTTATCTCCTAAAAGGTTTTATGGTCAAATTCAGCGATGGGGCCAAGCGCGTCATGCGCACATGGAGGCAAGCACCTCGGACCCCACCGATGAAGGCAGTGTCCGCAAATGACCTTTCCTGCCGCTTTACTTTTGGAAACCCTAGGGAAAACACCTAAGCCAAGGCAAGTCCCAATCAGGGGCTTGACGTGAAACTGCAGCCACCATCCAGGTCGGATAAAGCGAAGAGAATTTGACATGCGCCTGCTATTGATAGAGGACAGTGCCGAACTGGCCAAATGGCTCGCCAAGGCCTTGCAAGGCAGTGGTTACGCCGTCGACATGGCCCATGATGGCCAGGATGCCGACCACCTGTTGTTCACCCAGAGTTACGATGCCGTCATCCTCGATCTGGAACTGCCTTCGATGGACGGGCTGACGGTCCTGCGGCGCCTGCGGGCGCGCGGCAGCACCGTGCCGGTCATGGTGCTCACGGCGCGCGGCGAACTCAGCGACCGGGTCGCCGGCCTCAACCTGGGCGCCGACGACTACCTGGCCAAGCCTTTTGAGCTCTCTGAACTTGAAGCCCGCCTGCATGCCCTGATCCGGCGGGCGCATGGCGTCAGCGCACCGCTGATCACGCTGGGGCCCTTGACCTATGAAAGCGTTGGCCGGACCTTCACCTTGGGCGGCGCCACGCTGGCGCTTCGGCCCAAGGAGCATGCGGTACTGGAAGTGCTGCTGCTGCGCGGCGGCAAGGCCATCAGCAAGGAAAAGCTTTTCGAAAAGGTGTTCTCGGTCGATGCCACCACGGGCCAGGATGTGGTTGAAATCTACATCCACCGGCTGCGCAAGCAACTGCACAACTCTGGCGTTTCGATCATTACCCTGCGCGGACTGGGTTACCTCCTTGAAGCCACTTAACAGTCTTCGGCTCCAGCTGCTTCGCTGGTTGCTCATCCCGCTGGGGCTGCTGCTTGTGGTCAACGCATTTTTCAGCAATCGCACGGCCAATCTGACCGCCAACCGTGCTTTTGACAGCTTGCTAATCGCCTCGGCCGACACCATCGCAGACCAGGTCACCGTCAGGGATGGTGCGCTGGCCGTGGACTTGCCGTATGTGGCGCTGCAACTGCTCGAATCGAACCTGCAGGAACGAATTTTCTACCGCGTGGTGGCACCGGATGGCAGAACCCTGACGGGCTACGAGGACTTGTCGATGCCGCCGCGGCGAGCATCCACGGCCGACACGCAGGTGACTTACACGGCCCAGTACAAAGGTGAAACCATCTACCTGGTGGCCTATTACAAGCAGGTGTACGGATTGAACACGACCGATCCGGTGGTGATCCTGGTCGCTGAAACCGGCGAATCCAGAAGCGCCCTGTCGCGGCAGATATTGATCGACGACCTGCAGCGCCAGGCCGTGCTGATCATCGCGGCCGGCCTGCTGGTGTGGCTCGGCCTGGGCCGGGGCCTGAGGCCCCTGATGGAGCTGCGCGACAGCCTTGTGAAGCGGTCCTCTTTTGACCTCAGTCCCATCGACCAGACCCGCGTCCAGAATGAGATCCGGCCCTTGATTGAGGCACTCAATCAGCACACCTCGCGCATCGAGAAACTGATTGCGAGCCGGCAGCGCTTCATTGCCGATGCCTCCCACCAACTGCGCACGCCGCTGTCGGAAATGCGCACCCAGGTCGAATACACCCTCAGGCAGGGACGGCCGGAGTTGTCGCACGAAACCCTGGCCACGGTCAGGCACTGGCTTGACAGCCAGACACGCCTGATTGGGCAACTGCTGATGATGGCGCGCTCAGACCCCGAAGCCATGCAAAACCATCACGGCGGCGTGGTGGAGCTGATGGCGCTTGCGCGGGATACCGCGCTTGAGCATGTGCCCGCGGCCCGGCGAAAGGCCATTGACCTGAGCTTTGAAGGCCCGGAGCACGAAGTGCCGGTCATGGGCAATGAGCTTTTGCTGCACGAACTGATGGCAAACCTGATCGACAATGCGATCCGCTACACGCCGGCCCACGGCGCCATCACGGTGCGAATCATGCAGGGTGAATACGCCGTGCTGGAGGTCGAAGACAACGGCCCGGGTATTGCGTTGTCCGAACGAGAAAAAGTATTTGAGCGTTTTTACCGCGGGCCCAACAAGGACGCTCAGGGTTCAGGACTGGGTCTGTCCATCGCGCGCGACATCTGCGTGTCGCATGATGCGCAGATTGCACTGGACAGCCCGGCCGGAGGCGGACTTGGCCTGCTTGTGCGGGTTCAGTTCAGGCCAGCGCGGCTTATTTGACCGGCGCGGTCTCACGCCGCCAGCGTTGCAGGAACTCCTGCTGTTTGGCGTGGTCAAGAAAGACCAGCAGGGAAGGCCCGACACCGATGGTCTTGAGGCTGGAACCCAGCGACTGCCGCAAGGTTGCGGCCGAGAATTCCCCCGGCACATCGCCGCGCACCGAAAACAGCTCGGCCCGGTTGGCCAGCAGGCTTTGCCCGCGGTACGACAGCAGGTAGTCCAGCCACAGCCTGGCGGCATTCGGATGCGCCGCGTTTTTTGCCACCAATGCGATGCGCGACATGACCAGGGTGTAATCGCTGGGCAGCACCACGCCAATCGACGGATCGCGCCGCGCACGCGTCAAGGCATACGATCCGATCAGGTTGTAGCCCAGATACACCTTTCCTGAGGCAATGCGCTCGACCATGACCGACGTGTTTGACTCCCGCTCCACGTCACTGGCGCCCAGCGCTCTTGCCAGGTCCCAAAAACCGGGCTGAACGCGGCTGTCCTGCGTGGCGAACAAAAAACCCACGGCAGATTTTTCAATGTCATAGGTGGTGACATGGCCTGCGTATTTCTGGCGATGCGTTGCCAGCAGATGGGCAAACTCCGCATGGGTTTGCGGAATCTCCGGCCCGGTGACCATGCGCTTGTTGTAGACAAAAACGGCCGGTTCAAAGGTCGTTCCATAGGCCGCATCACGCCAGATGGCCCAATCGGGCAGCGCGGCAGCTTCCGGCGACCTGTAGCTGGCCGCGTGGTGGTCGTTGGCCAGCTTGATCTGCAAATCCATGGCCGAGCTCCACAACACATCGGCGGTGGGGCGGTGCGCCGCCGTCTCAGCAAGGTATCTCTGGTAGAGCTCGGTACTGATCAGCTTGTGGTACTGAACCCGAACGCCGGGGTAGAGAGATTCGAAATCGCGCACCAGCGACGCCACGGCCGACAAGTCTGTGGTGGAGTAAACCACCACCACGCCCTCTCTTCGCGCCGCCTCCACCACCGAGCCATAGTCGGCGGGGTAATGCCCGGGTAGCTGTGCATGCGCCATTTCGCACAAGGCCAGCAAGCAGCAGCAGACCACTTGCGCGATCAGGCGAAACGGGCCCACCCCCACCGCGTACAAACGCCAAGCTCTCACAAACGGTCTCCTTATGATCCCTATGAATTTGTCGCTAGCATATAGCGAAGTCTTTCCGGATTTCGCCCAATCCATTGCCCCGTCACCCGCCCATTGTTGAAGGCACACCATGAGCCATCGCGCCGCAAACGGCATCGCCTGAGATGAATGCAGCACAGAATTCACTATCGCTGCGCCGGTACGGCGCCTCGCACGGCAGCCATGCCCATGCGCATTTTCAGGTGCTGCTGGGTCTCGACGGGGTGCTGGAACTGGAAGTGCAGGGCCGCGGCCAGCGCATCGCGGCCGGCCAGGGCTGCGTGATTGCCCCTGGTGAACGGCACGACTTTGAGGCACGCCACGGCAGCCGTTGCCTGGTACTGGACAGCGCGGAGGCCGGCTGGGCGAGCTGCCCGTCCCGTCCGGCGCAGGCGGCTCAAACCCTGGCACTGGCGCGCTATCTGGCGCTGTCGCTGGAACAGGATCTGCCGCAAGCCGGCAGCCTGGCACAGCACTACGGCCCGCGGTTGCTGCTGGAGGCCTGGCGCCCTGCGCAGGGTCTGCCGAACTCGCCGCCGTACCGGCGCTACCAGCGCCCGATTGACTGGGAGCAGCTCGCCGGCTGGACGCGGGAGCGCCTGCACGAGCCCCTGAGTGTTTCCCAACTGGCGCAGCAGGTGTTTTTAAGCCCGACGCAATTCGCCGCACGCTGCCGGCGCGAAACCGGCCTGAGCGTGATGCAGTGGCTGCGCCAGCATCGCCTGGTCCATGCGCAGGAACTGCGTTCCGGCGGCATGCAGCTGGCCGAGGCCGCCCTGCGCTGCGGCTACCGGTCACCGTCGGCGCTGACGGCGGCCATGCGGCGCCACACGCCGCAGGGATGGCCCCGCTAAGACGGCCCGCGTCCGCCAGCCGAACAACACCGTCGTTGCGCGACAGCCAGGCGTGTTTGCGCGACGACAGGGCGCTCAAGGCGCCTCTATGCTTGGGGCCATGCAAGCCAATTTATACGCACTGGGTGCCATCGCCCTGTGGGCCACACTCGCCGCGCTCGGGGTGTCGCTCAAACACATTCCCCCCTTTCTGCTCACCGGCATTGCCCTGCTGGTCGGCAGCCTGCTGGCGCTGCCCTTTGTCCTGCAAGGCAAACAGCCCTGGAAAATTCCCGCCGCGACACTGGGGCTGGGCGTCTACGGCCTGTTCGGTTTTCACTTCCTGCTCTTCATCGCACTGCGCCACGCGCCGCCGGTCGAGGCGAACCTGGTCAACTACCTGTGGCCACTGTTGATGGTGGTGCTGGCACCGCTGTTCCTGGCAGGCATGCAGCTGCGCGCCAGGCATGTGACGGCGGGACTGCTGGGCTTTAGCGGTGCGGCGATTGCCATACTCGGTGCCCGCAGCGGTGCGGCAGGTGACGTTGCAAACAGTGGCTGGGCCTGGGGCTATCTTCCCGCCCTGGGCTCGGCCTTCATTTGGGCCAGCTACTCACTGCTCAGCAAACGTGTGCCGGCCTTTCCCACGGCGGCCATCGGGCTCTTCGGCCTGGTCTCGGGCCTGCTGTCGCTGCTGTGCCACGTTGCGCTGGAGCCGCAGATCGCCCTGTCCGGGCATGACTGGCTGCTGCTGGCCGTGATGGGGCTGGGCCCGCTGGGGGCCGCATTTTTCATGTGGGACAAGGCGCTCAAGCTGGGCGACGCGCGGCACATCGGCATCCTGAGCTACCTCACGCCGCTGGGCTCCACCGCGCTGTTGCTGCTGGTGAGCAACAGGGCCCTGAGCTGGAGCATTGCGCTGGCGGCGCTGCTGATCATTGGCGCGGCCGTGCTGGGCACGCGCTCAAAGTGAGCGCCGACCTTTCGCCATTTTCAGGCAAAACCAGCCGCCAGCCCTTTGGACACGGGCGCCAGCCGCTACCAAATCAGGAGCAGCCTGAGCCGGTCTTCAGGCCCTTGGCCTCAGCCCGCGCCATGGCACTTCTTGTATTTCTTGCCGCTGCCGCAGTAGCAAAGATCGTTGCGGCCGGGCGTGGCCTCCTTGCGCACCGTCTCCACGCGCGGGCCTATGGTTTTCCACAGCTCGCGCAGGTCGTACACCGCCCAGATCGCCTCGCCAAAGGCATTGAGCCGGGCAATGCTGGTGCTGGGCGCACCGTCTTCGCTCAGGGGTGAGACTTCGGGTGCGGCCGCGTCGTCCTCGGTCATGGCGACCACGGCCTGCAAGGCGCCGTCCAGCCATTGGGCGGCGTCCTTGTCGCGCGGTGCGGCCCAATCCTCAGGCCAGCTTTCGACGGCAAACATGAAACCCAGTGCCCAGACCTGGGCAAAGGCGGGCAGGTCCTCGCCCTTGAAGGCGGCCTGCTCCTCGGGCGGCATGTCGGCCACGGCGCCGCGAATGTCCATCACCTCGGGGTGGTAGCAGTTGTCGTCTTCCAGCGAGTCGACGGCCGAATCCAGCGCCGTCTCGACCTCTTTCCAGCGCTGCATCCAGAGGGTCAGGAAACGCACGCGTTGCGCCTCGCTGGCAAACGAGCCGCCTTCAGGATCGGACGCCTCGCCTTCGGCCGGCGTGGCCAGCAGCACCGGCAGGTATTCGGCGGCGGGAATGGGGCGGCGCGAGCACAGCACGGCGGCCATGAAGCCTTCGCAAAACTCCCATTGCGGTGTTTCGTCATGGCGGGTGCGCAAGTCGTCAAGAATGGCGTCGAGCTCGTCAAAGGCTTCGGTGTCCAGCCAGGAAGTGGCCGGCGCGCCGGAGGCGCGGGCGGGAGAGGATGGCGTCATGTCAATACAGTCCTGAGCCTCACATGAGGCGCTGATGGTGCAAAGTGTATCTGCCGCGCCGCGGGAAGCCGGAATTGCCCCCGCCGGCGCTTGTCAGCTCACATGCGTTCAAAAATCGCCGCGATGCCCTGGCCGCCGCCTATGCACATGGTCACCAGCG
>CAZWDK010000099.1:6376-10643 GCA_964633095.1 uncultured Polaromonas sp. | reverse complement strand
CCAATACAAATTGTTTCTTCATGTGTTCCTTGTACGCGTTGGTAATTCGTTGCCAGGGCGGCAAACGACGGAGTGCGTTTTTCGCCAGCCTGCAGCTTGGGTTGAAGTTCAGGGTGATTCGACAATCTCAATGGCCAGGGCGTGCAGGCCCTGGTCGATGAAATTTTGCATTGCATCATACACAAGCCGATGGCGCGCCACGCGGCTCTTGCCCGCAAAGGCGGGGCTGGCAATGCGGATGCGAAAGTGCGAGCCAAAGCCCTCTGCATTGGCTCCCGCATGGCCCGCGTGGGCGGCGCTTTCATCGATCACCTCAAGCAGCGTGGGCTGGAGCCGCGCCCTGAGTTGCTGCTCAATGGTGCTGACAAAAACTGGCTTGATGCCGGCGTCTGGCGGGCTCATGGCGTGCTGTCCAGCTTGATGTGCTTGTTCAGGTAAACCGCCTGCGCCAGCACAAACACCAGCATCAGGCCCAGGCCACCAAACAGCTTGAAGTTGACCCAGGTGCTGGTGGGGAAGTTGAAGGCAACCCAGAGGTTGAGAAAGCCCATGACGGTGAAAAAACCGACCCAGCTGAGGTTGACGATGCGCCAGACCGAGTCAGGCAAGGTCATTTGTGCGCCCATCAGGGACTTGATGCCGTTTTTCTTGAACACCAGCTGGCCCAGCAGCAGGGCACTGCCCATGACCCAGTAGAGCACGGTGGGCTTCCATTTGATGAAGCTTTCGCTGTGGAAATAAATGGTGGCGCCGCCCAGCACCGTGACCAGGCCCAGGCTGACCCACAGCATGGTGTCTATCTTGCGACCCTTGGCCTTGAGCCACAGGATTTGCGCAAAGGTCGCCACGATCACGACCACGGTGGCCAGCAGCACGGGCGCTTCCGCAGGCCCGACGACCCCGCCGGACACCAGAAAGCCCAGCCATTCGGTGGCGCCGCTGGCGGCCCAGTCCTTGTGAGCCTCGGCATACTTGAACATGCCAAAGAAAAGCGCAATCGGTAAAAAGTCGAACAAAAATTTCATAAGGTAATTATCGTGGTTGATTGGAATGCGTATCGACCGGGCCGGGCGAGGTAACAATTTTCCGCAGGGACGCCCCAAGGAAAATTAGCCCCCTTGGGGGCGGCGCATTACGCGAAGCGACAATCGTGGGGGCCACATCATCGTGGTTTGAAGTCCAGCGAGGCAGAGTTCATGCAGTAGCGCAGGCCGGTGGGCGCGGGGCCATCGGGAAACACATGGCCGAGGTGGGCGCCGCAGTTGGCGCATACGGTTTCGGTGCGCGTCATGCCATGGGCGCGGTCCACATGCTCTTCAATCGCGCCTTGCTTGAGCTCCTGAGAAAAGCTGGGCCAGCCGCAACCGGCATCGAACTTGCTCGATGAGTCGAACAGTTCGGCATCGCAACAGATGCAGCGGTAGATGCCGGCGGCGTAGTTGTCTTCGTACTTGCCGGTGAAAGGGCGCTCGGTGGCGGCATGGCGGGTAACCTCAAAGGCGACGGGCTCCGCCCCTTTTTCCGCCAGCAAGGCTTTCCATTCTGCATCGGTTTTCTGGATTTTGGTGCTCATGAGATCAAGTCCTGACGTGGGGGTTTATGAACTGCAGCTGATTTCGATGGATGCTGCCCAATCCGGTGGAAAGTCGGCGTAGTGCTCATGGCCGGGATGCTCCTCACAGGGGGCTTGCAGCAAGCTCAGCAAGGTGTTGACCCCGGAAAAATCCTTTAGTTTCGCCGCCCGTATGGCCTCTTCGCCCAAATGGTTGCGCAACACGAATTTCGGGTTGTTTTTCAGCATCAAATCGGCCCGCAGCCCAGTATCTACGATCGCAAGCCGCTCTGAATACTGTAGCGCCCAGGCATTGAAGGACTCGCGGTCAAAAAACAGGTCCCGCACCGGTTCATGGCCGCTTTGCGGGGTAAAAGCGCACAGCCGGCGCCAGAAGATCGTGTAGTCCACGCGGTTGGCTGCCAGTAGCCGGAAGGTGCTTTCTATCAGGGCCTTGTCTTGGGGCTGGACATCGCTGAGTCCCAGCTTGGCGCGCATTCTGGCTTCCAGCGCTTCGGGAAAGACGGTTTTGTAGGACTCCAATGCGGCCAGCGCCTGTTCCTGGTTGTCCATCAGCGGCAGCAGGGCCTGGCCCAGGCAGAACAGGTTCCAGTACGCCATGTTGGGCTGGCGGTTGTAGGCATAGCGGCCCTGGGTGTCCGAGTGGTTGCAGATGTGGCCGGGGTCAAACGCGTCGAGAAACTGGAACGGGCCATAGTCTATGGTCAGGCCCAGGATGCTCATGTTGTCGGTGTTCATCACGCCATGGCAAAAACCCACGGCCTGCCAGGCCGCCATCAAGTACGCGGTGCGTTCGCTCACGGCCTGCAGCAGCGCCGCATAAGGCTGGCCGGTGTCTCGGCAAGCGGGGTAGAAGCGGTCGATGATGTAGTCGGCCAGTGTCTTGAGCTGCGCGTGCTGGTTGCTGTAGCTGAAATGCTCGAAATGGCCAAAACGTATGAAGCTGGGGGCGGTGCGGGTCACCACCGCGGCCGTTTCGATCTCTTCGCGGCGCACCGGCGCGTCGGAGCCGGTGACGCAGAGCGCGCGGGTCGTGGGAATGCCCAGGCCATGCATGGCTTCGGAACACAAAAACTCGCGGATCGAGCTGCGCAGCACGGCCCGGCCGTCGCCCATGCGCGAGTAGGGCGTTTTGCCCGAGCCCTTGAGCTGGATTTCCCGCGTGCCCTGGGCTGTTTCCAGCTCACCGAGCAGGATCGCCCGGCCATCGCCCAGTTGCCCGGCCCAGACGCCGAACTGGTGGCCGCTGTAAACGCTGGCCAGCGGCCGGGTGCCGGGCAGAGCCGCATTGCCGGTGAACACCGCCAGGGACTCCTCGGATTCCAGCCATTGCTCCTGCAGCCCGAGTTCGCGCGCCAGGGGAAGGCTGCGACCCACCCAATAAGGCGAGGGCAGAGGGGTGGGTGGCAGATCGGTGTAAAACGCGGGCCCCAGTCCTGCAAAGCTGTTCGTCCAGTTCAGGTCTGCGCTCACTGCGGCCGGCTCGTCGGAAGTGAAATTCATGTCTTCAATTGTCGTCGGGTGGCAGCAGCCCTGTGCAACTGGGGTTAAGAACTGGGGCTAAGAACCTGCGGGGAAATTTTCCGACGGGCCGCCCCCAGGGAAATTAGCCTCCCTGGGGGGCGCATTACACGAAGTGTTCTCGGAGAGCGGCGTAGCCAATAGCGTGGGGGCCTTAAACCTCGGGGCGGACGGCGTAAGCCGCCAGCGCGGGTCCGTCCAGCATGGCCACGCGACCAAACTCAAGGGACACCAAGCCACGCTGTTCCAGTGACTTGAGGGCCCGGTTGACCGTCTGCCGCGACAGACCGGCCAGGTGTCCCAGTTCCTCCTGGGACAGCACCAGCCTGCGCCGGCCCTGCCAGAACACGTGGCTCAGGTACAGCGCCACACGCTGCTCCGGTGCGCGCAGCCGTCCGGCCTCGATGATGGCCATGGCCTGGCCGAGGCGACGATTGAGATGCGCCACCAGAAAGTGGTTAAAGGGCAGGCAACCAGCCAGCAGTTCGTCGAACTGGGCGCGTGGCAGGCACAGCAGCCGGGTGTCGCGAAGGGCGATCACGTCATAGCGGCGCGGCTCGGTTTTCAGCGTCGAACCTTCGCCAAACCACTCGCCATCGGGCACGCCAAGAAACGCAGACACCCGCCCCTGCGATGAGCTGCTTTGCAGCTTGACCAGGCCCGACAGCACGGCGTACCAGCCTTCAACCGGTTCACCCGCTGCCAGCATGATTTCTCCCTTGTGCCCCGCCACGGTAAACATGCATGCCAGCAGGCGACTCTGGGCGTCCGCAGGCAAAGCAGAAAACCAGGGCTGCCCGCGCATGAAGCGGTGGTGCGAGAAGGCTGCATCTTCGAGTGTCATGAGGCCATTGTGTCCTTGTCACCCATGCTCGGGAATGAAGGACGAACGTGGCGCCTGCCGATCCCGGGTTTCTACTTAAAAACTGTCATGCAAGCGACATCAGTTGCGCTCCTGGTGCGCTCAGCCGACAGTACGGGGCAGCGATGGCCAGGACTTGCGGCAGGTTTCGCATGTTGTTGACCCCACCATCATTGGATAGGGCGGGCGTTCCATCAAGACATGGAGTCTTGGCCAGGGGCCACCGCTGTCGCAAGGGTGCCGGCCGGAGGAAATTTCCTGTGCAGAAATTGCGACGCGAGCGTTACCATGCGGTGACGATTGCGTCGAAT
>CAZWDK010000099.1:4308-6276 GCA_964633095.1 uncultured Polaromonas sp. | reverse complement strand
TCCTGTGCAGAAATTGCGACGCGAGCGTTACCATGCGGTGACGATTGCGTCGAATGGGTGTGAACTTTTTTACCGAATAAAAGGAGATGAAAACCATGTTAGGTTTGATGCAAAGTCAGCCCCTGCTGATCTCATCACTGATTGAGTTTGCGGAGCGGCACCACGGTGACGCCGAAATCGTGTCACGCCGCGTAGAGGGCGATTTGCATCGCTACACCTACAAGGACTCGGCCCGCCGGGCTCGCCAGGTGGCCAAGGCGCTGGATGGGCTGAAGCTGGCTTTCAGCGACCGCGTCGCCACGCTGGCCTGGAACGGCTACCGGCACCTGGAGCTGTACTACGGCGTCAGCGGTTCGGGCCGGGTGTTGCACACCATCAACCCGCGGCTGCATCCCGACCAGATTGCCTGGATTGCCAACCACGCCGAAGACCAGGTGCTGTGTTTTGACCTGAGCTTTCTGCCGCTGGTGCAGGCCGTGCACGGCAAGTGCGCCGGCATCAGGCATTACATTGCCTTGTGCGATGCGGACAAGCTCCCGGCAGACTCCGGCATTCCCAACCTGCAAAGTTATGAAGCCTGGATAGGCGCGCAGTCCCCTGATTACGCCTGGCCCAGCTTCGATGAAAACACCGCATCCAGCATGTGCTACACCAGCGGCACCACGGGCAACCCCAAGGCCGCGCTTTACAGCCACCGCTCCAGCACGCTGCATGCGTACGCGGCGGCCTTGCCCGATGTGATGTGCATGTCGGCGCGCGATGCCATCTTGCCGGTGGTGCCCATGTTTCACGTCAATGCCTGGGGCATTCCGTATTCGGCCGCACTGACGGGGTCCAAGCTGGTGTTTCCCGGCCCGGGCCTGGACGGTAAATCGGTCTATGAGTTGATCGAAGCCGAGAAGGTCACCTACGCCGCCGGCGTGCCCACCGTCTGGCAAATGATGCTGGGCCACATGAAGCCTGCAGGCCTGAAATTTTCCACCTTGCGCCGCACGGTGATTGGCGGCTCGGCCTGCCCGCCGGCCATGATCAAGGCCTTCAATGACGACTATGGCGTGGAGGTGCTGCATGCCTGGGGCATGACCGAGATGAGCCCGCTGGGCACGCTGTGCACCCTTAAAAACAAACACGATGCCCTGCCTGCCGAAGAAAAAATGAAAATCCGGCTCAAGCAGGGACGGGCGATTTACGGTGTTGACATGAAGATCGTCGATGCCGACGGAAAGGAACTTCCCTGGGACGGCAAGACCTTTGGCGATCTTCATGTCAAAGGCCCATGGATCGTGCGCGAATACTTCAAGGGCGAGGGTGGCGACCCGCTTGTCGACGGCTGGTTTCCCACCGGAGACGTGGCCACGATAGACGCGGATGGCTATATGCAGATCACCGATCGCAGCAAGGACGTGATCAAGTCCGGCGGTGAGTGGATCAGCTCCATCGATGTTGAAAATATTGCGGTGGCGCATCCGGCCGTCGCCATGGCCGCCTGCATAGGCGTCGCACACCCCAAATGGGATGAGCGGCCCATTGTGGTGGTGGTCAAAAAACCGGGCATGGATGTGACGCGCGACGAACTCATCAAGTTCTATGAAGGCAAGACCGCGAAATGGCAAATCCCGGACGACGTGGTGTTTGTGGAAGCCATCCCGCTGGGGGCGACCGGCAAGATTCTCAAGACCAAACTTCGAGAGCTGCTGAAGGACTACAAACTGCCGGGGCTGTGAGCCAGTCGCACACGTGACTTGGCTAGGGCATTCCCTGACGCAGTGCAGCATTGTTTGCCCTAACCTTTGCCGGTCCGCCGTAGATCCGCAGTTGATTTGATTCGTGATTTCAATAAATTTCAGGAGACAAGGGATGACAAGCCAGCGCTATTTTTTCCGTCGGCATTTTGCCTTGACCGTGGCCGCCTCGGCCATGCTGTACAGCGGCATGACACTGGCCCAGGCGCCGGCCAAGGCCGCTGCC
>CAZWDK010000099.1:0-4208 GCA_964633095.1 uncultured Polaromonas sp. | reverse complement strand
GACCCCTTGTCGGGCCTGATGGCGGCGGTGGGGACCAACCAGCTCAAGAGCTTCCAATTTCTGGCCGAGCGCTTCAGCCAGAAAAACAAGGCCGGTGTGAAGTTCGAGATCATCGGCATCGACAACAAGCTGAGCCCGCAGGAAACGACCAATGCGCTCAAGTCTGCGATTGACCAGGGGGCGCGCTACGTGGTGCAGGGCAACGGTTCCGGTCCGGCGCTGGCCATCATCGACGCCCTGTCCAAATACAACGAACGCAATCCGGGCAAGGAGGTGGTCTTCCTGAACTACGCCGCCGTTGACCCCGACCTGACCAACAGCAAGTGCGACTACTGGCACTTCCGCCTGGATGCCGACACCTCCATGAAAATGGAAGCGCTCACCGCCTTCATGAAAGACCAGCCCGAGATCAAGAAGGTCTACCTGATCAACCAGAATTACTCGCACGGCCAGCAGGTGGCCAAGTTTGCCAAGCAAAACCTGTCGGCCAAACGCCCCGACATCCAGGTTGTGGGTGAAGACCTGCACCCGCTGGCACAGGTACGTGATTTCGCACCCTATATCGCCAAGATCAAGCAGTCCGGCGCGGATTCGGTGATCACCGGCAACTGGGGCTCGGACCTGACCTTGCTGATCAAGGCCGCGAACGAGGCCGGCCTGAACAACGTGAAGTTCTACACCTACTACGGTGGCGTGACGGGCACCCCCACCGCCATGGGCGCGGCATCGGCCGGCCGTGTCTATCAGGTTGCCTACAACCACTACAACATGGGTGGGGAGATGCAGCAAATCATGGCTGACTTCAAGAAGAAGTTCAACGATGATCTGTACACGGCTGCGGTTTATCACGCGTTCACCCTCCTGACCGAAGCCATGGCCCAGGCCAAATCGACCGATCCTGCCGTGGTCGCGAAGACCATGGAGGGCCTGCGTTTCAAGAGCTTTAACGGCGATGTCGAAATGCGCAAGACCGACCACCAGCTGCAGCAGGGCCTCTTCATTGATCGCTGGGAAAAAGCGGGCGGCAAGTATCCCTACGATGCCGAGAACTCGGGCTACACCTTCGTGCCGGTCAAATACTACGAAGCCTATGTGGCCAGCACGCCGACCTCTTGCCAGATGAAGCGACCCTCATCCCCTTGATGGGTTGACTGGCTGGCGCTCATGACGCAAAGGCCCGACCCCGAATCGGGCCTTTTTATTTGCGCCGGCCTTTTCTTTGTAGGCTTCGGTCGTTTCATTCATTTCCTGACTTCAGGCGTGCACCAATGAATTTGGAATTTTTCACCATTTCCTTGCTCAACGGCCTCAGCTACGGCTTGTTGCTGTTCATGCTCAGTTCCGGCTTGACGCTGATTTTCAGCATGATGGGCGTGCTCAATTTTGCGCATGCCTCGTTCTACATGGTGGGCGCCTATATTGCCTACAGCACCTCGCAGATCATCGGTTTTTGGTGGTCCTTGCTGGTGGCCCCCTTGCTGGTGTTTGCCATGGGGGCCGCCTTTGAGCGCTTTTGCCTGCGCAGGGTCCACAAGTTTGGCCATGTGCCCGAGCTGCTCATCACCTTTGGCCTGTCTTACCTGCTGCTGGAGCTGGTTCAGCTGGTCTGGGGCCGCTCGGCCGTCAACTATGTGTTGCCGACGGGCTTGCAAGGGCCCTTGTTCACGGTATTCGGCACCAATTTCCCAAAATCGCGCGCCTTCGTCATGCTGATTTCGATGCTGATGCTGCTCAGCATCTGGCTGCTGCTGACGCGCACGCGTATTGGCCTGGTGATTCAGGCCGCGCTGACGCACCCCGAAACGGTGGAGTCACTGGGCCACAACGTGCCCCGTGTCTTCATGCTGGTCTTTGGTGGCGGCGCGGCGCTGGCCGGTTTGGCCGGTGTGATTGGCGGCAACACCTTTGTGACCGAGCCCGCCATGGCCGGCTCGGTCGGGGCCATCATTTTTGTCGTGGTGGTGGTGGGCGGCATGGGCTCGCTCACCGGCGCCTTTCTGGCTTCGCTGCTGATCGGTTTGATCCAGACCTTTGCCGTGGCCATGGACCAGTCACTCATCAGCTTTCTTGCGAACTTTAATCTGGCGGTCACGCCGGAAACCTTTGGCTACCCCTTGCTCAAACTCACGATTTCCCAGGTCGCGCCCATTCTGCCGTTTCTGTTTCTGGTGCTGATTCTGATCTTCCGCCCCAAAGGCCTGCTTGGCACGCGGGAAGGTTAAGGGCACCGCATCATGACCAAGCAGTTTTATCAATTCAAACCCTACAACTTGGGCCGCTGGCTGATCTGGACGCTTTACGCGCTGCTGCTGCTCGCGGCGCCGCTGCTGTTCAAGAGCAGTCTGGCGCTGACGATGCTGTCGCAGGCCGGTTACCTGGTCATCATTTGCCTGAGCTACAACATTTTGCTGGGGCAGGGCGGCATGCTGAGCTTCGGTCATGCGGTGTATGCCGGCATGGGCTCATTTCTGGCCGTCCACGCGATGAACCTGGCAGCCAAGGGAACTCTCTACATTCCTCTGCCGCTGATTCCGCTGGTGGGCGGTCTGTCCGGGCTGTTCTTTGCCGTGTTGCTCGGCTATGTGACGACCAAAAAAGCCGGCACCACCTTTGCCATGATCACCCTGGGCGTGGGCGAGCTGGTGTTTGCCATGTCGCTGATGTTTCCCGAGTTTTTTGGCGGCGAAGGCGGCATCACCACCAACCGGGCCTATGGCAAACCGTTGTGGGGCATCAGCTTCGGTCCGCAGATTCAGGTGTATTACCTGATCGCGGTCTACTGCTTTGTTTGCACCGCCGCCATGTTTGCCTTTACCCGAACGCCGCTGGGCCGCATTCTGAACGCCGTACGCGACAATCCCGAGCGGGTCGAATTCATCGGCTACAACACCCAGCGGGTGCGTTACTACGCCTTCATCATCGCCGGCTTTTTTGCCGGCATTGGCGGCGGGCTGGCGGCCATCAACTCCGAAATTGTCACGGCTGAAGTGGTCAGTGGCGTGCGCTCCGGCAGCCTGCTGCTGTTTACCTTCCTCGGTGGCGCCACCTTCTTCTTCGGCCCCATCGTTGGCGCGGGCCTGCTGGTGCTGGCGCTGATTTTGCTATCCGAGCTGTCCATGGCCTGGCTACTGTATGTGGGCCTGATTTTTCTCTTCATGGTGATGTACGCCCCTGGCGGCCTGGCCAGCCTGATCATGATGAACCTGCGGGTTGCCAGTTTCGGAAAACTCAAACAGCTGTGGGTTGCCTATCTGGGGCTGGCTGTCACGGCCCTGGTTGCCCTGGTCGGCACGGCCGCCATGGTCGAGATGGTGTATCACCTGCAACTCAATGCGGCCCTCGGTGCCGAGCTGGGTTTCATGGGTATCAGGTTGAATGCCTTGAGCCTGAACAGCTGGTTTGGCGCAGGCTTTGTACTGATCACGGGCTTGGGTCTGTTTGAGCTCACCCGGCGGCAGTTTTTGACGCAATGGGGCGAAATACAAAATGACATTGAAAAGGAAATCAAGCGAAGGGAGGCCTTATGACTACCAGTGCCAGTGCCAGCTATTCGCTTGAGCTGAAAGACCTTCGCAAGAGTTTTGGCAGGACTGAAATCATTCGGGGCGCCAACCTGGCCGTCAAGCCGGGTGAGCGGGTGGCGATCATCGGCCCCAACGGCGCGGGCAAATCCACGCTGTTCAATTTGATCAGCGGGCGCTTTGAGCCCAGCAGCGGGGACGTGCTGCTCAATGGCCAGCGCATCAACGGCAAAAAGCCGTTTGAAATCAACCGCATGGGCCTGTCGCGCAGCTTCCAGATCACCAATATTTTCCCCAAGCTCAGTGTGTTTGAAAACCTGCGCTGCGGTGTGCTGTGGAGTCTGGGCTACAAGTACACCTTTTTCAAGTTTCTGGCCGACCTCGATGACGCCAATGAACGGGCCGAGGCCTTGATGGCCATGATCAAGCTCGACAAGAAACGTGATGTGCTGGCCACCAACCTGACTTATGCCGAACAGCGAGCGCTGGAAATCGGCATCACCATTGCCGGCGGTGCCAGCGTGATTTTGCTGGACGAGCCGACCGCCGGCATGAGCCGTTCGGAAACCAGCCGTTTCATCAGCCTGATCAAGGAAGTCACCCTGGGGAAAACCCTGCTGACCGTGGAGCATGACATGGGCGTGGTGTTCGGCCTGGCCGACAAGATTGCGGTGGTGGTGTACGGCG